>JBOFGY010000205.1:0-25793 GCA_051649365.1 Trueperaceae bacterium
CAAGTCTCCGCGAAGTTTATTAATGATGCTTGGGGGGGGACTGCTACAACAGACCGCAACCTCATTCTCTCGCACCTCTGGTGTGAACCGACTACCCCCTCCACACCTGCACCTACCGAACCTGCACCTTCGGAACCTGTGCCTACCGAGCCTGCACCTAGTGAACCTGCACCCACGGAACCTGCACCCAGCGAGCCTGCGCCTACAACTGAAATTGCTGCGCGTGTAAACAACAAAGCTTTCCCTGCTGTGTTTGCTCCCTGGGCAAATATTGACCAAAACACGGGTGAAGATGACAACACCAAGTGGGCCAAGCACGATTTGCAGTTTCGCACAGCAGCAAGCTGGGGACTAAAGTGGTCTAGTGGACCTGAAGGTACAGCAACTTCCTTTACCTCAGATAGCATACAAAAAGCCAAAAACAATGTAGCTGCTGTTAAGGCAAAAAATCCTAACGTTATCGCACTTGTACCCATTTTGTACCGCGATGCTGACGTGAGCTACTTAGGTGAAACTCACCCTTGGTGGTTACGTGTTAATGGCTCGATTGTCAAGGGTTGGGAAGAAGGCAACAACAACCGTATTGATTTTAGAAACGCTGATTTCCAAAATGCTTTTATTAACAAAGCGAAGTCTATTATGGCGACAGGTACCTTTGACGGCATTATGCTTGACTGGTGGAACGAAGACGAAGTAAATTACAGTATTAACTTTGGTGCAGAGCGTGTTAAACTGGTCAAAAAGTTACGCGAGGCCATTGGTAGTGATGCACTCATTATCGTGAACTCGAATTTGTCAAACATTCCAGAGGAAGGTGCCTCGTCTATCAATGGTCTCTACATGGAATCTGGCGACCTCGATACACGTGCTGAGTGGGACACTGCACGTAACACCCTCACTTGGGCTGAAGCGAATTTGCGTAAACCCACCATCAACTCTTTTGAAGTCTGGTACAACAAAGACACAGGTTCACGGGGTCAAGAGTATATTATGCGCGCCGGTGCAACCTTTAGCCTTACGCAGTCTAATGGTTACACGCTCTTTGCCGACCCTAATGATCTACTTGTAAACGGCAAACATATAGGTGACCACAAACACAACTGGTATTCGTTCTGGAGCAAAGGCTTAGGAAATCCCAAAGCAGCTGGCTACCAGCGCAGCGACGGTGCCTACCAACGCGAGTTTGACAACGGCATTGTTATTTACAACCCTGTCGGTAACCCTGCCGTAAAAGTGACGTTACCCAAGGCGATGTACAGCCGCGCCCAAGGTAAAACCGTCACCGAAGTAACTGTCAATGGTTTTGATGGTGATATCTTTACGTACTAAAAAATAAAAATAAGCAACATGAGTCATCCCGAACTTTAGAGTTCACGACAACGTGAACTTTAAAGTTCACCTCCATTCGTCCTTGCGAGAAGCGTTTTGGTGATGAACATTGCTGCAAACGACTTTCAAAGCATCGTTTGCAGTAGACCAGCGACGAAGCAATCTCACTGCGCTGAGTTCGTTGCAACGTCAGCGCAGTGAGATTGCTTCGCGGCTAGGCAGCGAAGAGCTTTATTCGCACGGAGTACACCCTAGACTAAGGCTCGCAATGACAAATTACTGTGCCCACGGCGCAATGTGCGCCGTGGGCACTAAAAATTCGGGATGACTCATGTATAACACTTTTAACATCAAGCACTATTCAGGGTTAACCCACCATCTACTGTTAAACACTGCCCTGTCATATAGGCAGAAGCGTCGAGAGCTAAAAACACCATCGTCGCTGCAATTTCTTCTACGGTGGCAATGCGGCCCATTGGGGTGCGCTCTTCGACACGCTTCATAAAGTCTGGATTGTCTAATGCTTTATCGGTGAGTTCTGTGCGTGTGAGCCAAGGAGCTACCGCGTTCACACGGATGTTGAGCTTGGCCCACTCGAGCGCGAGATGGCTCGTGAGGTGAATCAGCGCAGCTTTGGTCAGGGAATAGAGCGCACTTGTCGAAACATAGGTCACACCTGCCACCGAAGCATTGTTAACAATGCAAGCATGGTTGCTCTGCATTAGCAAATCACGGCAAAGTCTGGACATCTCGGCGGCGGATATCACATTGATATTAAAGACATGTTCAAAATCTGCGGCGCGGTATTCATGAAATGGTTTATATCTATCCCCGCCGACATTGTTAATAAGAATATCTAAAGAATTCCCTAAGCCTGCCATGATTTTTTCACGACCAGCTTCTTGGCTTACATCCGCTTCAATCGCTTTAACCTTCAAACCTTGTTCTTGCCAAGTTGTAGCAAGATTTTGAAGTCGCTCGGCGTTTCTGGCCACAATCGTGACGCTCGCCCCACGCTCGAGCAGCATCTCAGCAACCGCTTTACCAATGCCACTTGTTGCACCAGTCACGAGCGCGTGCCGACCATCGAGTCGCCACAAGCTACCGTTCATGCTTTACCTTTAACAACGAAGTGTTCTTCGGTGTAAATGTGAATGCGTTGTTCACAGAATTCATCGGCATCCTCGCCGGCACGTTTGCCAATCTCACTCTTAAACGAAGCCTTCATGGCTTCGACGCTTTCCCACCACAGCTCGGCGGTGCCATCAAAGGCAGGCTCGGCGTTATCCGCTTGATCATCGTTGGCAATATTGATGCGGTACTCGAGCAAGCCAGGCAACTGCGAGGAGAGCTTCGTGTGTTCTTCGAGCCAGCGTTTGGCAAAAGCTTCTTTGCTCATGCCAGGTTTACGTTTGAGGAGTGCAATAAGTTTAACCATGTGAACCTCCCAATTGTTTTTCGACTACATCTACAATAACGTTTTTTGGGCTTTCCATAGAGGCGAGGAGGAGTCTTCAACAGGACGTATCATGACGTTATGGAGTCGCACCGATGACCAGATACTACCTGCTGTTGAAGACACTTCGCCCTCTCGCCCCTACAATTTGGAATAAATAGATTTACCTTATTTCAACATTTAATCCAGAACTTTAATAATCTAAAACAACTTCAAGGTGTGCGTGACCTTGAACTTCAGGAACAACAAAACTCACGCTCTTTTTCTCCTGACGAAACGGCAACTCTCTGCCTTCCGGAACAACGCGCACCGCTTTGACTTTTTTATCCTCGCGCAGTGTAACACCTACATTGAAAAGTGGAATCACGGTATCAATTAGCTCGAGCGTTCGACTTTTCTTCTGTGGCACGTAGTGCAACAAATGCAGCACGAGGCTTTGCTGTTTGTCTTTTTGTAGTGAAGTCAAGTGGGCTTGCAGCGTTGTTGGTGCGTCATGTGTTAGCAAAGGTTTTGGCAATAAACGTTTGATAGCAGCAAGGAGTAATGCCTGGCATGGAGGTGGGCTGTTCTCGGCATATTGTGTAAAGATGGGGTGAGCAAAGTAAATGACACGGCCCTGCTGCACGATAGCGGGTGCGCCAGGTTTGCCGCTCGAGGGCGCGTGCCGGTGCGAATGAAAATGCTCGTAGCTGCGATTAAAGTACGGGTGAACGGTTCGTGCGAGCACGGTTGCAGATTTGCTTGCTGAAACGTCTAAACCTTGCAAGTACATCACGTGTTCCGTTGAGGGCATTGAAGTCTCGAAGTCCTTCGCACAACGAATAAAATCTGGCACAAACTCAGCATCACCTTTAGACGTTACCCCAAACAGCGCAGGAAACTTTCCTTCTGCATTGAGCCCTGCTTTGTAAGACGCAATGATGGAGCCGCCTTTGGCTAGAAAACTCTCCAATTTTTTCTGAAGTTTGTTATCTACCGTAATGTCATCTGGCAAAATAACAACTTTATAATCGCTCAAATCTGCGGCTGCATCCACAAAGTCAAATTGGTGTGAGGCGGCTTGTAACATCTTTAAGGCACCGACTGCCGACACGGGCAAAAGGCTATCGTGCGAATGTTCGGAAAGAAACACTGCAATTTCTGTCACGGGTTTGGCCTCTTGGCACCAGGGCTCGAGAGCCTTTACTTCTTTGTAAACATTGCCGATAAGGTTGTAGGTCGTCTCGCAAGGTTTACCACTTGGGTCAAGTTGGTCGCCGATGCTGCAACCACCACCAAGCGCGAGCATCTGCAAACACTCGAAGGTTAACGCGGCTTCAGTTTTGAAGGAATGCAAATCTGCCCAACCCGTGTGAAAGCGTGCTGTCATACCGAGCCAAGGTTTACCGAGCGTGCGAACATATCGTCCCGTGATGGGAAAGTGGTCATAACCCCAGGCATCACCAGGTAAAGACTCGACCTCGAGATGCGTGTAAGCTTTGAGCGAAGCACGAATGCTTGGGTCAATATGACCACGGTTGTAAAAAATACCTGCGTGGGGTGCATGACGACGAATCAGGTTGCTTAGCTCGAGCTTGAAATCTTCATAAACTTTTTGCCCGTATGCAATACGCTGTTCTTTGTCTTGCGGATTGAGACCTAAAGCCCGCATCCCTTCACGCGACCAACGCGATGAGTCATCCAGGGGCATCACGCCATCAAACCAAAATCCGTCAGGGGAAAAAAGCTCGAGGACTTCCTCGACTTGCGCTTTCATAAAGTCACCAAACGGCGAATTAAAACAGAGTGCACGGCGGAAACCTGGTTCGTAAAGTCCTTCACCTTTAGTGTAGCCATTGCCGATGCAACCCTCTGGCGTTTGCGATAACCATTCGGGGGTGTGCATGGCAGTGTAGTAATCCGGTTGTACCGCTAAATAGACAATCGTTTTGATGCCTTCAGCTTGGCAAGCTTCGAGCTGCTCGCGTAGTAAATCGCGTTTTAAGTGTGGGTGTTTGCGCTCGGGAAAACGTGGTGTATCGTAATACATCCAACCATGCCAGCACCGTGCAAACAAATTGACGCTCGCAATCTCAGCTTGGCGCAAGGTTTTTGCAAATTTACTCGCTGAAAAGTTTTTACCCACTCCACCAATTTTTTCACTGGTGTGAAAATCTAAGTGAAGATGGCGCAAAGGTAAATCCGTAGACTCTACTACGTGAGTAGCACGTTTTCTAGAAACAGCTTTTTTTACTCTAGACATGGTTTTTTTCTTTAGTCTTGCGCGCTTTGATAGTTGCGCAACCACTCGAGGTTATTCTTGGCACTACGCATAGGGTCATCGCTGTTGTCTTGCTCGATGATGAGCCAAGGGCTTTTAGTTTTTTTCGCAGACGCGAGTGAATTTCCAAGTGGCACCGTTCCCTGACCTAGCTCTACCGTGTCCCAACCTTTCGCTGCTTTACGAACATCTTTGATATGCACGAGTACCGTGCGCTCTGCGTAGGTCTCGAGGTAAGCACTGGGGTCTACCCCACCCGCGTATAACCAAGCAACATCTAGTTCAAACTTCAGCGTGGGGGCATTTGTAGCCATGTAATCTAACACCGTTTGATTGCCTACTTTTTGTAAAAGTTCATGAGCGTGGTTATGATAGGCAAAGGTTAAGTTGTGTTTTTGGGCTTGCTGAGCGATGTTTTCTAAATCCTCGGTAATGCTTTCCCAAGTAAACGTTTCATTGGTCATTGACCAAGCACAAATCAACACAGAAATGTCTAGCTCGAGACACTCATCAATATACTTTTGCGCGTTCTCACGCAAGTCGCTGTGGGCAGCGTGTTTTCCCGGAATTTCTAAGCCCAAATCTGTTACGATTTTTTTTGTGTTATTTGGTAAGTCTCCAAACAGCTCAACACCTGCATACCCTCTCTTGGCAAGCGTAGTTAACGTCCCCGCAAAATCTTTTGCCAGCGCGTCTCGAACAGAATAAACTTGTAAACCAATCGGTAACATAGGTACTCCTTTTTAGTAGACAGGATGGAGGAGACAAGGAAAATGTTATATTTTGCCTCCTGCCTTCTTCATGGTTACTTCAACATTGCTTTCGCGTAAACCTCATCTAAAAGGTCTGGACGTGGCACGCGGCTTTCAAGGGTCACCGGACGATTTTCACGCACCGACTCTAAAACGCTGTGCATCACTTCTAACACGTGGTAAGCCATGTCACCACTGGCACGATGTGGGCGGTTTTCCTGATGGGCATAAAGCATATCGGCTAAACCTAAACCACGCATATTCTCGGTGTGTGGGCGAGCGATAGCTTCTTCACGCCAGCTTTCTTTTGTCCACATATTGGTGTTGTCACGCCAGTCAATAGTCATCTTGCCACCCGAACCACCAAACCAGTTAGGATCAGGTACCGTAATGGCCCCTTGAGTGCCACAAATTTCAATACTCGGAGCCGAGCCAGGCACCATATCAAAACTTGTGACCAAATTACCTAACACGCCATTCTCAAACTCGAGCAGTGTTGAAATATGGGTTGGCGTTTCTACTTTAATCTTCTGACCTTGTTTCGGGCCTGTACCCACTTCACGTTCGGCAAAGGTCGTTTTTGCCATGGCGACGACACGCTTAATTGAGCCGAGATAGTGAATAAACGCTGTAAGATAATATGGGGCCATATCAAAAAGTGGGCCGGCACCTGGCTTAAAGAAAAAGGCTGGATCGGGATGCCATTTGTCTGGACCGGTATAGGCCATAAAGCCACTAATGTAAATGGGCTGGCCAATTCTGCCCCTATCAAGCAGAACGCGAATGGTTTGTGGTGCTGCACCAAAGAAGGTATCTGGCGCACAGCCCACGCGCACGTTTTTAGACTTCGCTAGCTCGAGCATCGCCTTAGCATCTTTAAGTTCTACCGCCAAAGGTTTTTCGTTGTAAACGTGTTTACCTGCGTTTAACACCTGCATGGCTACGTCTGCGTGTGCAACAGGAATAGTGATATTAAGTACCGCGTCAATATCATCACGTTTTAAGAGTTCATCGGGTGTGAGTGCGTGTGGCACCTTAAACTCTTGCGCCTTAGCTTTGGCGCGTTCTAGATCTAAATCTGCAACCGCTAAAACATTAATATTCCGAAGCGTAGGTAAGTTTTTAAGATAAATGCCACTAATATTGCCACAGCCGATAATACCGATGTTGATAGGTTTCAAGGTTGTGCCCCCTTATGGATTTTGCCTAAGCATATCGCAAAATAGCAAAAGCTCTATAGAAGAACGACACAAAGTGTGAGGACAACCGCAACAACAAAGCTTAAAAGATTTTCATCCGGAGATTTAGCAGGTTCATACAAATTAAATAAAACCAAAGCTTAGGTTCTGCATAACCTCCTATATCACCTCACCATCGTAGATGCTCTCGTAGCAGCTGGCTTTGACTTCGTAGCTGCACTCTGGACTTACACTGCCTGCGTAGCAGCGTCATCTACAAGACCATAAATTGACCCAAACAAACTCCTAAAACCCTTAGGGGTAATCGGTGACCTTGCAATCTTCATAACGACAAAAGGTAACTTTTGCTTCCGAACTGTACTCGGCACCCGTACGTGGATTAGGTGGCATAACTTCACCAACAAGTTTCAGGTGCATCCTACTGTTGGCAAAAAAGTAAGCCGTTGTCGTGCTTGCAGCTAAATCCGCGAGTGAACTCACCTTTGTAGCCTTGCCTTTTACATGGTAGTTTGCAAGTGCCGCAACAGGTAAGTCCACCCGAACGCTATCACCAGGGTTTATAAAACGCAGGGATACATCAAAAACATCATAAACACGAACATAGTTTAAGCTGTAGCTGTAGTCTTCATTCACAATAACACTGCTCTGATAGTGTGCACCACTCGTTCCTGCTTCGTAAACCTTAGCACCATCTGAGCGTGCCAACTCCAATGTCAAAAGCGCATTGTCGTACTTTTTACCAGGAATATTATGGTCTGACAAAAGCAAACCAAAATGGTGTTGTGATGGACAAATCCAAGCTGACCACTCGGGTTTGTCTGTGCAATCGGCTGCCTTATTGTAGGCTGGGTTGTTCGCTATCTCTGCAGTTTTTGCCGTGAGAACTTTGGGAATTACTGTTGCACCCACAACCCCTGTTAAAGAACCGTCTTTATCAATCAGTCCAGATGACCACATAGTAGACGTAGAGGCATTCGCTGAAAAATCCACTTTATTTGCTTGAGGCACATCTGCAGCAAAACTAATTCCTTGTGCAAAGTGGACAGGCGCTTTAACAGCAGCGCCATTTGTCTGTATTGCGTAAGCCTTTGGCCCAGTAAAGCCAGCAAAGTGAACATTGATAAGTCCAGAAGGACCATCATAAATACTGTGACCTCGGTGTGTATCATTATTGGGTAGTGAACGTCCTGCGGCAATTTCACTCTCACGCACGGGCGTACCTTTATTGGCACTAAGTCCAACAACGAGTGAATCTTCTAAAGTTTGATTAGCGGCAAAAAGGGTTGTTTTGCCGCTATCCGCAGCGACAACGTTTTTAAAGCGCATCGAGTTTGCGCGTGTCCAGATATTACGGTCTCTAGCCTTATAACCTGTAAACCCATCAACGACAGGCACAACAGCCTCACCCTTTAGCACACCTCCGGCTCGAGGTTGATAAGGCGTTGGCACAAGATTCAGCTCTGAATCAAAATCACCTTCAAAACTAAGATTGTCGTGGTTACTATGCGCTTTGTTGTTGGTAAACACTCTAATAGGAATATGCTTGGGATAAATCGGTAAATCCTTTGAAAGCCCTGTAGGCGTACTCCCCGCTGTAAACCAAAAGCCCGCTTTATCTGAGCCTGCCGCCACATTACCCTCAAACGTATTCGCAGCATTAGTAATCCAAAATGTTGACACATGCGTTAAGTCAGTAGGGAGTAACGCATCGTTTTCAGCAGGCATCCGTGTTGCCATTCCTAGATTGTTTTTAAAGATATTACCTTGCTCTGCACCATCCTCCAAGAAAAAGGCATGACCTGGTGTTTCATAACAAACGTTGTCTTCTAACACGAGGTTATCGCTGGCATGAACCGTAACACAGCGGCTAAAAGTATGGTGAAGACTGAGGGCTCTAAGATAGCTCCCTGTCGCATCCGCCATTTGATGGAAATGAATAGGATAGCGTCCTAAAATGCCCCGTTGACCCATATGCTCGAGTTCGACGTTAGAGAGGTTCAACTGTGAACCTTTCATCGCCATCACATGTCCACCGAAACCTGTCTCCCTCCCATCTTCCGAACGAATAATAATGTTTCGGTTGAGGAGGGCAACTTCTGCACGTTCATCTAACGTCCAGGTTTTATCTTGGTGGCTGTAGCTTTGCAATTCACCATAGTGCAGGTACTGAAGGGGCTGATCCAACGTGAGGTTTGTCCCTTCAATTGCGCTTATCGTTCGTTCTTCATGTTGGTCATTCGCGAAATCTGTAGAGCTAATCGCAATCCGTTGTCCGACTTGCCAATTAACAGCGGCAGCTAGGGTTATCTGGTTTGTACCTGCTGGTGCTGTGGTGCTCAGGTTTGTCCAGCTTGTCGTGGTTTGCCCATGCAGTTCCAGTTTTCCGCCCTCGAGTATCAAAAGATATTTTGCGCCTGCACCTGCAGCAAAAGGCGTATCAGCATTAGGATCTGTGCCTGTTAAGATAATTTCAGCTTTAGACGGATGCACCGCAGTCTCTTGACCCGCCGCCAAGCGACCTGCAACGGCGATCCAGTTACTGCTCAAGCTCACATCTTGATGATCGAAGAGAAGTTCACCTTGGATATACAAGCCTCCCAATCTAGGTGTCGAGATATCTAAAACGACAGTTTTTCCCTTTGGGATTTCTACAACTGCACCTTCTCCTGGCATTACCCCACCCCAGGTAGCTGGGTCACTCCAGCGTTCCCCCAACACAGGAGCTGGCGTAGGAGGAGTCTCGGGCGCATTGGGGGTATCAGGTTGGTTTTTATTTGAAGGAGTACAACCTATTAAGAATGCTATTAGTATAATAAATCCACGTCTAACGTTGTTCATATCGTTCACGCTCCCAAGATTGTTTGTCTCCCTGAGCCCATTTTTTCGCTTAGAGTAAGGGCCTTACTTAAATACAGGAGTTTACCAGAATATAGAATACAACCTACGTGACGAACTAAGAGGTAACAAATGGGAATGAAACAACATGTTTAACAATGAAGAGAACATCTGAGCCGTCTTTATTGAAAGTTCGTTAAGCAAGAGACGCTTGTTGATGACTTGGGTAATTCGTCATCGTATGAAGAGACTTTTTTACACCTTAGATTAGACTTAGTTTAGAAGTGTTTGCGCCTAGTCTGCTGCCTCTAATATCTTCGTATTGACAGACCTAGCAAACTCAGGGAGCCACTGCTCTTGAGCAACAAGCATTTCATCCACCATCGCGCGAATTTGGGGTAAAGTCAGAAGTGAACTTGTTAAGGGGTCAAGGGCAATCGCGTGGTAAATGTTCTCGACGTTTTCAGTGAGCGCAGCTTGGACGGCAAGTTCTTGCACATTCACATTGGTGCGGTTTACCGCAGCAAGCTGGGTTGGGAGCGCACCGTAGTGGGTGGGTTGCAGGCCATTTTTATTGACGAGACAGGCCACTTCAACAGAGCAACCTTGGGGTAAATTGCTGATGAGGTTCGTGTTGGGGACATTGCCATAAACCACAGCGGGTTTGTTCGTTTCCATAGCGTGGATGATGTGCGAGCCGTACTCGAGCGACGGCTTGAGTTCTTCTTTACTCTGCACCAAAAATTTTTCAATGTCTTTATCATCGTGGGCCGCACACACATCATAATAATCCCAACGCTGCGGAATATTGTCTAATACCATCTTGGGGTTTTTACGAAAGTAAGCAAGATATTCACTCGCGTGATGCGACGACTCGGTATGAAAGTAGCCAAACATATCCATCAGCGACGAGCGCACACGCTCTTGGCCACCTTCGTAGGTCGAAAATTCGTCTTTGAGTTCGCTATGGTCCCCCTGATCACTCTGGAGTTGCTTCGTGGTTTTTTGCTGCACGTGCTCGCGCCGCATAACCTCACGGAGTTTGGGGTATAAATCTTCCCCACGGTGCTTAAACTCTAAAACCCAAGCCTGGTGGTTAATCCCTGCCGAAGTGAAGTTAATGTCTTTGTAGGGAACGCCTAAGTGTTTAGCGAGCATGTGTGTGGTGTTCTGCACACTATGACAAAGCCCGACGGTCTTGATGCCAAAACTCGATAAATACCAGCAAGCCATCGCCATCGGGTTGGCATAGTTAATGAGCAGCGTGTCGGGGCAAAGCTCCTTCATATCCTCTGCAATGCCTTGATAAGCAGGGGCAGAGCGCAAAAAGCGGAAAACCCCACCCGGTCCGAGTGTGTCACCAACCGCTTGGTCAATGCCATATTTCAGGGGAATATTTTTGTCGAGTTTGTAGGCCTCGAGCCCACCGACTTGAAAGGTAATAATCACATAATTGGCATCTTTAAGGGCTTCACGGCGGTTCGTGGTGCTTAGAATCTTAGCAGGCAACCCGTGGTGTTTGACAAGGTCTCTGGCAATGGTAGCGTTTTTCTCGAGCCGCTCTGGGTCAATATCCATGTAGGCAATCGTCACATCTTGTAACTCAGGGTGACTCAAAATATCGGCAGTGAGCCTTAGGGGAAAAACATACCCTCCCGCACCAATGATTGTAATTTTCGCCGCCATGTTCCATCCTTTCCTAGCCGGTTTACGTGTTATGGTGACACTAGCACCTAACGAACATAATCTATACTAATAACTTCTAACTTCTGAATTTGGACAGCTTCTACACTATTTATTAGACAGCTTCTACACTAAGGGCCAAGGGCAGAGATTACAATGCAAGACACACCAAAAAAGTTGCAAAAACTAACAGGGCAACACTTACCCAACGAGGCTCTCACCATTCGTTCGGTACCCGAGTCAGCCTACGATAGTGTCACGATGCCCGCTCCCGTGGCACACTTGCCCATTATGTCGGCAGGATTTCACTACGCGGAAAAGGGTCAACATTACCCCAGCCATTACCACCCAACGCTCGAGCTCATTCTCTACCGTACAGGTCAAATTGAGTGGTACGGTAACGTAGATTCTGAAGAAAAAGTCGTTCAAACCCAACCCGGCATGGCACTCCTTACACCCGCCCACGTCAGCCACCACGAACTCGCCCTCACGGCCTATTCTCACGTCTATTTTTTGCTCGATCAAGGAGTGTTTGCCGGATTTTTTAGGGGTCACACATTTACGGACATTCGCACCTTTTTCGATGACCGTCATCACAGCCTCGAGCAAGTCATGGTAAGTTTAACGCGCGAATGGCACAGCAATCATCTGCACCGCGAACGCATGATCGAACATCTCTTCAATCAACTGGTTATTTTGTTTGAACGCTTAGAAACAGAACCCGAACCTGCCGCCGCTGAAAAACTCGTCAGAAAAGTTGAACGCCTTCTCGAGGAACGCTTTGCCAGTCCACCCAGCATTCCTGACATTGCCGCAGAGCTAAATGTGTCCTCTTCTCTTATTCGGATGCACTTTGCTAAATTGCGTGGCTACTCGCCGAAGAGCTATTTGCAAACCGTGCGCTTACACCGTGTTTTAGATTTAATTAAAAGCTCGAGTCTGAGCTTAGAAGACATCGCCGACTTAACCGGCTACGATTCCGCCTCCCATCTTAGCCGCCATGTTAAAGCGGCTACCGGTGAAACCCCTGGCGCGTTTAGAACAAAGAGCTAGGGCAAAAGAGCTAAGGCAAAAGACCGAGACTCTTCCAATTCCTGAAACGATGATTAGCTGACCTGCTGAAGTGCTGAAGTGCTAAAACCCTTCCTTTAACGCAACATCAGCAAACCAATAAACCCGCCACCAAGAATAAGAAACACAGGATGCACATTGTAGCGGATAGATAGCACGAGAGCTACACTAGCCAACAACCACAACAACCAACTTCGCCACTGGAGCTGATTACTTAGTGACGATCCTGAACCGAGCGCAGTCGGCCAAAACTCCCAAACCACACCTATGAGCATCGCTAAAATTACAGGGCGAACGCCTTTCATAAAACTGCTGACGAAGGGCGTGTTTTTGTAACGCACGTAAAGCGTAGCCAACAAAACCATGGCAATCACTGTCGGTAACGCTACACCAAGCATTCCCGCCATCGCCCCTGGCCAACCTGCAATTTTGTAACCCACATAACCTGAAAGTTTGGTAGCGATAGGCCCTGGCAAGGTACTGCCCAGTGCATAAGCATCTAAAAATTCTTCTTCGCTGAGCCACTTGCGAATTTCTACAACTTCGGTTTGGATGACGGGCATCATTGAAGGACCACCGCCAAACCCGTAAAGACCTGCCTTGGTAAATGTCCAGAGAACCTCGAACACTTTCACAGCTTTATCCTAGCAGAGGCAGTTCTGTCTCGAGCCCTGGACTGAATTTAGCACGGTGAGCCTAAAGCTTCACTTGCTATACTGAATTAATATGAGTCTTCAAAAATTAGGAGAAACAAATTTATGAAATGCATTGTTATTTTTTTTGGACTTATTACTTTACTCTTGACCGCTTGTAGTCAGCACGAAGACTCTCTAAAAACTCACCTTGCTCCCAAAGCTAGTTTGACTGCACACGTCATAGGTTCTTGGCAAAAAATGGGTGGAGCATTAGATTTTACAGCCTCAAGAAACGCTGTCAATCCACAACTTATGCTCGACTAGTTCAGGCAACCTCATTGCAGCTTGGGCAGAATATAACGGCGGCTGGAGGGTGTATTTAGAGCGGTGGGACGGCAAAAGTTGGCAATCATTTGGCGGAAATTTCCCTCTTATCAAAGGTGATTTTAGTTTCGATTTTAGTGCTGTCCGTCATGGTTTTGCTTTTGGTGTCACCCTCGATAAGAGTAATAATGCCGTTGTTGCTGTTAGCACGGGTACGGCAGACAAAATTACAGACCCAGGAACAATTGTTTACCGCCGTAACTCGGCAGGTGTTTGGACAGCTTTGGGCGAGGTGTTTAATGGGGCAACTTTATGTCGGTACCGATAAAAATGGTACTGTTTACAGTATTGCCCAAGAATGGTCTGAAGGCAGCCAAGGGCAATGGAAGGTAAAAAACCTTATTCGCTCCTGGAATGGTAGAAGTTGGCAAACACAGTACATCTTTAAGAATGCAACAAGCCACACTTTTGAGGGTAGTTACATCGAAGCTCCCGCTATTTTAAGTTCTCTCTCCTTCCAACGTGACGGCAAACCCGCTGGCTACTGGAAAGACCCATTATGGGTTAAAAATAGGATTTCCTTATGGAACGGAACTAGCTGGAATGATATCTACAAACTCACCTACACCAGTGAAGATTTCACTGACACATTACTGTTAGATAAACAAGAGCAATGCTTCGGTTTCAAAGAAGATTTTAGTGATCTTTACACCAACCCCATCACCATAGTTCAGGGTAACTCAACACTTGCTCTCTTGCAAAAGGCATATCTCACCTCAACCGTCATTGCTGTTGATAATTTTAATCGCCCCATCATTGCTCTAAATGAAACCTCTCTTGATATTATAGTGAAAAGCTGGACGGGTAGCGATTGGGTCAATCTAGGCGGTACTTTAGATAAAGTAACAACACAGGATGCTAAAATTGGCTCTCTTGCTTTTGATAGCAGAAATACGCTTTACGCGGCCTGGGTAGAGTGTTTTGAGAAAGACAATACAACAGGTGAGTGCAAAAACACGAATGTTTATGTAAGCAGATACGTCCCTTAGATTTTTAGAGCCTCGAGCCGAACACTCGAGGCTCCCCTCTATTTTATGTCTCGAGGTTGTCATGGTTGTTAAAAGAAAAGCTATGAAAATGCTTTGATTGATGACTTGTTCAGTTATGGGCTCGAGCCTACTTGTTGTTGCGCTCTATCTGTATTAGAACTCTATTAATATTAGAATAGGCACAAGTTAACACCGAGTCGTAGACAATTTGGCAGGGTCTTACATGCTGAAAGCTAAGATAAAAATTTTCTACACTCGCGGGTGTAACCCTTCAAAGACAACAAAGGAGATGCCATGAGAATGTACCCTTTACTTCGCGCTTGTGTATTTTTTGCTCTTAGTTCAGCCTTGGCAGGCTGTTTGCAAAGTGCACCAACCCCCAGCGAGAACACCCCAAAAGCCCCTAATGAACTCTTGAGCGCACAAGCTACAGGTTCCTGGCAAAAAATAGGCGGGGCCTTAGATAACTCTTCAGCCAAAAATGCTATCAGTCCCCAACTTGCACTCGATAGAAAAGGCCAACTTTACGCCGCCTGGGTAGAAGATAACCGCGTGTACATGGAGCAGTGGCAAGGCACCGCTTGGAGAAGCATTAGTAAAAGCTCTCCCCTCGTCGTAAGTAACTCGTTTAGACTCGTGTTTGATAACGATAATAATCCCGTTGTTGCGGGTAACACTAAGGGTAGCTATGACATTAAAAACGAAACGAGCGTCTACCGCTTTGATTTAGCGAAGCAAACCTGGGAAAAACTTGGCCCGAGCTTTGAAGGTACACCCAACATTGCCACAGACAAAAACGGCAATCTTTACAGTGTACGCTACAGCGATTTTAGCGAGACAGATCGTAGCAAAGGCATCAACTACATCCGCCGTTGGGACGGCAAAGTTTGGCAGCGTTACGCCTCTTATCAAAATTTAGATGCAGGCTTTGATAGTGAATATTCAGCTCGAGTCTTCGACATAGGTTTTAAGAGCGACGGCACCACCCTCACCCTTTCGACATCTATCTACAGGGCCTACATCAGCGAACAATGGAACGGCTCGAGCTGGCTTCCTCTCTGTGCTGGCTCCATTTATTACGGTACGCCTAAACTAGATAGAAAAGACCAATGTTTCTATTCCGATGATACCCGTACAGTCTACCAAGGCAATACCGTGCTGAGTGATTACTACACGGTAGATGCAAGCTCTACTGTGTTCGATACTGGCAATCGCCCTATTGTTCTCGATTACTACAATTCCTCCGACATCCGCGTTGACCGTTGGGAAAGTTTTGAAAACTGGGTAGGGCTCGGCAGCACCCTTGATAGAAGCACGACACAAACCGCCAGGGAGGGCTCCCTGGTTATAAACAATCAAAACACCTTGTACGCTGCTTGGCAAGAATGTGTCTTTGCAGATGCTATAACGGGTGAATGCAGTAACTGGAATGTGTATGTAAGCAAGTTTGTTCCGTAAAGAAAGCTAAAAGCGGTAAAAAGTGAGATGTAAAAGTGAAATGTCATTGTTATGTCTCACTTTTTACGTCTTACGTCTCGCTCTGCATTCCCCTTCTGCTTACTCCTTCTGTTACACTGTTTCTTATGACGACAACATCATTCATAGCCTCGCTCGAGGGCAAATTCTTCACGGGCGAGTGGCGCAAAGCCAAAAAAACCTACACGGTTAAAAACCCAGCAATGGGTAAAGTTTTAGCTAAGGTCGCCGAGTGTACCTCCACAGACGCGGCCCAGGCTGCCGCCACTTCAATGGAGGCGTTTCAGCTTTGGAAAAAGAAAACGGCCTTCGAGCGTGCGGATATCTTGATGCGGTGGTTTGACCTCATGATGAAACATCAAGAGGACTTAGCTCACCTCATGACACAGGAAATGGGCAAACCCATTAAAGAATCCAGAGGCGAAGTTGCGTATGCAGCAGGTTTTATAAAGTGGTACGCCGAAGAAGCCAAGCGTGTTGGGGGCGAGACCTTTCCAGCCACAGCAGGTCATAAGAGGCTCCTGGCTATCAAGCAACCCGTGGGGCCTGTCTTTGCCATTACACCCTGGAACTTTCCGTATGCGATGGTCACGCGCAAAGCGGCCCCTGCGCTTGCGGCGGGTTGCACTATGATTTTGAAACCCGCCGAGCAAACCCCACTTAGCGCACTCATGTTAGCAAAACTTTGGGCAGAAGCCGGTGGGCCCGAGGGAACCTTTCAAGTGCTTACAGCGTCGAACCCGGTGCCTGTTTCAGATACACTTATCGGCGACCCACGCATTCGCAAGATTACCTTTACGGGCTCTACCGAAGTCGGCAAGCTCCTCTATAAAAAATCAGCGGATACAGTGAAAAAGATATCCCTCGAGCTTGGCGGTCACGCGCCCTTTCTTGTTTTTGAAGACGCAGACCTAGACCAAGCCGTAAAAGAAGCTATCGCTTGCAAATTCCGCAACACAGGCCAAACCTGTGTTTGCACGAACAGAATCTATGTTCATAACAACATCGTAGATGAATTTGCAAAACGCTATGCCAAAGTCACCGCAACTCTAAAGGTCGGCGACCCACTCGACAGCAGCACCGATATCGGTCCACTCGTCAGCAAAGAAGGCTTACAAAAAGTCAAATTCCACGTGCAAGATGCCGTGTCGAAAGGTGCAATAATTTTAACGGGTGGTAAGAGCATCAAAGGACTTTTCTTCGAGCCAACGGTTTTGGTCAATGTAGACGACGACATGCAAATGATGTACGAAGAAACCTTTGGTCCTGTCGCACCGATTGCTACTTTTAACACGGATGACGAAGCCATCCAAATGGCCAATGACACACCGTACGGCTTGGCTTCATATATTTACACCAACGATTTAAGCCGAGCTTTCAAAGTCGTGGAAGCCCTCGAGTACGGTATTGTTGGGGTAAATGACGGCGTTCCCTCTGTACCTCACGCACCCTTCGGTGGCGTAAAAGAATCTGGACTTGGCCGAGAGGGCGGACACTGGGGCCTCGAGGAATACCTCGAAGTTAAATATATTTCGATGGCCTTACACCACTAAAGGCCCGACGATGGACGATAGTCTATAGAAGATTGGGTTTTGACGATTTGGTTTTGACTATTGTCTATCGTCGGTTTCATCCACCGAAATGTAATCATTAACCCTACGCTCACACTGAGACTCATGCTACATTCATATTCTTATCAGTGTCTTTCTTTTTAGCAGGAGATACCTTAATGTGGCTTCAGCGACATCTCTCTAAAATTCGGGAACATCCCGGCCCGACACTGCTTAGTGCGCCGGTTCTCTTTGGTACGTCACATATTTTGTCCGCTCTTATTGAACCTTCTGCTCTTATTGAATCTAGCAAGAATGGTGCCAAGGTAGATGTAGCTATACCTAAAACCACGCTTACCGCCACACCCGAACGTAAGTTTGTCTGGCTCGAGCTAACTACAAACGATGTCAATGACCCCATTGCCCAGGGCAACTGCCTCGCTGAAGCCGTTCAAACTGCCCTGAAGTACGCCCTTTACTCTGGCGCACTTCACTACAGCTATGGCATCAATGTGCTTAAAAGCCAGCTTGAGACCTTAGGCCCCTTTACCTTCCTCGTTTCAAATGCGGATTACGCCCCCGAGTTCTCGAGGGATTTACTAGGGCTACACCAAAAAGGCAGCCGCGTCGTACTGACTGGGGCTAGTCCCGCCGACGTGTTTAGATTGCCCGACGGCGAGCTGCCCGCCTATCTGCAAGTGATTTACGCCACCGACCTAAAGCTGACGCTCGAGGAAGCCCTCGCCTTTACGGGTTACCTGCCCGATGCCGATGCCAACGCCCTACTCACAAAAACGAACGGCATCTACGAACTTTTTATGGAAGCGATGAACGAATATTTATCGCTGCCTTTACCCACCCGCCCAAGCCCCGACGGGTTACGACTCGCAGCAGACAATGAAGTCGAGATAGAGCCCGACAGACTGCTCAAAATATTAATGCGGAAAGAGCAGTGGCTAGATGCCTTCGAGCTAGCCTGTGCCACACTGCCAGATCGTGTACCCGCCCTACTAGGCGAAGCGGGATACGTCTACCATGAAAAAGGCTTGCACAAACGCCTTTGGGAACTGCTAGAAGATTTACCTGAGCTTGTTAAAAAAGACGAGCGCACAATATTTTGGCGACTTGCTACGGCTTGGTGGCTTGGAGAAGCTGAAAAAGTACGAGATGAGGTAGAAGAACGACTCGCCCACTACGACGCTGCCGAATTACGTGCTCTGTACGCTGGAACAATTGCACCTACAGAAAGTGCAGAAACAGAAGCAAGGCGTGCTTATGAAGACAAAAAGACGACTATTACTTCTTATCAATATGGAAGACTAAACAGCAATTTAACTGAAGGACTAGAAATTTTAAGAGAGTCTGTTAAGTTAGCTGAGCGTATAAATCACCGTACTCACATTGCACGTAATACCTCTGAGCTAACTCGCCAGCTTTTATTTCTTGGTTATTACAAAGAAGCTCTTCACTGGGGAGAATGGACGCTCAAAAAATTTGACGAGTTTAGTTTTGTAAATAGTCAACGAAAACTCATTCTCATGAATGATTGGGCTTATGCAAAGATTCTGACTGGAGAAATCACAGGATTAGAAGAACAACTAAAGAAAGTTGAAAGTGAGTTTGAAAACGTATTACCTCACATCGTCCGAAACATCACTGAAACGTTAGGTGATTACTACCTTGCAGAGGGTAAACCCCAAGAGGCCCTAAAGTGTTACTTGAAAAACCTGGATTCTGAAGAAAGAGTAGAGTCAGGCTACAACGCCCGCTCAGTGGTACAAGCACACCTGCACATGGAAAAACCCGACTTAGATGCAGCCATGCAATATGCTATGCGGGCCTACATGCTCGTAAAGGGTGAACACTGGCGCGTGCGGCACACGTCTGAGCTGGCCTACGGCATGGTGCTTAGCATAGTGGAACCCAGAGTAGGGCTAAACCAACTTAATTACGTGCAAGACGAAGCCGACAAACACTTTTTACCCTCTTATCACCAAGCGCAGCTTGCGCTCTATACTGCCTGGACACACTTAAAACTTAACGACAGAAAAGCCGCCGAGGAAACGCTAAAAAAACACCACGATGTGTTAAAGGGTCTTTCAGAAATGGGGCTAAAGCTGCTCTCTGGGCCAGAAGCAGAGTTTAGAGAAATCTGGAACATGCTCGAGCTAGAGGACAGACCCTTCCCTCTCGAGTTGCGCTTTTTAGGCAAGGAAGACGTGCGCTACAAAGGCCGCACCCTTAGCCTGTCCCCCCAACTCCAAGAGATGCTCATTCTTTTAACCCTGAATCCCAAGGGGCTTAGTGTAGAAAAACTGCTTAATTTAACGACGGGGCCACTCGGCAACCTCACCTCGTTTCGGGTCATGATTAGCCGTTTGCGCAATTCTGTACCCTTAAGTAATCCACCTTACATCATAGAATCGCGCTTCCAAGCAGACTTTTTGCAGGTTCCCAAACTGCTCGAGGAGGGCAATTTAAAAACCGCACTCGAGCTTTATGAGGGGCCGCTCTACCTAAACTCCGAGTCCCCAGGAGTTTCCGAAGCCCGCGACATTTTAGAAGAGATGATGCGTGACGCGGTACTTGCTGCTAATGACTTCGACTTTTTATACAAGTTTGCCAAAACCGCATCAGATGACCTCGAGGTCTGGGAAGCCACCGAAGCCACCCTACCTGAAGACCTACCCCAGAACGATAAACGCCGCGCCGAAATAGCAAAGAAATTAAAGGAAATACGGGAAGATTGGGGCATGTCCGAAGAACAAGAATAGACCTCTCTCCCGTCATTGCATTTCGCCTGTCATTGCATTTCGCCTGTCACTGCCCTCCACCTATCACTGCATCCACTTCGTCATTGCGAGCCGCAGCATAAGATGTACCAAACATTTTCTAAGCCAAGCACTAAGTTCTCCATGCTAAGTTTGTCAGATAAACTTTCACTAACAAAGGACTTTTTCAAACATCATTTGACAATCTCATTATGGAAATACTTAGCTGACTCCGCGAAGCAATCCTACCTTCCCTCCCTGTCATTGCGAGCCGCAGCATAGGCTGTGCTAAGCGTTCATAAAGCCAAGCATTAGAAAATCCGCGAAGCAATCTCAAATCACTAAGCAATAGGGTAAGTACTCTAAACAATCGTTTCATATAAATCTACCCATGCAGGGTTCATTTCTGCTATGAGGTTTAGTTTGTCCCTACGTGAGCCAGCTTTGATTTGTTTTTCTCTCGAGATAGCAGCATAGGCTGTTTCTGCTACTTCGTAGTACACCAGCTTTGTAACGTTGTAACGTTTTGTAAAACTGTCAGCACGTTTTTCTTTAGGTTCGCGGCTACGGCGGATGAGGTTATTGGTCATGCCCGTGTAAAGAACAGTATGAAGTTTATTGGTCATGATGTACACGTAATACTGACCCATAAGGTAATTTAAGTCAGTTGCGTGAAAGGAAGATGGCACGTTATTTGACGGTAAAGCGCAAGAAAAGCGGGATTGCTTCGTGGCTGGAGCAATGCTTTGCTTTGTTCACTTTTGGTATTCACCTGATGGAGACTCGCAATGACGAAATCACTTGTCATTGCGAACCTCTGTTGATGAAGACCCAATATTAACAAAGTCAAGCACTACCAAATCCGCGAAGCAATCCCGCTTTTTCTTTTTACTTGTTTGTCATTGCGAACTAACTACAGCGTAGGATGTGCTAAGCACTCCTGAACCAAGCATAAGCGAATCTACATCCCGCTTTTCTGGCACACCGAGATTGCTTCGCGGCGGTGTCAACGATGAACGGAGTTGACTATAAACACACCCCAGAGCCAAGCTCGCAATGACGGAATGATTCGTCATTGCGAGCCGTTGTGCGGGTTACGTCAATCATTTACCAAGCAAAGCACTACCGACTCCGCGAAGCAATCCTGATCTTTCTAAAACTCCTCCACAAGACAGATTCTTCGTGGCTCTGCCCAACATCGGCTGGCAATCTTCGCACTAACAGGATACAAAAACAAACCTGCGCTCAATCATTCTGAATGCAGTCTTTGCAACAAGTTATGAGGTGTCTGAACTTTCGTTCGCACAAATTTTAGAGCGGAAAAGCCACTGTTAAATATTTAACAGTGGCTACTCTTCTTGAAAGAATTTTATTCTAGTATATGAAGCTTATTTTGTCGTGGAGACTGTTTTCTTGGCAAATCCTGTACCAGTACCTGGGCTTGCAAAAGAAACAGTAGCTGTTAGAAGTGCGGTTAATACGATTAATGTAGTAATTGCTTTTTTCATTGTACTTCTCCTTCTGAGTTGGATTTTTGTACACTCAAATTTTAGAACAGAAAATGAAGAACCCACTGTTAAATATGAAATATTTAACAGTGGGTTTTAGTAGAAAAGCTAATTTCAAAGCTTATTTTGTTGTAGAAGCAGTTACTGTTTTCTTGGCTAATCCACCATTACCAGTACCTGGGCTTGCAAAAGAAACAGTAGCTGTTAGAAGTGCTGTTAATATGATTAGTGTAGTAATTGTTTTTTTCATATGTGTTATCTCCTTAAAAAATTTTATGTTTAGTACTTTTTTAGTATTGTTTGAAAAGTGATTAAAACTTTTCAATTTGTCGTTCACTGATGGAAAGTTTAGCGTGGGCGTATAAATGGGTGTATAAACGGCTTGGCCCTGTAATTTCGTTTATATGGTCGTTTATATGGGTCTGCTAAAGTTAACTCATCAAGCAAGACTGGGAACGAAATCCCTGAAGCGGTATTGACCTTAAATCAGTTAACGAGTGTAGAGGTTGGGATTTCGACGGTTGCAGAAACCGAGGTTGCTCGAGCAGGTTGTTGAGGAACTAGAGGTGCTTAGTTATGAAAGGAGCTTAACTTTTTTATGCCACAGGCCCGTCTTCTCGCAGAAATTGCTGCCCTTAACAAGGCAAAGCAAAGTGAACTCTTCACCAAGCCCCGTGCCCGCTCCGCAGGTAAGTTAGTGGTTGCTCCTTACACACCTGCTACTCCCAAAGTTTTTTCGCCCCAGGAACGCCTCGAGCAAGCCCGCATTCTTATTCTCGATGATGAAGAACCTGTCCTCCGCTTACTCTCCAGAGTTCTCCGCGACGAAGGCTACAAAAACATTCTCACCCTCCAAGATTCATTCCAGGCCAGCAATTTTATTAAGACCTTTCGCCCTGACCTTATTTTACTGGATCTCATCATGCCCAATAGCGGTATAGACATTTTGCGCCAGCTGCGTAGTACGCAGCACCCCCTGGACTATCTCCCCGTCCTTACGGTGAGTGGCACAGAAAGCCAAAACCTGCGCCGTTTAGCGCAAACCGCTGGAGCCACCGACTTTGTAACCAAACCGTTTAATCACCTTGACCTAAGTTTACGCGTGAACAAAGAACTCGAGACCCGCTTTAAGTACAAAGCCCTGCAAGATTACAACCGCGACTTAGAAATGATCGTAGATACCCGCACGAACGAAATTCAAGAAGCCCTTGCTATGGTGAGCCAAAGCCACGAAGAAGCCCTGCAAACGATTGGCTTGTCGCTCGAGTACCGCGATTACGAGACCAAAGGTCACACCGAGCGCGTCACTGAACTGTCCGTAGCCATTGCCAAGCAGATGGGGCTGTGCGGTGAAGCCCTCACCGACGTGCGCTGGAGTGCTTATCTACACGATATCGGTAAACTTGCCATTCCCGACCATCTTCTTCTAAAACCCACTCGCCTCACGAGCGAAGAATTTGACGTTGTTAAGGGTCACGCCGTTATGGGGCAAGAAATGCTTCGCAATATTAGCTTTATGCCCGGTACTGTTCTCGATGTTGTCCGCCACCACCACGAAGCCTGGAACGGTCTCGGCTACCCAGACAAGCTCGCTGGTGAAGACATTCCGCTTCTTGCCCGTATTTTTAGTGTAGTTGATGTGTTTGACGCACTCACCTCACACCGTCCCTACAAGCCTGCTTGGAATCCTGACGAAGCCGAAGCCGAAATCGTCAAGCAGCGTGGTAGACAGTTCGACCCTGCCGTTGTAGATGCCTTCTTAGAAGTGAGACAGGTCAAACACGACCAAGCGACAAGTATTTATCTTTCCTAAGATTTTTTACCGCTTTTAGTAGCCGCTTTTAGACACCACCGTTCCTACCCACGACTTGTTGAGAAGAGAAGTGGACTTGCAAACGACCAAGCCCTATCTACCAAAGATTATTGGCAGTGAGAATGGGCAGAAAAGGAATAGTTTATGAAACAAGAAAAGAATTTTGGAAGCTTTAGAATCTCCGCCGATGGCCGCGTTTTCGTCCGCGACTTAGCTCTCCTCCAAGCTCTCCGCGATGACTTCGCACAAGACGCTTTGCATGAAAGAGTAGCCACTGATGCGGTGCATGTTACTAGTGCCGAGCATGTTGCAATAATGCATCACAAGCCCTCGAGCTACACCACCTTAGCTTAATTTCGATATTGGTCTAAACGTTTTTAGACCCTCATCTATAGACCCCTTTCCTTATTGGGTCAGATGACAACTTTATTCCCCCAGGTTAGTTGTCATCGCTGAGTAAGCTCCGACTCTTCGTCGGAGCTTACTCCTTTTTAGGGTGTTAGCTCGAGCCCTAAAGCCAGAGCCTCACCCCCACCAATACAAATCGCAGCAACACCACGCTTTTTCCCTCCCTGTTTTAGTGCATGAATGAGTGTGGTTACAATGCGCGCACCAGACGCACCAATAGGATGTCCCAGAGCTACCGCCCCACCGTGCACGTTTACTTTGTCATGTGGAATCGAGAGTTCTTTCATCGCGGCCAGCACCACGACAGAAAAGGCTTCGTTAATTTCAAAGAGGTCAACGCTTTCCACCGTCCAAGAAAGTTTTTTTAGAAGTTTTTGCATGGCAGCTACAGGTGCAGTGGTAAACCATTCAGGAGCGTGGGCGTAGCTCGAGTAGCCTTTAATTTCTGCTAAAACATTTAAACCTTTGTCCTGCGCTGTTGTTGCTGTTGTCATGACCAATGCAGAGGCACCATCATTCACGCTCGAGGCATTCGCTGCCGTGACGGTGCCGTCTTTTTCAAAGGCAGGTTTAAGCGTAGGGATTTTGTCATACTTGGCAGCTTTCGGGCCTTCATCTTCACCTACGAGGGTTATTTCACCTTTACGACCTTTGAGTTCTACTGTAATAATTTCGTTGGCACTATAGCCTTTTTGCATCGCTTCATTGGCACGCTCGTAAGATGCTATGGCAAAGGCATCTTGTTCTTCACGGCTAATGCTGTATTTACTCGCGCACATATCGGCGCACGAGCCCATGTGTTTGTCGTTATAAACATCCCAGAGCCCGTCAACAATCATGGAATCTACGAGTTTTTTGTGTCCCATACGTAACCCACTTCGCACACCAGGTATGAGGTAAGGGGCATTGCTCATAGACTCCATACCACCCGCAATCGTCACCGTTGCATCATTAATCTGAAGAGCCCTAACCCCCTGAATAATTGCTTCTAAACCACTGCCACACATTTTGTTGAGCATGGTCGCAGGAATATTTTCACCAAGTCCTGCATAAATAGCTGCCTGACGTGCGGGTGCCTGACCCATCCCAGCACTGAGCACGTTGCCCATCAGGATTAAATCAATATCTGAGGCGTTAGCCTTGGCACGTTGCACGGCTTCTTTTACTGCGACGGCCCCGAGTTCGGAGGCTTTAAGCGACGCGAGTGAACCTTGCAAACTACCAATGGGTGTACGAACGGCCGAAGAGATAACAATAGACATAAATAAGCTCCTTGGTACGATTATAAATTGGTACTATCATAAACTTGAGTTGATGGTTGAAAAGTTATAACAGGAATCAACAGTTACAAACTCACCGTATAGTCTTGTCTTTCGTTGTACGTAGTTTGAGCGTAGCGTAGGGTCCTACGCCCCTACATGCCCTTAAAGTTTCATTTGCAAGCAACGACGTTCTGGAGGTTCCAGAATTTTGCAAGGGAATAATCCTAAATCCGTTTAAGAAAGCAAGTAGGTCTGTAGACATGAGTCATCCCGAACTTTAGAGTTCACGACAACGTGAACTCTAAAGTTCACCTCCATTCGTCCTTGCGAGAAGCGTTTTGGTGATGAGCATTGCTGCAAACGATGCTTTGAGAGTCGTTTGCAGTAGACCAGCGATGAAGCAATCTCACTG
>JBOFGY010000206.1:0-22537 GCA_051649365.1 Trueperaceae bacterium
ATTGGTAAATGGCATTTAGCTTCTAGCGAGAATGGTGAAGCTGACAATCCTAACCTGATGGGAGTTGACTATTACTCGGGCTTGCTCGAGGGTACAGCAGAGGCTTATGACAACTGGCTCTCAACAACCAACGGCGAGCAAACGCAAAGCAGTGATTACATAACAACAGCATTCACCGACAGGGCTATCGGTTGGATAGATGAGCAAACACAACCCTGGTTTTTGTGGCTAGCATACACAGCACCCCACACGCCGCTTCATTTACCTCCCAGCAACATGCACACCAGAGAGCTAAGTGGCACCCAAGAGGATATTGACGCGAACCCCAGGGAGTATTTTTTAGCGATGGTCGAATCACTCGATTTTGAACTTGGCAGACTCTTAGACAGTTTAACTGAGGCAGAGCGTGAAAACACCCTGATTATCTTTGTGGGTGATAACGGTACTGCTCGCAGAGTTATAGATACGAGTGTGTACACAGGTTCGCAGTCTAAAGATACACTTTATCAAGGCGGTATTGCTGTTCCTCTTATTGTGGCAGGTCAGGGGGTTGAGCGCGTTGGTATTACGAACGCTGCGCTGATTCAAACAGCCGATTTGTATTCGACGATTGCAACCGTTGCTGGGGTTCAACCAGAAGCACTTGCTAATGTAGACGGTGTTGATTTTTCCAAGAGCTTTGTAGAAGACTTCTCTGCCAGAAGCTATCTTTTCTCGGAGTATTTAGATGAGGTAGGTCACGCCTGGACCGTGCGAAATGACACGTACAAGCTGATTCAGCAAACCGATGGTTCACAACTTCTCTTTGATTTGCAAAGTGACCCGCAAGAGAAAGACAATTTGGCAGGGCAAGAAGCGTCTTTAGAGATTCAGGAAGCCTTAAATAAGCTCGGTCAAGACCTGCTTTTAGATACGGAGATTGCCCCTTTCACACGAATGAGACAGTAGTGTTTCAGCCAAGAGGGTATTTACACCATTAGCCAGAAGACACATGACGATTGGCTAATGTCCTTAGCCGTTAGCGTGATGACAGGATGAGCCCCTTTTTTATACGTTACATCTGAGGCTTAGAAACCCAGGAGACCTACGCACTAAAAGGCATTAAAAAGACATGGCACTCTCTGTAAACGCTCTAAGACCTATATTGAGGAGGTAGAAATGAACAAAAAGTCAATAGGTATTCTTTGTCTGATTCTTGGCGGGCTTTTGATTGTGTTTGCTTGCAACGCACAATCAATCATTGAAACGTTTAATACGACGGCTGGTGTTGAAGCTGCCCAGTGGGGAGAGAACGTAACCATTACGATGGGTGAAGATACCTTTCGCTATGAGTCTGACGGTTTGCCGAATCACGACCTGCCGACATGGTTCTTAATTCCCAATAATCCCAACAATCAACCCTTTAGCAATAAGTCATTCGAGGATTTTACGGTTGTCAATACCGCCGAATATTTTAGCGTGAGTCCCATTGATGTCACCCTACCCCTAAACCCAAGTTACGCTGACGAAGTGCAAGAAACAAGTCTAGGACAAATTGGTTTCATTCTTAGTGGTGCCAGACTCTTTAATGACTATGAAAACATGGAACGCAGTGTTGTGGCTTTAGACGACAACATTTCTTTTCCTGTAGATGACACTGGTAACTTTGATGAAACAGGTCATGACCACGCCACTTTTGTGGATGACTGTAATGGTCACCCTTTAGCAGACGGTTCAAGCTATCATTATCACGGTATTCCCAAGTGTATCACCGCAACGATTGATGTTGAAGGTGAACACTCCCATGTTATCGGCGTTATGCGTGATGGCTTCCTCATCTACGGCAATAAAGGTGACAATGGCGTTCCCGTCACCAATGCCGACCTGGATGAATGTAGTGGGCATGTTGGGGCTACTCCAGAATTTCCAGATGGCATCTACCATTATCACCTTACTGATGATGAAGCCCCCTACTCGGTTGATTGTTATAAGGGTATTGTGGACGCTTCAACAGGAGGTACAGAAGGTGGTGGTCCTGGTGAAGGTGGACCAGGTGGTCGTCCTGACTTTTCAGAAGCTGCTGCTGCACTCGGGGTAAGCGAAGAAGCCCTTATGGAAGCCCTGGGTCGTCCACCCTTTGATTTAGAGGCTGCTGCTGAAAAACTCGGTGTAAGCGTTGAAGAGTTGCAAGAGGCACTACCGCCACCACCCCAATAATTCGCAACCGTTTTTGCCGTCAAATCCCTGAGCGTGGCTGAAAGGATTGATCACCATGACCCGTTTCGCAAATGTAATTGTTATCTTACTTGCACTACTTCATGTTTATATACTTATTCTCGAAATGTTCCTCTGGCAGACACCAGCCAGCCTCAGTGCCTTCGGACTTACACCTGAATTAGCCAAAGAAACGGTAGCCCTTGGCGCAAACCAAGGGCTTTACAATGGCTTCTTAGCTGCTGGTCTAATTTGGGGTTTAACGCTTGGCGCATCAGGTCGTTCTGTTAAAGTGTTTTTTCTACTTTGCATTCTCATTGCGGGTATTTTTGGCGCACTTACTGTAAACCCTCGGATTATCTTCATTCAGTCAGTACCCGCAGCACTCGGTTTGCTGTTCCTCTGGCTTGCACGTCCAAAGCCTGCTGCACTGTCGCAATAGTGACTCTCATTCGTTATCGAAGGTTGTGACGTTTAACTAAACTGTGTCGCTTAAACATTGCAAGGATTTTCGACGTTTTTGGTGGCTCTAAATTCGCTTCTCGAGCCTCCCAAATTCCTTTCTCGAGTTTTTTCTCGACTTCGGCTGAATCTACGCATAACGCACTTTCACGCCGTCAACAAAACCCAAAGGAGAGCTTTATGAAGCAAACTATTTTTTCCGTACTCTTTGTCCTGACATTTTTTACAGGCTATATAGCTGCACAGGAAACTACATCAACCTGTAACACAACGGGTACGGTAGAGCAATCTAGCAATCCAGAAATAGAGGCTCTAAGACAGGCAATGGTTGCTTTTAGAAGTTCCTTGTCTGATAACTTGCTCGAGCAGGCTTCAAACTGTTTGGAGGATGAAGGATTTTATTTATGGCACAACACACCCGCCAATGAACGAGGTGCTCGAGACGGGATTAGCTATGGTGATTTAAGTGATGAGCAACTAGAAGACTTCAAAACCATGTTGCAATTATTTTTGAGTGCAGATGGCTATGAAAAAGTCAATGAGATTACGGTTTTAGCAGAAGGCTGGCTCAATGAAATCAAGAGTGATACCTGGAACACGGACTTTTATTCCATAGATATGTTTGGTGAGCCTGAGACCAGTGGTTCTTGGGGCTTTCAAGTAGACGGACATCACGCAGTGCTTAACTTTTTAGTTCATGGCGATACTGTCTCTATTGTTCCTGCTTTTTTAGGCGGTGAACCTGCGGCTGAAACGTATAACGGCGTGGACTACGACATCTTCACAGACGAGAGAGACTTAGCACTAAGCCTCTATAGTGCCATGAGCAGTGATGAAATTTCGGCAGCGGTTTCAACCTCATCTACTCGAGAATTAGTCGTCGGTCCTGCTGACAGAAATGGTGAACCCGACCCCTTTATTGGTAGCTATGATTATTCAGGATTTGAAACGGGCCTCAAATACTCTGATATGTCTGAGGCAACAAAGGCCAACTTGGTTCTCGTGATGAAAGAATATGTTTACAATCTTGCCACCACCTTTGCAGATGTGTGGTGGGCAGATATTGAGGCTAATCTCGATGATACTTACTTTGTATGGATAGACAACGTAGATACGCCAGACGCAGAATCACAGTTTTATTATAGAATCTACAATCCTTATCTGTGGGTCGAATTTAATACCGAAGATGTTACGGGTGCAAATGCCAACACCATGGATGCCTGGAATCATATCCACACCATCACGAGAATTCCCCATAGTCCTGCTACCGATAACGGCGGTGACTATGGCATCTTTGCAAGCATCATCAATGATGGTGGACCCCAAACCTTACTCGAGCACTATCTGTTAGAAGACCACCATGCACTTAGCCATATTCAGTTTGATTACACCATCGCTGCAACTTACAATCTCGAACACGAGCATAATTAACACATCATTATGAACACAGCATTTCAACTTAAAAAGGAGATTCAGTCTATGAAAAACTTGACCCCGACGATGTTAAGAACAACGATAGTAAGAACAATGTTAAGCGCACTGATTGCCATTGCCTGCTTATCAGTAGCGCACGCTGAAAGTGTTGAAATCACCCTTACAGATGACCTTGACGGAATCCTTAACGGATACTGCCTTGATATTGCTGGTGGTAACGAAAATGTTGACCCTGCTAATGGTTTGCAAGCGCATACCTGTTATAGCTACCAAGGTGCTCTTGGCACGGATCAGATGTTTGATACTGAGCAGTTTGCTGACAGTGTTTTATACATGCCCGAATATGATGTTTGCGCTCAACTAACGGGTCTTGAAGCTGGTTCAGAAGTTGGTCTTGCAAGTTGTGACGGCAATGAACTGCAAAGTTTTGTGTTTTCGGAAAGTGGCACCATCAGCCCGACCTCAGCCCCTGACATGTGCTTTACCGCAGCAGCAGAAAGCAGAATGGGTCGCGGCTCAGATCACCAAATTAGAGATTTGTCACTTGAACTGTGCAGCGATGACCTTGCTGCCTACCAGCAATGGCGCACTCGAGCAACTGATGACTAGGAAAGAGGTGACCATGAAAAACGTTTTACAGCTTGTAGGTTTTTTGCTACTCCTTATTGCAGGCACATCTTGTGCTCAGGACTCTACGACAGAGGGTTCTGTTAGCATCAGTGCTGATGTTTGGGCTGATAACTGGTTTGCGTTTTATCTGGGAGAGCAACTTGTTATAGAGGACTCAGTATCCATCACGACAGAGCGTTCTTTCAATGCAGAGAGGTTTAACTTTAATGCTGATTATCCGCTCGTTCTAAACTTCATCGCCAAAGATTTCAAGGAAAATGATACAGGCCTGGAATATATCGGCTCGAGCAACCAGCAAATGGGTGACGGCGGTCTTATCGCGCAGTTTAAGGACTCGAGTACAGGTGAGGTCATTGCGGTAACGAGCAGCGACTGGCTGTGTACGGTTATCCATGAAGCACCGCTCGATAAAACCTGCGAAAACGAAGCCAATCCTGTAGCGGGCGAAGGCGCATGTGGCTTTACTTCTTTAGAAGAACCTGAAGGTTGGAAAGCTGCTGACTTTGACCGAAGCACCTGGAGTCCTGCCTTGGTTTACACAGAAGCTGACGTAAGCCCTCGAGATGGTTATGAGCAAGTTTCCTGGGATGCGACTGCTCAGCTCATCTGGGGCAATGACCTGGAAACCAACAATACGGTTCTATGCAGTCTTACTGTTGAAGCTCCATAAGTTTAGTAACTAAAGAAAGAAGGTGGATACCATGAAAAACACTACTCGAGTCTTAGCTTTATTCATTATCGTGTTCGCACTTGTGGCACTCTTTACCTCTATCGCGCAAGATACCGAAAGTGCCACGTCTGTTATTAACCTGGACGCTTTTGACCGCGCAGGTCTGGTGCAAGAACCTGAAGTGGTTGACTGCACCCTTGTAGATGGAACAGAGACCCAATGCGCCCAACTTGTCGTCAAGTATTTGCCCGATGGTTTTGAGACAGGACCCTACTGCCCTGCAACCCTTGCTGATGAAGGTGGCATCTGGGATTGGGATGGTGATAACCCAGGTGTGTACCGCCTCAATGAAGCCTTTTGGAAAATGCTGGATGAGCAAGGCTTTAGCTTTTATGATGAGGCAGGCAACATCAATATTGCTAATCCTGGTGCAGGGGGTGGCCGTCCAGGGAGCGGCAACTATTGCCTCGAGGCTAGCGAAGATAACACCGTTGAGGCAACGGTGCTTATTCCCTTACAACCTGTCTTGGCGGACAGCCCAACCCAACTGGATACGGTGGCGCAGGTGGGGCTGGCCCTTAGCAGTATTCCTATTTTTGCCGATGCACCTTCAGTTTTAGACACAGGCAACCTGCCCGCGCTTGACACCTGCGGTGGTCACATTGACCCAGGTGGCTGGTATCACTGGCACGCCACCGCAACCGATATTGATAGCAGCTTTGCACACGAAGGGGTTGAGGCACACTGCCACCTCGAGCAATCGGCGAGCGAACTCTTTAGCTATGCTTTTGACGGCTATCCTATTTATGGCAGTTCTGAGCTAGACGGCCACGTTCCTACAGACTTAGATGAATGTAACGGACACATCGGTGCAACCCCTGACTACCCTGAAGGTGTCTATCACTATCATGCTTCACTCGAGTTTCCCAATTTACCCACCTGCTTGGTCGGCACCAGTGCTGAGGGTGCGTTTAGGACCACTGCAAGTGGCGGGATTGGCAGTGGTCCAGGTGGTGGCGGTCCAGGCGGTGGTCCAGGTGGTCGTCCTGATTTTTCAGCAGCAGCCGCACAACTTGGTGTAACAGAAGAGGAACTTATGGCTGCGCTGGGTGAACCGCCATTTGATTTAGAAGCTGCTGCCGAAAAACTTGGGATGACATCAGAAGAATTAGAACAAGTCTTACCACCACCGCCCGGTAACTGACACTTATTGATGGACCAAGCCCAAGAAAAACTTGACTAAATGTCTATCCTAAACTTCACAAATCACACTCTTTTTATACCAGTGCTGAGTGTTTGCTTAAAGCAAAACAAATGGGTTCATGTTTAGGATAGAGTCTAAAGATGCAAGTGTACAAGATGTTATGGCATCACTACTCAACATTTATTGGAGACAACAGGAAACTTTGCTCCGCCGTGATGTGAGCTTACTCAATATTTTTATGAGACTTCTTGGCAATCTAACAAATCCCTTGGTAACAGGGATGCGAGCCAAACTAGATGGTTTGAGATAAACAACTTAATATCCATGTCACATTAAATGCTGAGCCATCTCATTTACAATCATATATAAAATTGCCTCTGAAATGCCTAATTTAATCTCGACACCATGGATAAAGGTGCTTGACTCCTCATACCGTTCCAGATTTTTAGGCATTGAAGAGTTGCTATCCTCGTCACATGCAATCCGAAACCTCGAGCATCAATCTCCGGTCACCACACTCACAAACCTTAGACTTCTTCTGTGCATCGTGCAACATGCCCTTAAACCAACGTCAATCGAGCAAATTCAAGACTGCTTCCACAACGGTCTACCCCTCAAACAATTGAAGGTTTACCTCCAGAAATCGAAGAAAAGATTTGAACTCTTTAACCAAGATAACCCCTTTTGGCAAGTGCCCTTCAAGTGCGAACCCAATCACTCGTGGCTCGAGCTATCCCTAACGCAAAACAAAAACAACACTCGAGTCCTCTTCGACCACACCCTGACTACTTCCTTCAATACACTCACATTTCAGGAAGCTACCAATTTGCTCATCTCTTTCCAGATGTTTGGTTTTCTGTCTGGTCAGTCGCGTTTTGGGTACATGAAACACGCCCACGCAGCGTCAGCCGTTTGTACTTATTTGGAAGGAAGAAATCTTCACGAAACCATCTGCCTGAACTTAATCCCCCAAAATACGGAGGTATACAAAAATGACCTACCTGTCTGGGAACGCGAATCACACAGTGAGAAAGAATCAAAAGAGCACCCAGAGGAGACGCTTCAAGGTGTGTGTCACGCCTACACGCCACTAAGTTACGCTGCGAGATTATTCGAGCACGACGACAGCATCAGTGGCGAAATATTTTTGGCGAGGGGTGTTCAAACGCTTGACCCAGGCATTGACCCTCACCTGACTTACTGGAAAAAAGAAGACACCTTACTTCGGAGCAAGAGTGGTTTTGCCGCGCTGTGGAGACATGTTCAAACCCTTTGTGACCCACCAGAAGATACAATCCTGCCGAGGGTGCTCGAGACGGCTAGGAAGATAAACGAGCCTTGTACACTCGTTCTTGTGAACCAATTTAATGAAAAGGCAAAGTTTATTGGCGAACGCACCATCAAACTTCCATTAAGCAAGGATTTCTTCACACATTCAGCAACTCGGGAAATTGTTACAGAAGCATTTCGCTACGCCTACGGCAGTGCAAAAGGGCTCGAGGAAAACAATGCGAATCATCTTGATTTATACTGGGAGTCACTAACAGACGAATTTCGGCACCTCATGGCAAACCCCAATGGTACGGGCTTGTCCTCTTGGAAATCCGAGGTGGGAAGGGTCAAGCGTTGGTATGACCAAACAACCAAACCGCAACAAACCGACGAGAGAAAAAAGAAAAAGCAGAAGCCAGTATATCGCCTATCTTGAATCGCTCCCAAAAGGAAAATTGTCCGCACTGAGGCGAGGTCTGCGCTTTCCTATCGGAACTTATTACCAGGCAAGCGCGGTTGTCGAACCTTTCCTGACACACCGCAGCACCGAGTGGCGACGCAGTGTGTTTTATTTTACCGCTTATCTATACGCCACACACCAGTTGAACTCGGGAGCATCAACCAACTTAGGTCATACGGTCAGAGCAGCATTACAACAAAAACCTTCACAATCTATGCGCCGCAAGTTTCTAGCAGTGCTCCAATCTCAGGGCGATGAAATCTGGCATCCCCTAACCTGGCTTATTCGTAGCCTCCAAGACCACCCTATTAACTGGAACTCGTTGCACGACGATTTGCTTGTTTGGCATAAACCCCGCGTCCGCGAAGGGTGGATGCGGGCTTTTTACAACAGTGAGGAGGAAAAATGATTGAAATACACGTTTTACAAAGCTACGGGCCAGCTTCGTTAAATCACGGCGAGCATGGCGAAATCAAAGACGTGATATACGGCGGCAGCCGCCGCGCCAGAGTCAGTAGTCAGTCCATCAAACGTTCGATGCGTGGCAAGTTTGAAGAGACGTTCCCTAACGATTACGCGAGGCGAACACGCTATCTACCTGATCAAATAGTGGAAGAATTTTTCAGCAAAGGTTACAAGAAAGACGAGGCTTATCAGAAAGTCACGCTCGCACTTGCCGCCGCAGGATTCGTCACTGGGAAAGACAAACGCACCGAATACCAACTTTATCTCGGCAGAGACGAGATGCGCGAAATTGCCAGCCTTCTTAAAAATAACTGGAAACGTATTACTGTTCCGAGCACATGGCAGGATGCGGTAAATAAAAAAGACAAAGACGGGCTGAACACAAAAGATAGACTGAAGACAATAGCCACAAACCACGTCGAGAAAGAAATTTCATCGCAAATAACAAAAATTCTCGAGCAGGGAACCAACCCAGAAGTCGTCGTCTTCGGGAGGCAACTCGCGGACATTCCCACGGCAAATTCGCACGGCGTGTTACAGGTCGCACACGCACTCTCCACCCACCAATCGCAGAGGAATATGACTACTTCATCGCCGCTGATGATTGTTTACCCGAGGGGGAAATGGGAGGCTCGATGCTCGGCGAGACAGAGTTCGGCACGGCCTGCCTTTACCGCTACGCCAACCTCGATACAAAGCAACTCTACAAAAGGTTCAACGAAAACAGGGAACAAACACGTAAGACGATCAGAGCCGTCGTGGAGTCATTCGTGTTTTGCCAGCCAAAGGCCATGCAGAACCAGTTCGCCCACCAAGCAGAAGTGGGCTTTGTTGCCGTCAAGGTTCACGACAGTCTTCCGCTCAACATGAGTAATGCCTTCCTAAGACCAGTCACAACAACTTTTGGTAATCTGATGCAGAAGAGTGTCGAAGAATTTGAAAACTACTGCGAAAAGGTAGACGGTATCTACGGCAAGTACCACACCTATAGCGTGAATTGTGTGTCGTTGTTTCCGCTAAGATATTTCACCAAACAACAAACGAACAGCTTGGAAAAAGTTTTTGACGCAACGCTAAAGGCAGTGAAGTTCACATGAGCACCTTGCTTCTGGTTTTAGCTGGGCCAATGCAGTCGTGGGGTGTTGAACCCAGAATGGAAGTGCGCCCCACGGAACGAGTGCCGACAAAATCTGGCGTGATTGGACTTGTGGCTGGGGCGATGGGCTTTCAGCGTGATGAAGAACCTGCACATTTATTTGATCTGCGGATGGGTGTTCGGATTGATGTCCCTGGGAAACTCATGCGTGATTTCCAAACCTACTCAGATGTCATGTCGGCAGATACTAAAACTTTGCATCACCGAGGCACATCAATGTCGTATTTCCTCTCGGATGCAGTCTTCCTCGTTGGACTGGAAGGTGATAAAACTATCTTAACAAAAGCATTTTACGCGCTCGCCACACCCGTTTTCCCACCGTTTCTAGGGCGTGGTGGTTTCATACCAAGCCCAGCACCTTTCCTGCCTAATGGGTTCACGTCAAAGAGACTCGAGCAAGCTCTTGTGGGCTACGTGTATCCTCAAAAGTTATTTGCGCGGTACAAGTTTTCCAAGAGAGTTGAGTATGTTATCGAGCAGACGAATTCACACCATAGAATCTTCGACCAGCCGGAAAGTTTAGTAGAACGACGTTTTTTGTCACGCGGCGTTGAACGCTTCTATGCAGACGAAGGGAAGGCCTTCCATGTATCTTAGTCGTCTTATATTTAATCTCGAGTCAAAGCATGCACTGCGAGATATAAACAACCGCTACCAGCTTCACGCCACGCTCGAGCGTGTGTTTGAAGGTGAAGAGCTAAGGTACTTGTGGCGACTCATTAAAAACAGACAGCCCCACGTCCTAGTGCAAAGTTTGGTTCCTCCCAAGTGGGAACGACTCGAGGAGAAGTATCCAGGTTACAGCGAAACGCCCGAGGTTAAAGAGCACAAACTGCTTGAGAATGTAGCAGCAGGAAAGCAATATTCATTTTCACTCGAGGCTAATCCAACGACGAAGCACAAGGGTGACCGCTTGCCCATTCGTGACGAGGACAAGCAACTGAGCTGGCTCAAGTGGCAGGGCTCTAAACACGGCTTTAGCGTTTTGAAGAGTCAAGTATTAAGGAACGAAAATTTGCACCTCAAAAAGCATTCGCGTGATCCTAAATGTAACGCCTCACTGACAAATCCAAGTTTTATTACGGTTCAAATGACAACATTTTGGGGAATGTTAGTTGTGGACGATGCTACACGCTTTCAACTGGCGGTGCAAAGTGGTTTCGGAAGAGGTAAGGATTTTGGAGGTGGACTCCTACTCTTAACTTCGGGGGTCAAAACGTTGTAAAATCCAATAAACACTAAGTGTTTTCCCCACACGTATGGGGGTGTTCTGGTTGCGTTAAAGGGTTTAATTTTAGTCGCAATGTTTTCCCCACACGCATGGGGGTGTTCTTATGGCAGCGACGCAAATTGACTTAGAGCGTGGTCTTTCCCCACTCGATTGGGGGCGTGTATTGATATTTAGTGGATAACAGCATGGATTGAGCTACGTAACGCTCTTCAGATGTTGCTACAACAAAGTCAGTAGGGAATTTTTTTAATTGTGTCTCCATTTTATCTCTCGCATATTTCACAAGAAGACTCCTTCTTCTGTAACTCTTAAACGTTGCTGCACAGTCTAATAAAAAGTCAGTAAACTTTGGTGTTTGTAAAAAAGCGTAGCTTTGATTCTCGAAGGTATCCAAAACTGCCTTTTGAAAACTTTCATAGCTTTGCGGTAACGCTAAGCTCGCCCGTAATTTTGCAGCCAAACTGCGTTGACACGAACTGCACTTAACAAGAGTGCTGCTAAAAACACTTGAGATGGTTAGGAAATTTTGACAGTGTGAGCAAGAGTGGAGCAATAAACACCGATGTGTCGGGCAATGCGTAACACAAGAAAATCGCCATGCAGAACGCAGGTAAGGCACTTTATCCGTGCTCAAACAGCTAGGACAATATTGGAACGAATGTTTCCAGCCAGGCAATATCGTGTCTTGCAAGAAAAGGTTTTCAAACTCATCACACTCACTGCCAAAAAATTCTGCCTTTACTTGATCTCGCAACATAGATACGAGGATTGAAGATTCTTTTGTCTGTGTGTATACACTTAATTGTTGTGCAATTTGGGTAGCCGTTTGTCGTGACCAGGCAAATGAAGATGCGCGGTGCTTAAATTGTCGGGCGGACTCTTCCTCCGTGAGTGAGCGCAGTAACGAAAAAGTGTCTATACCATTAGCACTGGCCAGCCGGTACAGCCAGGACTCAAAAGCCTCGCCTGTTTGTAAACGAGGCTTTATCAACCAAGGTCGAACTTGAATCACACACAAGAATAACTGAACCGAGGCACATATAGAATCCCATTATTCAGTCGCAAATATTGATGTTTAAGTCGCAATTTATTTTGTATAATCGCAAATAATTTTGTTATTACCACAAAAGGTTAAAACTCTGACACTGTAAAACTCGGTGTTTCGCGGCCACGCTCGAGGTCAATCTGTGTTGCAGCCATCTTAAAGTTTTGTGCGCTTGTTGCTGCTGCTGCACCCGTAACGTAATCAATAACGTCTTGCCCATAAAGTTCGGCAATGTAATCGTCAAATGTAATCATGCCGTCAAGTCTCGAGTCACGGAGTGCGTCGTAGATTTCACCGGTGCGGTTTTCATCTTTAACTAAGTCCTTAACACGCAAGGTACCTTTGAGAATCTCGAGGGCAGCCACACGTCCATGCCCACCTTTACGTGGCAGCAGACGTTGCGACACAATACCAACTAAGGATTCGGCAAAGAGCAAGCGGGCCGTGCCACGCTCGTGAGGTGGAAAGAGTTCAATCATGCGGTTCACCGTGCGAACCGTGTCCATTGTGTGGAGGGTACTGAAGACCAAGTGACCTGTTTGCGCCGCTGAAAGCGCAGCTTGCGCGGTAGCATAGTCACGAATCTCACCAATCATAATAACTTCAGGGTCTTGACGCATTGCTGCTACGAGAGCTTCAGAAAATGTGTTTGCATCCGAGCCAATTTCACGTTGCACCACCGCAGAGTTTTTTGCAGTGTGCAAAAACTCGATAGGATCTTCAATCGTGATAATCATTTTCGAGTGTTCTTTATTGATTTCATCAACGATGCGTGCTAGAGTCGTTGACTTACCTGAACCTGTCGGACCAGTCACCAAAACTAAACCCTTTTCCATATCGCGGAAATACTCGATTATTTCAGAAGGTACGTTAACTTTTTTGAGATGCTCTTCGTTAGAGTTAATGACGCGCAACACCGCGCTGTAGCTACCACGCTGCTTAAACAAATTTACGCGGAAACGTCCGATGCCCGATACGCTGTAAGCCATATCTGCTTGATTTTTTTCAGCCAAGCGCACTTTAGCTTTCTCATCGCAGACAACATCTACAAGGGATTCGGTAAATTGTGGAGTAAGTTTTTTCTCGCTGACAGGAACAAGCTTGCCATTGATACGAATCATGGGTCTTAAGCCAGCGTGAAGGTGAATATCAGAGGCTCCGCGTTTTACGAAGGTCGTGAGTAAGTCGTTCAATGTCATAACGCTTAGAATATCGAAGATGGGGTTACAAAATTCTTACTTAGCTCAACAATGTGGCAAATTTAACACACTCATCTTCTCCCCATGACTTTCTCCTGAGGGACTCTGGTATACTAGCTTTCATGAAACGCTCCCTTCAGGAAGTTATTGAACTTGTTGTTTTTGGGCTCATTGCCTTGTTAATTGGTACAGGCTTGTTATGGCTCGTAGGTTGGCTATTAGGTATTGTTTCGGTTGTTTTTATCGCCATTGCAGGCTGGATTTGGCAACTCTTACGATTTATTATTCCTGTCGCGTTGGTTGCAGGCGTTGTGTTTTTCTTGTACCGTGTGATTACGAAGCGCAATAAGCCTGTCTCAGTTACTTCCCCTATTGTTACACCAGTCACAACTACATCGACTACACCTATACCTAGCAACGACGTGACCACAGAAGAGAAAGAGGTTATCCCACCCTCGAGCCCTGAATCCTCCCCCTCTGACCCCAACGATAGCAAAGACGCAAATTAAAGAGGCTGTGGCGAAGGCTCAAATCTTTGCTTGCACTTAATATCAAGAGTTTACGAGACGTTAGGCGCAAGATACAGGCTGAAGGCAAAAATCATTAAGGTTAAAAACTTTCACAGCCTTGTGTCCTACACTCTTTACCCTAGCTGCTTTGTCTTGCGTTCTTCGTTTGTTGTGTGGGCGAACGTGGATTACCTGCAACGTTTTCTATGTTGGTGACATTCTCTACGCCAAACAACGGCGCGACTCTTGGCGTTTTGATAACAGTGTGATCATGACGACAGCGCGGCTCGTAGCTTTCAGCGGCACCCACTAAAATCACGGGATCATCGTAGTGAGCAGGATGCCCACCGATAAGACGCTGCGTGCGCGTGGCTGCACGTCCACAACTGCAAATTGCCGTGAGCTTATCCACCATTTCCGCTTGTGCGAGTAAACGCGGCATCGGACCAAAAGGTTCAGCACGAAAGTCTAAATCGAGACCTGCCACAATTACACGCTTACCTTCATCAGCTAAATCAATACAAAGCTCGACGAGGTCATGACTTAAAAATTGTCCTTCGTCTATCGCGACCACGTGTGTGCCAGACTCGAGCCACTGCCGAATATCCTCGAGATTATTGATAGCCCTAGCTTCAAAGGTGCGACCATTATGCGAGGCCACTGCGACAGCATCATAGCGGTTGTCTATGGCCGGCTTAAACACTTGCACTTTTTGCTTCGCAATAACTGCGCGGTTCACACGGCGAATAAGTTCTTCAGATTTTCCAGAAAACATCGGGCCGACAATCACTTCAATGTGGCCGCCTTCAAATTCGTAAAATGCCATGAGTTAAAGTGTACCGTAAAGCAGTGAATATGAAAAGCTATTGACAATCAACGAAACAATTCAGTTAAGAGTAAAAAGTGAAACGAAAGAAAGGTTTATTTTTTTACCTTTTACTTTTTGCGTCTCACGTGTTATTTAGCCTTTTACCGCAGACCCAGCAATCCCCTCAATAAAATAACGCTGTGCTATCACGAACACAATCATCGGCGGCAAAATCGCAATCGCCGCACCTGTCAGAACGATGTTCGGGCGGTCAGCTGCAATGTTTCGTAACTTAATAAGCGCGAGTGTCATCACGTGATTCATTTCGTTCCCTTGATTGATAGAAATGAGCGGCCATAAAAAACTATTCCAGGCATAGAGAAAAGAAAAAATAGCGAGCGTAGCAATCGCAGGTGTACTAAGCGGCACAAAAAGTTGCCACAAAATTCTAAAGCGACTGGCACCATCTAGCATTGCAGCTTCTTCAATTTCTTTGGGGATTGAGATAAAAAATTGGCGCATTAGAAATGTTCCGTAAGCTGTAAAAACCCAGGGCAGAATCAGTGAGACGAGTTTGTTTTGCCAATCCAAAATCACCATGAGGCGGTACATTGGAATAATCAGCACGACAAACGGAATCATGATGCTGCCAAGATAAGCGAGGAAAAGTGCGTCACGCCCGCGGAACTGAATGCGGCTGAAGGCGTAGCCACCAAAAAGTGACGTGACAAGTTGCCCCGCTACAACAAGAAACGTCACGAGAGCTGTATTGACAAGCGCACGGTTGAGGTTGAGACTCGTAAAAGCTCCATAGTTGCTAGTTTGAAATTGCACAAATTCTTGCTTCGGCGCAGTTCGCTCTGAAGCAGTGACTTGAACGCTGTCATCTGTTGGGTCAACAAAAATGGTTTGTGCGCCCCTGTAAGCAAGTGCAAGTTGTTGGGTTTGACCGTCTATGCTGACTTCATAAAGTGGAAAGGCTTCATCAGCACCCGCGCTGTTTTGCAATGTCACAACTTCACCGGTATCACGCGCTTCCTCGAGTGGCACCGCTACATCAATTTTACTTTGGCGCAGTTCATCCACATTGATATTTTCAGGCGCAGTGAGTGAGGCAACTTGCACTTTTTCACCTGTACTCACCATCGTGCGCTCACGTCCATTTACAGGCAGACTGTAAGCAGGAATTTCTCGCCCCCCATACATTGCTGTAGCTTGGCTGTAAGGCAAAACTCTTGGTGGATAGCGAAACACATCTGTCGAGGACTTAAACGAAGTCATCATCATATAAATAAACGGAAAAATAATAATAAATCCAAAACCAATCAGCAGCGCGTAAGCGAGAACACGTCCGAGATAAAAACCAAAACCACGTCGTTTAGTAGAAGTCACAGTACACCCCCAAAGGTTGTTCGTTAGTCATTGTTTGCTTTGTTGCTTTTACGAAAAACGAAGAACGGATAACGAAAAATTTTCTCACACAGCCCCCCAGTTAAAAGACCGTCTAGTTATACGCATCATTGCGGTTCGTACGGAACTGAATAAAGGTAAAAATAAAAATAATAAAGAATACGACCCAGGCGATGCTCGAGGCATAGCCAAACTGAAACCCTTTGAAGCCTTGCGTATACATGTAATAAACCATTGTCGTAGCATTTTCTGGAATCGGTTCAGATACGAATAGTGAGTAAGGTTCGTTGAAAGCTTGTAAACCTGTAATCATCGTTGTGACAATGACAAAAAACGTTGTCGGTGCAAGCAGTGGCAAGGTCACATTTCTAAACTGTCCCCAAGCATTCGCACCGTCAATACGAGCAGCTTCATAGAGTTCTTTAGGTACACCTTGCAAACCTGCTAAAAATAACACAGTGTTGTAACCAACCACCTGCCACGCCGCCATAATCACCACAGAAACAAGCACAAGACTCGGATTTGAAAGCCATTGAATATCTACCGGCGGACGACCAAATAAACTAGCAATACCATTAAGCGCATAATTGATAAACCCAACTTGCGGGTCATAAAGCCATCGCCAAATCAGAGCTGTACCTACAACAGCTGCAACGGAAGGTAAAAAATATAACGCCCTAAAAAAGGTTACTCCTGGCAATTTAGAGTTAAGAACGAGCGATAAACCTAAAGCAGGAATAATTGCCAGAGGCAATAACAGCAAACAATAAAGCAACGTGTTCCATAAACTAAGCCAGAAGAGTTTATCTTTTGCACCCCACACCACGCGCGTGCCAAAAAGATTAAATTCGCGCACCACAGCGTAACCAAAAGGCAAAGCGCTTTGTGCCCTTACGCTGTCATCGGGTAACGTCATGAAGCGCACAGAAACAAGCTCGCTATAATTTTTCAATCCGATAAACTCAGGAACTTGACCAACCGTGTCATTGGTAAAACTTAGATAAAAAGAAAGTAAAAGTGGGCCAGCAAAAAACAACACAAACCCAATAATGTTTGGCGATAACATGAGCCAACCTTGCCAAGCAGTGCGTCCTTCGTTGGTTTCACCAAAATAATCACCAAGCTTAATAGCTTGCCAAATCATCCATAAGAAAATAACAGCAAAAACTGTAATAAGCCAGGTCTGAGGATTTGTGTATTGACTTAAAACATAATTGACACCTTGTAAAATGTTGGAAAGAATTAAAAAGACAATGAGGGTAATACCCGCAAGTGCAAGAGCGAGACGCTCCAACCACTCACTGTTATTTCTACTCGCTAACCAGTAAAGACCATAAGCAACCGCAAACCCAGGCAACACCCACGCATTGTTCATTAAACCTGTGACAAGATGCTCGTAACTTTCATAGATACCCCAACGTCCCAATAGAACAAACCCTGCGACGACAAAACCTGCAACATTTACCATGAGCGCAAAGTATCGTCCTTGATTTCTGCGGAGGAACAAAAAAAGAGTAGCCAGCGCACTTAAGACAGCGGGTAAAAGCGTGACGAGCCCGGCAAAGATTTGTACGGGCTTACCAAAATCAACCTCTCGCCCTACCAAAATGAGTACGGGCATTTGGAAAACATTATAGGCAGCAAAACCACACAGCACCGCAATAACAACATGCCACAGTGCCACCATATAAATAACTGCTCCCTTACCTAAACCCCTTGACGGTGCAACTGATGCCGTAGCCATGTCTTCCCCATTTCCCCACTTCACTTAGGTCTACTATCTTTCGGGTCTACAATTTTCGCTCAGGTAAGGCCATTCGTACACCTAAGCCGACTAACACACTACCCGATACCCATTTCATGATGCGTGAAATACTTGATTGTTTAGACAGTCTATCACCAAGTTGCCCAGAAAAGTAGCCAATAAGAATAGGTGTACAAATCATCAAGACGGCTGTCGTACAAAATAAAAGCACATTTTCGATTGGCATAAGCGCATCATACAAAAAACCCCTTCACATGTGTGAATGGGTACACGAGCAAAACAGTTGATTATTTACTAGTGATTATTTATTGGGCTGCAAATTCAGGTGCTACTTCCGTGCAAATTGTATCTGCAAAGTCTTGGGCGGTTTGTTCATCGTTTAGGACTTTTGCTACACCTGCACTATAAGCCGTATCAATGGCGGACCAGTTGCCATTAAAGAGTGGAGCTTCGGTGCGGACATCGGCTGCTGTGGTGCCGTCAATAAAAGCTTGGTTGTTTATACCACTATCAGGCAATGTAGCAAGGAAAAGGTCAATGGCTTCTTGGGTAGAACGGCTAGGAATATTGGCACCAAGTGAGGCAATTTGTCCTTGAACTTCTGCGCTCGTTAAACGTGTTGCCAAATCCCAAGCTTCTTCAGGGTGTTCGGTTTTAGCGTTCACGACGTAAGCACCCCAGAAAAGCCAGTTGGTAGCTTCGCCACTTGGCCCGACGGGCAAGGGTGCAACATTCCAATTAAATTTTGCATTGGTGACAGTTCCTGGTGTAGCCCAACGTCCATTCATAAACATGCCCAAGTTACCGGCTAAGAAAGGAGGCTCAGCATCTTCACCCCAAGGAATCGCTGCACCACTCGAGATCAAATCAGCAGCAAACTGTAATCCTTCCACTGTCGCAGGATTATCAAGACCACAAGCCGTCAAGTCTTCATTAAAGAAACTACTGCCCGCAGCATTTACAAAGTAACCCCAGTTGGCCCACCAAGCATTCATACCAAAACCTGACACTTCTTCACCAAGTCCGTCAATGGCTTCGGCAGCAGCTTGCAAGTCTTCCCATGTCCAACCTGCGGCTGGCTCATCAATACCTGCTTCAGCAAAAAGGTCAGCATTGTAGTAAATCGCGAAGGCAGACACGTCACGAGGTAAACCCCACAGTGCCGTCAAACCTTCTTCCACAGGTGTGGTCAAAAAGCCCATTGGACCAGCGTAAAAGTCTTCTTGTTTGTAATCGGAATCAGCAGCGGCAAGGTCAGCAAGATTCAAGATAAGACCTGCTTGAGCAAAACGTGCAATGTCTGTGCCTGGAATCCAAAACACATCTGGGGCTGTGCCTGCTTCGATTTCAGTGACAAGAACATCTTGATAGCTAGCACTCTCAGAACCACCAGGTTCATAGGTAAGGCTTACACCGTCCCAGGCTTCGTCTATAGACGTACTCGCAGAATTGTAAACATCAATTTCTGCCTGGTTGTCGGGGCGAGTGCGCCATCTTAGTTCGATATCTTGTGCGGCGACGACGGTAAAGATCGCCATCAACAACAGGGTAATAAGACGCTTCATATTTCCTCCTCGTGCAAGTTCTGGCACATGTTTATTAAGCTGCCTGAATGCACAGTACAGCCGAGTACAGCCTTTTCTTAGAGAAATATAGATACAGCATGTCTCGAGCACCTGTAGTATATACCTGTCTCAAGTCTACTGAAAAGAGTGCTACTTTGCTTTGAACATCACAAAACGTTAATTTTTATATTGAGAAAAGACGCTTGTTTTAGCCAGTGACATTGTTTTTTTACGTTAAACTAACGCTGCATGATAACTCTTCGCCGCGCGACAACGCATGACGTTTCCACCCTCGCCCATATGAACCAACGTCTCATTCAAGATGAGGGCGGCACCAATCCGATGACGCTACCCCAGCTCGAGTCCCGCATACGCATATGGCTTAGTAGTGAATGGAAAGGTGAGCTTTTCTTTTATGGCTCTACCCCTATTGGCTACGTTATTTACCGTTTTCAGCGCAGCGAATTTGAGGGCCGCGAAACAGTTTATATTCGCCACTATTACATTGAACGCGAGTACAGAGAGCTAGGATATGGACGTGTAGCCTTGCAGAAATTACAAAGCGAGCGTCTCCCCCGAGACATCACCATTTATCTAGAAGTCTTGAGCCATAACTCGAGGGGCCGAGCCTTTTGGGAAGCCGTCGGTTTCGAGGAATACAGTATTACGATGCGGTTAAACGGCGAAGAGTAGAACCTTCACTCAAGCTCTAGACCCCAGACCCTGAACCCTCGAGCTGTTCCTCAAGCCAGTCAATTATCGCTTGTGCCGTACCAAGATTTGTAGCCAGGGGTACGCTGTAAACATCACAGACACGCAAAAGGGCCGAAACATCGGGTTCGTGTGGTTGGGCAGTAAGAGGATCACGAAAGAAAATAACCGCCAAAATTTCACCTTGAGCAATCTGTGCGCCAATTTGCAAGTCTCCCCCTTCGGGGCCAGAGCGCACACTCTGAACATTTAACTTTGCTTTATCGCGTAAAACGCTGCCCGTCGTACTCGTTGCGACAAGCGGAAACTTTGCTAACACGTCTGCGTGGTCACGGGCAAAAAAGGCGAGGTCGGTTTTCTTTTTATCATGGGCAATAAGAGCAACTGCTTTAGGCATGGGCAAAGCATAACAGGGTTTGGGGGTTGGGGCATAGGGTATGGGGTTGTAGGGTTTAGTTGTTATGCAGAGAATTCCTAAAAAGAGTAAAAATGAAGAAAGTTAAGGTGGTTTTCCGTATAGAATCTAAGACGTGCATGTTTCGAGCCTGGTTTCTATCCCCACCCCAATGTAAAAACCTAGAACGACTTCGCGCTCGTGTCACAGGTAAAACGGTTCTGATTACAGGAGCATCGTTTGGTATTGGTGAAGCGGCAGCTCGACTGCTAGCTGAAGCAGGAGCCAAAGTTTTACTCATTGCTAGGACAAAAGAAAAACTCGAGCAACTTCAAACCCAAATTATAGAACAAGGTGGCAATGCCAGCATTTATCTCTATGACCTTTATGATAGGGAAAATATCCACACCCTAGCAACCACCATTAAAAACAACCATCCCCACCTTGATATTGTCATTTGTAATGCCGGCAAATCCATTCGCCGCTCGATTTTAGAAGCGAAAGAACGGTGTGACTTAGAACGCTCGCTCGCACTTAATTTTACAAACCACAGTGCGCTCGTCCTCGAGCTACTCCCAGGGCTAATTGCTCGAGGCGGTGGGCAAATTATTAACGTCTCGAGCATCGGTGTAAGATTGCCCCCTGCGCCACACTGGGCTGCTTATCAAAGCAGCAAAGCAGGCTTTGACCTTTGGCTGCGCAGTCTCGCCAATGAACTAAGACACCAAAAGATTCGAGTGTCTTCTGTTTATTTTCCACTAGTACGCACGCGAATGATTGAACCGACACGTCACTATGACAAGATGTCTGCACTAAGTCCACACGAAGCGGCTCAGGTTATTGCCCATGCCATTATCACGAGACGAGACCGCCTGGCACCACCGTGGCTACCGTGGACTGAGCTGCTCAGTCTAGGTTTACGAACACCGCTCGACCTTATTCTTGGCTACGTGGCCCGAAGGACACCGTTATGATTGGGCCCCAAACCCTAAGTAGGCTTTACAAAGCACTGCGCCACACTGGTATCCTCTCGCCCAATCCACCTCGAGCACTAGCAAGTTTTTTACGGTGCTATACCCAGTATGGTTCGTCATTAGTAATGCTAGCAGCGTGGTCAGCCACACGCTTTCCAGATGAGATAGCCCTCGCAGAAGTAGACAGCGGAAAAACAACGAAGAGTGTCACGTTTAAGGAACTCTTACAAGAGGCCCAAAAGAGAGCAGCGCATTTGCAAAATTTTTTTTCATTGCGCTCTGGGCAATCTGTGGCTTTCCTTGGTCAAAACAGTGTTACTTATGTCGAAACCTTACTCGCTTGTGAACTTCTGGGGCTTCGAGTTTTGTTCTTGCATAGTACGATGGACGCAGCCACGCTCGAGCATTTTTATCATCATCACCCATTTCGTTTGCTGTTGTGTGATACCGCTTCGCGTGCTAAGCTCACTGCCTTTATAGAACATTTAGACAACATAAAGCATATAGAAAACACGAAGCCAGCACTTCATTGCTTTGATGAGCCTTTTGAAGTAAAGCAATCTTTTTTTCAACCTTTCGCGAGTGCAGCAAGGAAAAGCCAGCGTATTCTACTGACCTCAGGTACCACAGGTGTCCCCAAATTTATCGAGCGTGGACCTGCTTTTCCTTTACAAAGTTTCACTGCACTGCTCGAGCGTCTCGAGCTTCAGACTGGAAATAAAACGCTTTTAACCTTGCCGCTCTTTCACGGTCACGGTCTAGCTACACTCGCCTTTACACTTCTCTTTGGCTCACCTTTATATCTTAACCAATACAATGACGCGAAAAGCATTTTGAGTTGCCTGCAACAGCAACATATCCATGTTCTCACTTTAGTCCCTACAGTATTGTACCGTCTCCTCGAACAATTCAAACAATCTGGGCAACCTCGTTGGCCGCGCAAATCCTCGAGTCTGCGTCATATTCTTTCGGGTTCAGGC
>JBOFGY010000207.1:0-7287 GCA_051649365.1 Trueperaceae bacterium
GCTCGAGATGTCAACGCAGAAAATTTAGACACCTTGTTATTTCTGGGCAATGCTTATTTTAGTTTGAACCGTTACGGAGATGCGATTAACGTGTGGGAAAGTTATGTAAGCGTCGCAGGTGGCACAGAGAAAGCAGGGCGTGTACCAAGTCTTATTGAAACTGCCAAAGCAAGACTTACTGATCCGACCACACCTCTGGGTTCGGGAGCAGTTACAGAAAACGGAATGACTGAGGGCTCACCTTTCCCCCTATTGGGAGGGACTGGGGAGGGTAATGGGGGGGGTAGCCTCTATGCTGCACACTGTGCAGCGTGTCATGGTGTAAACGGTGAAGGCGGTAGCGGCCCAGTTTTGGCTGGCAATGCTCGAGCTGCTGATATTGCGAACGCAGAAAATATTATCACGTACGGACGCGGTCTCATGCCTGGTTTTGGTGCAATGCTTTCCCCAGAACAGATTGAAGCTGTAACGCAGTATGTAGCTCAAGAGTTAGCGCAGTAGTGGAGTGTGTATGGCAGAGCAGGAGACAGGAGATAGGAGACAGGAGATAGAAGAAACCCCGAACTCCAAACTTCAAACCCCGGCCCCTGACGAGTCTCGGCGTAAACTTGTGACTTGGCTTTGGCGGCTTCCTGTTCTCGCGGTTATCGGTGGGGCTAGCTACGCAGCGTATGAAGCCTTTTTTCACCTCAATCGGCTCGAGCCCTCCCCCACACCAACCTTTGTAGACCGAGAAGCACAAAGGCTAGCCTCAATCTCTGACTTTGCCAATGTTTGGGACGTTTTAGAATTCACATTCGATACGCCCTCCCTGCTCGTGCGTTTGCCAAAGCTTATTCCGGGTGGTCTCCAAATTGGCGAAAGTTATTTCGCTGCTTTTAGTCGTATTTGCACACATCAAGGTTGCATCGTTCATCTCAATAAAAATTTAGAAGCCGTCGCGGTAGCGTTTAATCACCGCAGTGACGAGCCTGTACTGAGCTGTCAATGTCATTACAGTGTATTTTCTGCTATGTCCTCGGGTAAAGCTGTGAGCGGCCCTGCTGTGAAACCTTTACCGAGAGTGAGACTCGAACAACGCGAAAATGCTCTCTACGCTACGGGAGTAGAAATCGTTAGATTATAATAAATTCTGAAAATAGAAATCTAAACTTCAGATTTCTTAAAGAATGTGCTTTGAACAAAAAACTTTGTCGTATAGAGACATTAGAATTTATCATTTATCTTAAAAAACCTCACAACCTTATACATTGTGTAAGCCTGCCTGTTTTAACATCTAAACAACTTCTGCTAAAATCCTTGTTAGAACCTCGAGTGTGCTCCGCACCCCGCTGCCCCCCCGGCGGAGACCCTCGGGTTCTTTTTTATTACAGGTATCCTCTCGAATTAGCGCAATACCACCTTCAACAAAATCTTCCTAATATTTTTATTTGTTTGCATGTTGCTGTGCGCTTTTTCTACCTCACGAATATCAAAGACACTATCAATAATTGGCACAATGCGTCGTTGCTCGAGTGCTGCCCGGAATCGCTCCATAAACGCTTCTTTGATAACAATTTTTTCCGCGAGTGGGCGAGCGCGTAGCGTGGAACCTTTTAACATCACGCGCTTACTTATAAGCTTGCGAATATCGAGCGTGGTTTGTGTACCACGAAGCGTAGCGATAAACACGAGTCTGCCACCTGTAGCCAGCACCTGAAGATTTTGCTCGAGGTAAGACGCCACCACCATATCTAAAATCACGTTGATGCTCTAGGCTTCGATGACCTCTGCAAAGTTTTGTGTGGTGTAGTTGACGACTTGCTGTGCGCACAAGGTTTTACAAAACGTGGCTTTCTCTTCTGTACCAACAGTAACAACCACATGACAACCTGCTGCACGCGCCAGTTGAATAGCGGCTTTACCTACACCGCTAGCTCCCCCATGAATGAGTACCTTCTCGCCCACTTGCAAACGTGCTTCTAAAAATAAATTTAGAAAAGCTGTAAAGGAAACCTCAAGCAGTGCAGCGGCTTCTTGCAATGTCCAGCTTTTAGGCACTGGCATGAGTATCTCGAGGGGTACGGCAACACGCTCTGCGTAGCTCCCACCTGATACTAAGGCGCAAGCTTCATCGCCTATTTTCCAATCTGTAGGTGTGTCTGGTAAGTGTTGGATGATACCCGAAAGCTCGAGTCCTAATAGCTCACTTTCGCCAGGTGGCGGCGGATGTTTGCCTACACGCTGCGACAAATCTGCGCGGTTGAGCGCGGTATAATGCACGTCTACAATAGCTTCATTTGATTTTGGGTTTGGGTCGGGAACGTCTTGCCAGGAAAGGGAGGTGTCCTGCTGAATAACAATGGGTTTTATATCTTACTGTAATATGTACGGGGCTTGGGGCGCGGGGTAATGCCTTAGCAGCCTTAGCTATCTTTTCACGCCACCGCACAGGTTTGAAACACTGCTCTTACTGCTTCGTGCAACGTTACATTTCCCCCTAGATGTTGGCCAGTGCGGTCTTTAGCTAGCCATTGGTTATCATCTGTCCAGACATAGCCCACACACTGAGCGGAAACATTTACTTCAAAAACACCCTCACTCGAGGGTAGCAAAGCAAAACGTTTAGGAACTATAGTTAGCACAACAGGTGCAGACTCTACACAATTTTCAATAACATGATTAAACATGGACTCTCCTATGAAAAGTGTTCGTAGGAGGAAGTCTAGCAAAGTTAGTCTTACAGAAATCTTACACCACGTGAAAGACTTAGCAGACTGTGAAAAATGTGCAAGGCATAAAAACTTTGCAGAGCGTGAAAAATAACATGGGGCAAAAAGTCAGAAGTGTAAAACGCAAAACGTAAAAGGTGAAACGTTTTCTCACCTCTTACTTTCACTTTATTATATTTAACTACTCGTCCTTCCTCTTCGGACCTTTGCTCTCTTACCCCTTTGCTCTCTTACCTCAGTCTTTGTTCCTCAAAATATGTCAAGATGTAAAAAGGTTTTTTACCTTTAGGAGATTTCATGTCAACAGAAATCAACCCCCAAGCCTTTAAGCAAACTCTCGGGCGTTTTGCCAGTGGTGTCACGGTAGTGACTATGAAACAAGGAGAAGATGTTCACGGCATTACAGTTAGTGCATTTTTGTCGGTGTCACTCGAACCCCCGCTCATCTTAGTGTCTATTGACAAAAAAGCTCACTCGCACGAGCGCATGCTGAACGCAAGTCATTATGGGGTTAGCATTTTAAGGGAAGGTCAGCAAACCATTAGCAATCACTTTGCTGGGCGCACACTTGATGTTGCCCCCGAATTTGAACTTCTCAATCATTTTCCTGTTGTGAAAGATGCCCTCGCACAACTGTCGTGTAAAACGGTTCAAAAAGTAGACGCGGGCGACCACACTCTTTTTATTGGACAAATCGAACACGCGCGTTGGCAAGAGAACGCGAAGCCTCTTCTCTATTTTCACGGTAAGTATCAAGAGCTTGCTTAACGATGGAAGCGTGTTGGCATTTCCGCAAGTCAGCATTTCCGCAAGTCAGCATTTCAGGAGTTAGAGGTAAGGATGTAGGGACAAGGTTTTTTCTCTGTTTCTTCCTCTTCCCCTTTTCTCCTCTTCTATCTTTTTAACCATGACTACCCCAATTTTACACCTCACACCAAGGGCTCTCGAGCGCAGACTCAAACGGTATGTACTCAAAGAACAGCAAGAATTTTTTGCTGTGTGTGCCGTAGGTTTTGAAAACGAGCTAGCACGAGAGTTAAAAGGTCTTGAAGTTTTGCAATCACAGCAGACCCCGAATCCCGAACCCCGAACCCTAAACCCTGATCTGGGCGGAATTACCTTCAGCGCACCCCTCGAGACCATGTACCACGCCAATTTATACTCGAGAAGCGCACACCGCATTTTGCTAAGAATAGATGACGTTTTGGCGCAGTCGTATCCTATGCTCTTTAACAAAGTTAGAAAAATTCCTTGGGAGCTTTATGTAGGGTTTAATAAAACCTATCGCCTTCACGTCAGCGCAAAAACATCGCGCCTGCATCAACATAAAACGATTGCCAAAACTATTCACGATGGTCTCTCGAATTATTTACTTGATCTTGGTCTTTCACCGCAACTGGATGACACTGCACCCCTCGAGATTCATGCACGCCTCTTTCAAGACCGCTGCACGCTGAGTATCAATACTTCAGGTGAACATCTTCATAAACGTGGCTACCGTCAACTCACCTCCGAAGCACCTCTCCGCGAAACACTCGCTGCAAGTATCTTGCAACGTGTAGACGTTCAAAACTTCGATACCATCGTTGACCCTATGTGTGGCTCTGGCACGTTTTTGATTGAAGCTGCACTGATGTTAAAAAACAGTGCGCCCGGGCTCGAGCGTTCCTTTGCATTCGAGCAGTTACCTTTTTTCCAGGCTTCAAAGTGGGAAAGATTTAAGCGTGAAGCCATAGCAAAACAACACGACACGTCTGTAAAACTTCTAGGCTTCGATATGGATGCAAAAACCCTCGAGCTTGCCAAGGCCAATGCAACAAAAGCAGGTGTGGGAGATTTAATTTCTTTTGAGATGGCGGATGCTAGAAAATTACAACTGCCCTCTACAGGTTCATCGCTGCTCATTAGCAACCTTCCTTATGGGGAGAGGCTCGAGGCTCTAGTGCTGCCCAGTTTTGCTAAACAGTTGCAAAAGCATTTTCACGGCTGGCATTTTGCACTTGTTGCCAAAGATGCCAACTGGCTCAAAGGGTTAGAAGCGAGCTTACAGCCTTTTCAGAATGGTGGGCTTCGTGTTTATTTAGGTACAGGCATACTGACAAAGTAGCGTAATAACATTCAAAAAGGAAAGCAAACATTGAAAACAAAAAACTTATATACCAGGCTTTTTAGGTATTTTAGTAGGTATTTTACTTCTCTGTTGAATTTTTAATACGCACAACGTGAGTTAAACCATCATTTGGTAATGCTCTCTTCCATTACAATATTTCAAGCTCTCGTCATACTTTTCATTTCTCTTACTTCATCTTTGCGTTTAACCTAGAGCAAAACTCTAAGATGGAGGTTTACTACTTTTTGCTTCTATAGATTCTCGAGGTACGAAGTAGCATGACTCATGATTGCAGAAACACGTCTTACTCATCCGAATAATGATTGCCTTGCCACAGCGTCGTCTGCTGTGCTGCGCGTCTTTACATTAGGTGAAGAACGCATTATGTTAAATGCTAAAACTATACCGATTCCCTTACGCCGCGCGGTTGAAGTCGTTGCTTATTTTTTGGAAAGTAGTGGCAAAATTAGCCTCAATAAACTCCGTCTTGACCTCTTCCCTGATGATAACCCGCAAACTTCACGCAACTATTTTCACCAGTTTCGCCACGAACTTCACACACGCCTACCCGAATTTAGAATTGTTTATCACGCTGCCGAACATCTCTATGCCCTCGAGACTGACCTCACAGTAGTTTGGGATGTTGCCGAACTACGTGCCGGGCGCAAAATGGGAGGGTTAGGAATCTTTTTACCAAGTTCAGGTAGCGAATGGGCTGAGCATATGGAATATCAGTTGGAGCCGTTGCGAAGCGAGCTTGTTTACGGCAACTCAGCTTATAAGGACTTACGCTTGAGAGCTAAGTGACATCGAAAGCCTGAACATTTGGCACGCCAAATTCGGCCATTTGGTTGTTATGTAGCAAAGATTGTTTGACTTGATAGAGGGTTTTGGCAAAACAGCAAATATAAACAGTCGAAAAGGTATACGTCAGTTCTAGCTGACGTATACCCGTGTACAAGCAGCCTAAGCTTAGTTGGTAACCTTAACGCCTTTGACCAGGAGGTTAAGACCGCTAGCATCTTCCCAAACATTCTCGTTGGCGAAGCGAATGCTGTATTCAGGACGTGAGGCTAAATTACCCGCGGGGTCGTGGAGCGACAGCAACACATCGTACGTACCCGCAGGCACATTACTCGGTACGGTAGGAGAGGCACTGACGGTGATGTCACCCGACTCTCGGTACCACATGCGAGGATCCAGGGTGCTGCTGCGTTCTTGCAAGATGTTCAGGGTGTATGTCGTACCTGTACTTTGGTTACGCAGCACAACTGCTAGACCACGGGGGTTAAACGGCGCAGCATAGCCAACATTGTTCACCACAAAGCTCACCCCTAGGGCTGCACCGGCTTTCACCTCTTTTTGGATGGCTGAACTCTTAAGTTCTAAGCGGTAACCGAGACGCTTACTAATGGTGTCAAAGCAGCCTTCTGCTTGCCAGGTTTTCACGGCGGAGTTTGCTCCGTTGTAGGGATTAATAAAGCTCCAGTGGAATTGTTCTAATTCTACCAGGGCCGTTTCACAATCATCACGGTTAGTAGTGAGACCTGCATTGTGTGAGCAAGCTTCACCACCTATCGCTACATACTTAGACACTTCTGCCAAGTACGCTTTGTTGGTTGCGACATCGGCTTTAGGGGAATAGGTTCCCATGTCGGTTTGGTCAGCAAGAAAACACATATTCGCTAAGGCTGTTCGAGCAATATTACTCTGATCGTAAGCAGTCGCAGCGGTAACTTTCTGTCCTGTTAAATCGCGGTGCTGAGTTACGTAGCGCGTCTGAACCATACGATTTTTAGGTAAGACTTCCAGCATCTTGTTATAAACCTCACCCAGTGCAGGTTGCTCGTCTAAATTATTGGAAGAGTTGTGCCACTCACCCCAGGGCCCAATAAAGCCATTCTCGAGCAAAACGATAACATCGCCATACTCTTCAAAAACAGGTTTAAGTTGGTCTAGGTGTTGTTTTACAATGTTGAGGGGCGCATCCCCAGAACCATAGGTACCGTCTATTGGAAAGGTATAGGAGAAAATAGGCAAGGCTTTGACACCATATTCACGCGCTTTACTAAAGGCAGTACGGATTTCATTGAGGCGTGCTGTAGAAATCGCGCTGTTCTTAAATTCATCCAAACCAATATGAGTACGCACAAGGCTATAGCCTTTACTACGTGTTTTAGAAAAGTCCGTGTAGGCTGTATGACCAGGATTGTTGGTCACCCAATAAATGTCATGGAAACCGCGTTCTGGATTTAAGAAATTGGCACTTGAAGCTGTGTAGGTGGTGCTGAATACATCCCCTGTAACAGGTGCAGGTTCGGTAGGTGCAGGTTCCGAAGGTGCAGGTTCGGTAGGTGCAGGTGTGGAGGGGGTAGTCGGTTCACACCAGAGGTGCGAGAGAATGAGGTTGCGGTCTGTTGTAGCAGTCCCCCCCCAAGCATCATTAATAAACTTCGCGGAGACTTG
>JBOFGY010000208.1:0-11406 GCA_051649365.1 Trueperaceae bacterium
CACCTCAAAGCACATGCTGACGCTTCGCAGCACAAGAAAGACATAGCGAGTTTCAAACTTCCTTATGGGGGCTCGAGTGAGGTAGAAAAAGGTGTTGAAGGCTCGGTTGGTTTCATCGTCGTCAATAACATGCTCCTCACAGGTTTTGATGCCCCCATCGAGCAGGTGATGTACCTAGACCAAGTGATGCAGGAACACACGCTGCTTCAAGCCATCGCTAGGGTGAACCGCATCGGCTCGGAGGGTAAAGATGCTGGCTTTGTAGTGGATTACGTGGGCATCGGGCATCATCTCAAAACAGCACTCGATAACTACATGGAGCGCGAGCAGAAAGAAATCATCGAAGCCCTCAGCACCCCAGAGCAAGAAATTGCTGACCTTAAAGCTGCGCGTGACGAGGTGTGGGAAGTCTTGAAAGACTCAGGCATCCAAGACCTCAACGACTACGATGCTTTCATGGATGTCTTTTACGACGAAGACATCCGCTTCAAGTACATCCTCGCCTTCCGCAAGTTTACGAAAGCCTTTAACGTCCTCCTGCCACGCAAGGAAGCTCTTGATTTTTTGCCAGAGTATTTGCAGTTTCAAGAAATCAACGTGCAAGCAGAGAAGCACCTCCGCGACAGCCGCCTCAGCATGAAGGGCATCCCTGACAAACTTCGGGCAGTAACAGACGAGTACCTCAAGTCCAAAGGCATAGAGCAAAAAGTGGAACCCATCTCCATTATGGACGAGGATTTTCTAAAGCAAGTGGAGAAGCGCACCCGCGCCAAGACCAAAGCCGCAGAGATTGAACACGGCATCCGCCACCACATTGATTTGAGTTTTGACGAAGACCCCGAACTCTATGCCTCATTCGTTGAAGCCTTGCAAGAAATTATCAGGCAGTTTAAGGACAACTGGCAGAAGATTTACGAAGAACTCGAGAAATTACGTGCGCGAATTCGCAACGTCGCCAAAGAACCCACCTACGGCTTGCACCGCAAGAAACAAATGCCGCTTTTTCGTATTTTGAAGAGAGAAATATTCGAGGATGCAGAACTATCACCCGATAACATCTCCTCGCTGGTGAGCTTGACCCAGGAGGTGACGGGCATCCTCGAGCGAGAACTAAAACTGGCGGGATTTTGGGATAACGTGCCTGCCCGTAACCGCCTGAAAGGTGAATTGCAAAAAGCCTTGCTCTCTCAGGATGTATTGAAAGTTCTTTCCAAAATCGAGCACACACAGCTTTTTACGAAACGAGGCGAGATTATTTCACGTCTCATGGAAGTCGCAGAAAAGAACCATGATGTTATTCTATACGCACAGTAGGGTATTATCCTGGTAGGGTTTTATGAAACTGGATTACAACGTCGTCTACTCGAACCGAAAGACCCTCGGCATCACCGTCGGGCGTGACCGCTCTGTAGTGGTACGTGCGCCTTTCAAGGCGAGCCTGGAACAGATTGACCGTGCCGTTCAGCAGAAGAAGCTCTGGATTTACGAGAAGATGCAGCACCCGCAAAAATACGACCCGAAGCCCCTCCACGATAAAGAGTTTGTCGCGGGTGCCTCTGTTCTTTACCTAGGGCGTAACTACCGACTACAGTACCTTGACGAAACGTTTGACGGCGTGCGCTTTGATAATTATTTTTCCATCTCCAAACAAAACCAGACGATGGCTCCCGAGTTGCTCGAGGGGTGGTTCAAAGAACAAGCGAGAGAGAAGATTACGCCAGTCGTTGAAGAGCTAGCGGCGAATCTCGGTGTGGAGTACAAGCGCGTTCTTATCTCAGACTTGCAGGTGCGCTGGGGTTCGTGTACGCCCAACGACAGCCTGAACTTCAACTGGCGGCTTGTCAAAGCCCCGATGGTGGTGGTGAGGTACGTGGTGGCGCACGAGTTGGCGCACTTGCTCGAGCCGAACCACACGGCTAGGTTTTGGAACATTGTATACGTGCAGACTCCGCGTTACCAGCAGGCAAAGAAGTGGTTGAAAGATAACGGGTTAAGCCTTTTTGACAGCCTGCTTTAAACAAGAAAATCTTTCACAAAATTTAACTGTTACAAACTAAGTCAAGAGTTTATTGTCAATACCGTCATCTAATACTTTTTTGGTGCCGAGGAGGGGACTTGAACCCCTACAACCTTGCGGCCGCTAGCCCCTCAAGCTAGTGCGTCTACCAGTTCCGCCACCTCGGCAGGTGCGAATACAGCAAACAGGATAATACTTGCTAAGCCCAAAGAGTGTCAAGCGAAAATTAGCATTTCAGCACTTCAGCAGCTTAGCAATCTGTTTTTCGCCTCCTGCCCTCTACCCTGACTAGCTGAAATACTGAAATGCTGATAGCCTTGGTTTTATGACAATGGAACGCTACCAAAAAGTCATGGCGATGTTGCACAAGCGTCAGCCCGACTTAACGATTCTTGCTGAAGATGTCCATAAACCTCATAATTTATCTGCCATGCTCCGTTCTTGTGATGCGGTGGGCATTGGTAAGGTTCACGCGACGAATCCGACGGGTGGCATTGCTACGTTTAACGAAACCAGTGCTAGTGCTGAAAAATGGGTCAACGTACATGTTCACCCTGATATTGACACCGCAATGGCGGTTGTGAAGGGGCAAGGAATGCAGCTTTTTGCCGCGCACTTTTCGGATAAAGCCTTGGATTACAGAGACGTGGATTACACGAAGCCGACCTGTATTTTATTTGGCAATGAAAAATGGGGCGTGAGCGAACATGCTGCTGAAGCAGTGGATGCCCACGTGATTATCCCTATGCTAGGGATGGTGCCATCGCTCAATGTGTCCGTGGCGACGGCGATTATTCTCTTCGAGGCGCAACGTCAACGCCGCCTTACAGGTTTTTATGACACCCCTAGATCCTCCGAAGCAGAACTTCAAGAAGAGGCCTTTTGGCTCTTGCATCCGAAAGAAGCCGCACTTTACAAGTCCAAAGGTCAAGCATTTCCTGGGCTTAATGACGCTGGGTTTATTGTGGAGCAAGTTTGAGTGCTACAGAAATATAAAACAAAAGCTCTACACAAGTTGAAAAGCCCATACAAGATTAAAAGCTATAGTGAGATGAAGCCCATACTATTCCAAGTCAAACACGTTAAGCTAAATGGCATGAAAGTGTTGATGAAATTAAATCTTATGTTTATTGCAATCGTTCTAGGATTAGTAAGTTGTGTTTCGGGGCAAGAGGGTGGTGAGACAGAAATGCCCTCGAGCTTTACTCAAGTGGTTGCTGGACTGAATCAGCCTGTCGGTGTTACGCACTCGGGGGACAGCACAGAGCGACTGTTCGTGATTGAAAAAGGTGGCCTTATTCGTATCGTTGCGAAAGGACAGGTTTTGCCAGAGCCCTTTCTTGATGTCAGCACGTTACTTACGCCACAGCAAGGACCAGAGCAAGGCTTGCTTGGTTTAGCGTTTCATCCAGATTATGAAACGAACGGTACGTTTTTTATCTACTACACAAATGCTAACAAAAAAAGTAATGGAGCTGCCGATACGGTATTGGCGCGTTATAAAGTCTCGAGCGACCCCAACAAAGCTGATCTTGCTTCTGCCAAAATTCTTCTGACCATCGAGCAACCGTTCGCAAATCATAATGGTGGGCATATCACCTTTGGGCCAGATGGTTATCTTTATTTGGGTATAGGCGACGGCGGTGATGGTGGCGACCCACAAGAAAATGCCGAGAACCTGACAAAGCTCCTCGGCAAACTTTTACGCCTCGATGTGAATGACGTAAATGCCGATACCTACACCGTACCAGCCGATAATCCTTGGACTGTCGAAAGTGGTGCTGCCACAGAAATTTGGGCCTACGGGTTGCGTAACCCCTGGAAATTTAGTTTTGACCGTGCCACCGGTGACCTTTACATCGGGGATGTCGGGCAGAATCTTTATGAAGAGATTAACTTCCAACCTGCTAGCAGCAAGGGTGGCGAGAATTACGGCTGGAATGCCATGGAAGGGTTGCACTGCTTTACCGAAACTTCTGATTGTGACCCGAGTCAATTTGTCTTGCCGATTCTCGAGTACGCACACGGTGAAGACGGTGTGTCTGTCACGGGTGGCATTGTTTACCGAGGACAGCAATTACCAGACCTGCAAGGACTCTATTTCTATGCTGATTTCGCCAGTGGCAAAGTTTGGACGGCTCGCAACACGGAGGGTATATGGAGTGCAGAACTTTTTGAACAAACTGAGTTTGCTATTGCGAGTTTTGGTGAAGATGAAGCGGGAGAGATGTACCTCGTTGATTTTGGTGGGGGTGCTTTGTACCGCTTAACCTCTCTTCAGCCATAATCTGAAGGGGGCAAAGGGCTAAGACAGAGGGTTAAGGCACAGGTTAAATCTCATCATCTTTTAGCTTTTGCTCTCTGCTTTTTACGAACCGCGCTCTACTTTCTGTAAAGCAAAAAAAGAACCGCCTGGCAACCCAAGCGGTTAAAGTAAGTCGCGGACGATGTTAGGCGCGCGGCTGACGGCGAGGACGTGAGGACACAGGGGCAGCATTGGTTACCACGACGTTTTTCGCCTGTAACCCTTTACGCCCATCTTCAGTGTCATACTCAACTTCATCGCCTTCGTTAAGGCTTTTATAACCGTCTCCACCCACCGCAGAGAAATGGCAGAACACATCTGCGCCACCATCATCGGGTGCAATAAAGCCAAAACCTTTTTCGTTGCTAAACCACTTTACTTTACCTGTTGCCATGTAAACCATCTTTCCTGCAACGAGAGGCTGGCAGACTCCCGCTCATACAGAAATTTTTCGAGCCGTAGGCTCGAACCATGCGGGGCCGTAGCTCACACACAGTTCGCTCATCATACGAAAGAAAAGAAGAGGGAAGAGTGAAAAATGATAAATTAGTGAAGATGAAGAGCAGAGGGGAAAGGTAGAGAGCAGAGGTCAAAAGGTGAAGGTTAACCTCCTTGTCGTGCTTTCTACTTTTTATCTCTAGCTTTCGGTATACTTTATTGAAAGAGCATTCTTGCTATGCTTTAATCTATGGCTCCAGAAGTGATCTCTATACCTAATTCTGCCGCTAGACTCAAGGTGAGTATGAACGAACCCTTCGAGGTGCGTGATTTGGGAACCCTAGACTACAAAGCAGCTTGGGAGGTGCAGTTCGAGACCCACAGGGCTGTGGTTGAAGGTCGTCAACCTCCAACCCTACTCCTCGTCGAGCATCCACCGGTTATTACTTTCGGGCGTAAAGGCGGGCGAGAAAACCTGCGCGTCACCGAGGATTTTCTGAAGGAGAAAGGCTTTGCCCTTTACGACATTGAGCGTGGTGGAGATATTACCTATCACGGCCCAGGACAACTCGTGGGCTATCCTATTTTTCGGGTCGGGCGCAGTGCTAGGGCCTTCTTGCGAAAGATCGAGGAGTCCCTCGTGAACATGTTAGTAGGGTATGGGCTCGAGACCCAGGGGAGTCCAGGCTACGCAGGTGTGCTATTCGGTGAAGGGTTGAAGATCGCTTCGATAGGTGTAGCCATTAAACGCGATGTGTCCTTTCATGGCTTTGCACTAAACGTCAGCACGAACTTAAACCATTTTAATTACATCGTGCCGTGTGGTCTTACGGACAAGACTATGACGAGCATGACCCAGCAGTTAGGTCGGGAAATTTATTTGGATGAAGTAAAACCGAACGTTGTGAAAGCATTTGAGGATGTTTTCGTGGGAGATGCAACTCTCGTATCAGAGAAAGGATTAAGCGATCAGCCGTTAGCGATCAGTCGTCAGTTAAAAGACGAAAAGCTGATAGCTGAAAAGAGTCTTTAATAGTTAATAGGAGGTAATATCTCGTTATGAAAAATTTAGTTAATGATAACGGCATGCTACACCTTGTTAAAGACTCCTTGCTGAAAGCTAGCAGCTAACATGCAACCTGACATCAAATACATCAAACACGGTATCCAACGCAAAGACACCGAGGCATACGTTCGTGATAAAAAACCCGATTGGCTCAAGGTGCGTTTGCCAAGCGGAGACAATTACGCCAAAGTAAAATCTACTGTTCGAGAAAACCGTCTTAGCACTGTCTGCGAAGAAGCGATGTGTCCGAACATTGGAGAGTGCTGGGATGCTGGCACTGCCACAATTATGCTTATGGGCTTTGTCTGTACGAGAGCCTGCAAATTTTGTGCAGTAGCGACGGGTAATCCCAAAGGTTGGCTCGACCAAGATGAACCCAAGCTTGCGGCAGAATCCGTGAAGCTTATGGGCTTAAAGTACGTGGTACTCACCTCCGTTGACCGCGATGATTTGCCGGATGGCGGCGCAAGTCACTATGCAGCTTGTATTCGTAAAATTAAAGAAGTTAACACGGATACTGCCGTCGAAGCTCTCACGCCAGATTTTCTGGGTAACACCGCCCACGTGCAACTCGTCCTTGATAGTGGTATCGAAGTGTATGCGCAAAACGTCGAAACGGTGAAGCGTCTCACGCAGAGCGTGCGTGACCCTAGAGCCAGTTACGAGCAAACGTTGAAGGTGCTCGAGTACGCCAAAAAATCTCGCCCAGATGTCATCACGAAAACAAGCCTCATGTTAGGACTTGGCGAAACCGAAGCCGAAATTTTAGAAACGATGGACGACCTTCGTGCTATCAACGTAGATATTGTGACGTTTGGACAGTATTTGCGCCCCACGGCAAGCCACTTGCCTGTCGAGCGTTATGTCACACCTGACGAATTCAAAATGTACCGTGAATGGGGTTTGGCCAAAGGTTTTATGGAAGTGGTTGCGGGGCCGCTCGTGCGCAGCAGCTACCGAGCCGAGCGTGCCTTAGAAAAAAATAATGTTGGGCTTTAAGGTCTTATATTCATGAACCTCGTGTTAGGATGACGACGGTTAAGAATAGATGTTAGACGTTAGGTGTTGGGTTTAGCTAATAGCTGACGGCTGATAGCTACCAGCTACTTTTTTGGAGGTTCTCTCATGAAATCCCCTGTTCGTGTTGCCGTCACCGGTGCGGCTGGACAAATCGGTTATTCACTTTTGTTTCGCATTGCTAGCGGTGATATGCTTGGTAAAGACCAACCGGTCATCTTGCAGCTTTTAGAAATTACACCCGCACTAAAAGCCCTCGAGGGTGTCGTGATGGAACTCAACGACTGTGCTTTTCCACTACTCCATAGCATTGTTACGAGTGATCAAGCTAAGGTTGCCTTCAAAGATGTTGATTACGCACTGCTCGTGGGTTCACGTCCGCGTGGCCCAGGCATGGAGCGAAAAGATTTGCTCGAGGCGAACGGAGCCATCTTTACTGCACAAGGCAAAGCCCTCAACGACCATGCCAGTCGCAATGTAAAAGTGTTGGTCGTGGGCAACCCTGCCAACACGAACGCGCTCATTGCCATGAAAAACGCACCGAGCCTAAAGTCCGAGCAGTTCACCGCCATGACACGCTTAGACCACAACCGCGCCATGAGTCAACTTGCGGGTAAAACCGGTGAACCCATTGCGGATATTAAAAAGGTGATTATCTGGGGTAATCACAGTAGTACACAAGTTCCAGATATTCACCATGCCACGATTGGTCGCAAAAAAGCCATCAACAGCGTCGAGAAAAAATGGATGAAAGATATTTTTATTCCAACCGTGCAAAAGCGTGGTGCTGCCATTATTGATGCGCGTGGTGCGTCGTCCGCTGCAAGTGCTGCGAGTGCTGCCATTGACCATATGCGCGACTGGGCTTTAGGAACGGCTAAAAAAGATTGGGTCAGTATGGCGATTCCTAGCACCGGCCATTACGGCGTTGCGCCCGATATTATGTATTCGTTTCCTGTGACCGTAAAAGACGGACAGATTACAGTGGTGGAGGGTTTAGAGGTCAATGACTTTATCCGTGAGCGCATGAAAGCGACAGAAGCGGAGTTGCTCGAGGAGAAAGCAGCCGTACAGCATCTGTTGGGTTAGTAAAGTTTTGTTTGGAGTTTTGTTAGCCTCGAGTTTGCTCGAGGCTATTTTCATTTTACTCGAGACTATATCTACGTATACTCTTGGCAATTCCATGATTCATTGAGCCGAGTAGCCACAATGAACTTATTCGTCGAACTTATTCATCCTATCCCCTCAATCTAGACGATAGGTGTATCTTGATTTCCTAAACTCTAATCTCCTTAAACGCCTTACTCGCAGCCTCGAGCATTCTCTCGATATCACTCTCGCTATGGGCATACGATAAAAACGCGGCTTCGTAATTGCTTGCTGGCCAGTACACGCCTTGCTTTAACAAGCTATGAAACCAGACTTTGAAATACTCCGTATTGGTTGTGGAGGCACTTTCAAAATCGGTCACGGGCTCCTCTGTAAAGAACACAGTAATCATTGAACCGACGCGGTTGATGGTGACGGGAACGCCTGCGCTTTTTGCACCTTCACGTAAACCTGCCTCGAGCTTTGCAGTTCTTTCTTCTAAAACTTCATAGAGGTCTGTAAGCTCCTCCATCTCCTGCAACGTGGCAATGCCCGCAGCCATCGCTAGCGGATTGCCTGAGAGCGTTCCGGCTTGGTACACCTTGCCAACAGGGGAGACATTATCCATGATGTCCGCTTTGCCACCATACGCACCAACAGGTAAACCGCCGCCAATAATCTTGCCCCAGCACACGAGGTCGGCATCAAGCTTTAAGCGTTCGATGGCACCACCCCTGGCGAGTCTAAATCCTGTCATCACTTCGTCTACTAAAAGTTTTGCGCCGTATTGCTTAGTGATGTCGCGGAGTCCTGCTAAAAATTCTGGTGTTGGCACCACTACGCCCATGTTGCCCACGACGGGCTCGAGGGCAACGGCTGCAATCTCCCTAGGTCTTGCTTCAAATAACTTACCGACAGACTCGAGGTCATTGTAACGGGCGACTAAGGTTGTCTTTGCTGTATCCGCAGGGACGCCTGCGCTCGAGGGAACACCAGTTGTCAATGCGCCAGAGCCAGCTGCAACCAAAAGCGCATCAGCATGACCGTGATAATTGCCTGCAAACTTGATGATGTAATCGCGCCCTGTGGCACCGCGTGCTACACGAATGGCACTCATGGCAGCTTCGGTGCCTGAATTGACAAAGCGAATACGCTCACAGCCTGGATAACGCGTTAAGACGAGCTCGGCGAGTTCGGCCTCTCTTGCGGTGGGTGCACCAAAGCTCGTGCCATCTTGGGCGGCGGCGGCGATGGCTTCTAGCACCGCAGTATGTGCATGACCTAAAATCATTGGCCCCCATGAGCCTACCGTGTCTATATACTCGTTGCCGTCTTCATCCCAGAGTTTGCTACCTTTTGCCCTAGCAATGAAACGTGGTGTACCACCGACACTCCCAAACGCCCGTACTGGTGAATTGACACCACCTGGAATTAGTTTTCTAGCACGCTCAAATAAACGTTCTGATTGTTGTGTGTTCATAGTTGCATCGTTCCACAAAATGGCAGCTTTCTCAACTATTCAGCTTACGAGTTGGGGGAGAAAGTGAGGAAGGAGACAGGAGTTTTTGACTTTCCCTTTCTTCCTACCTCTTGCCTTCTTCCTCCTGCCTTTCGTGTGTTTCTCGCCCTTGACAGTAGTGAGCTGTACTCCATATACTATGCAGGCTGTTGGGTCGTTAGCTCAGTCGGTAGAGCAAGTGACTTTTAATCACTGGGTCGTAGGTTCGAGTCCTACACGACCCACCAAAAAGCACCTGTCGGCTGAGAAGTATAGAAGAACGCTTCAGCCGACGTATGGCCCCTTCGACTAGCGGTTAGGTCACAACCCTTTCAAGGTTGCGGCACGAGTTCGAATCTCGTAGGGGTCACCAAGCGTGGTATCAGTGAATGCTGATACCTCATTTTTAAGTAGAAAATGTTATGCTTGCAAAGACAGTTTTACTTAGGAATAACATTGTGAGAGGTAAATCTGATTGAAAGATGATGCCTCTCTTGGGCGCTTAGCTCAGTTGGTAGAGCATCTCGTTTACACCGAGAGGGTCGGGGGTTCGAGTCCCTCAGCGCCCACCAAACATAGAAAGTCGGTTAGGGAACTGCTAACCGACTTTTTGCTTCTATGATTTGGAGCTATACGGAAGTTAAATAATAAGCTCAATATCTGAACCTACATATAATAACCTAGACGTAAAGTGGTTCGTACCAGTATGCTAGGTAAAATAATTGTTAAAGTAAATTTTGGTTAAAGTAAACTTTGTAAAGCAAATGATCGGGTGGGAATGTCAGGGCAAGGAATGATTGGAATCGATGTTGGTGGCACAAACATCAAGCTGGGCCTACTGTCAGCTCGAGACGATGTGTTGCTCGCCCGTAGTTTTGAAACGCGCTCCTTTCGCCCTCGGGACGACATCGTCACAGACATCGTGCAACACGTCCAGATACTGAAAGGAGAAGCAGAAGAGCAAGGTCTAAACATTAAAGGTTTAGGCATCGGTGTACCGGCAACGATTGATGTCGAGCGTGGTGCTACGCTCATCATGCCAAACTTCGCAACTGGCTGGTTTAATTTTGAAATTACCAATGTTTTGTCCGAACAAACTCAGCTACCCTCATTTGTTGTAAATGACGCGCGTTCTTTTGTTTTAGCCGAAAGCCTCATGGGTGCAGGGCGCGGGGTAAAGCACGTGTTTGGTGTCATTCTTGGTACAGGTGTTGGTGGTGGGTTTGTACTAGACGGAAAGCTGCAACTTGGTAAAGGTTGGGCGGGTGAACTTGGACATTTGATTATTGATCCTAACGGTGTGCGTTGTGGGTGCGGCAGTGTGGGCTGTCTCGAGACCCTCACCTCAGCCTCGGCACTTGTTGCCAGTATCACGCGGCCTTATTTGCATGGGCGCACACCTCTTCTTCACAAACAAACGAATGGCGACCTCAATAAAGTAAGCGCGTATCTTATTGCTGAGGCTGCAAGAAATGGTGACGAAGGTTGTCAAGAAGCCATCAACACGCTTGCTTACACGCTCGGCATTGCACTCTCTTCAGTTGCGGCTATGCTTGCTCCAGAACGCATTATTATTGGAGGTGGCTTTTCTAAAGCAACAGATTTGCTTTTACCAGGCATTAAGGCAGCGTTTGAAAAACATGCAAAGGTTGTTCCGACGTTGCCTAAGATTGTTCAAGCTGAGTTAAGTGAGCCAGGCATAATTGGGGCGGCGTTATACGCAAAGGAAAAAATGAGCTAGTCAGCATTTCAGCTTGTCAGGAAAACTTACACATCTGAAACGCTGACTAGCTGAAATACTGACCTGCTAAACCAGGAGGAAACGATGCATAAAGTAACCATGTTAGGTACAGGACTTATCGGCTTGTTTTACACCATGACGATTCAAGGTGGGCGCAGCCGTGACAAAGTGGAAGTTGTTTATTCACGTACCAAAGAACGCGCTGAAAAGTTCGCGAAAGATTGGAATATCAAAC
>JBOFGY010000209.1:0-15994 GCA_051649365.1 Trueperaceae bacterium
GAAGAGTCCTAAAGGACCACATTTATAACCCTCACCCTCCGGTGAGTGGTAAGAAGAGCCTAAGTTTTTAGGCTCTTCTCTTTTGCTTTTTTTGACGTGCGCCCCAAGAATCAGCCAAAAAAGTTTTTCTCTCGGGCAGGTTGCAAGAGATTTATACTAAAGCATGGTCTTTAGTAATAGGAAAAAAAACCATGTCAAGTGCCTTAGGTTTAGCGGTTGGTTTAGCAGTTGGTTTAGCCATTTTTTGTGCATTTTCTTTAATGCAAGAGTCAAAAGTAGAACGTCTCACAATAAAGAACAATCACAGAAAAGATGTGATAGAAAGGCAGAAGGCTACCATCGGTCTTCTCAAAGAGGAGATCAAGGAACTGCAAAAAGCCAACCTGGCCCTTGAGGGCCAGGTTCGGAAGCTTAAAGCGAATAATCTTCGCTTGCGGCTTCATTCCTCACGCATCTTGAAAGAGAAAGATGTCTTGAATAAGAAAATACAAGATTTGCTTGCTCGTTTAGGTAAGACCTAACAGACCATAAAAACCCCAGCACCCCTTGGTGCTGGGTAAAAAGGAGTCTAGTTTAAAGCTAGGCTCTTTTTCTTAGCGCGAATCGTTTATACTAAATACGTGGTCTATAATTATGGAGAAAAAACCACTATGGAAATACTCGTATTCGTTTTATGGGCGTTTGCTTCACTTATCTTAGCAATGTCTTACTCGACAACCTTACTGAGTAACCTTCGTTACCTTGAAGGTGTTCAAAAAGTAAGAATTCTAGAAGGCATAAAACAAGTTTTAGAAAGTAAAGCTCTTACTCTTTCGGAAAAACTGGAAAAACTAGTAGGAGATACTAGGGTTAATAAGTCCGACGAAATAGCAAGGCTCAAAGACTTGCTAGCTGAGGTTGGGCAAGACAATCTAAATCTCACAAGAAATTTCCAAGCTTTAGCAGGACAGCTAGAAGACAAGACAAAAAGTTCTGATTTCTATAAAGATCAGAATGCTTATTTTCGAGAAATGGTGGAAATAAAGGACAGCGAAATCGCTGACCTTCGTGAGCAGCTCAAGCAGCGTGATACCTAAACGGATTACAACTTAACCCTTCACGCCTCCGTGAAGGGTTAAAAAAAGAGCCTGGTGTGAAACTAGGCTCTTTTCTTTATACAATACTCTTGTAGTAACTACGTCGTGGCTTGGGTGAGCCACGCTTTACAGGGAGAAAACAATGAAACATCAATGGCACATTTTACGCTGGACTGTTCTTAGCGCGCTTTTAGGTATTGGCTTTGTTCAGGGGCAAACAGCTACGGCTACCGTGACCAATGCCGAGGGAACAGAATTAGGTGTTGTTACCTTTATGGATACACCCACCGGGCTCGAGGTTGCCGTGACCCTAACAGATTTGCCTCCAGGCAAGCACGGCTTTCATGTTCACAGCGAAGGAAGCTGCGACACTTCAAGGGATGGAGCAGGAATGGCCGTGATGCACGGTGCTGCCGGTGGACACTTTGACCCTTACGAAACAGGGAATCATGCTGGACCAGATGTGGATTCACACACGGGACACGCCGGTGATTTGCAAAATCTCGAGGTCGCAGACGATGGTACAGCCATTGCTATTCTTAGCACCCCAAAAATGACGGTTGCGGAAGGAGATACGTCTTTGGTGGGACGCACGATTATGGTTCATGCCAACGAAGATAATTACAGCAACGAACCAAAAAATGGGGGTAGTGGTGACCGCATTGCTTGTGGAGTTATCAACTTGCCCTAGACAAAAAGCTCCAGGAACACTGCCAAGACAGCGTTCCTGGAGAAGTAGTATTAAAAACCAGAGTTTTTGTAAGACAAACTGCAACGATTTAATTACCCCGCTAATGTGTTAAAGAAATATCATCAAAGCAGTAGTATTGGTTATCGGCTGTGCCCCCGAGTTGGAACGCAATCCGTCCGCTATCTTCTCGCTCTGCCATAGTAAAGCTAATCGTTTTTGTCTGTAGATTTCCCCCGTTCACCGTTTGGGTCGAGTAAGCGTATTCGACATATGGCTCCTGGGACTCGGTGGCTTTCACCTTGACGCTTGCTGTCTTCCCAACACTCGTTGCTACCTTAAACGACAGGGTGTAGGTGATACCTTTTTCTAATTGGAAGCCTTGTTGGTAGAAGCCGATGCTCCAAGGATTGGGGCCAGCTTTCCCTACCCATACGCAGTAACGTCCATAGGAGTCGAGCCCCTCTTTGTATGTTACGCCTTCTTTTGTATTGGCATAAAACACCCAGTTCTTTTCACCTTCATTGAAACTTCCATTTTTGATAAGGTTTTGGCTTTCAGCTAACGATGTAACATCGCTAGTCGGGCCTGCTGTGCTACACGCACTTAGCAAAGCCAACAACAAAACTATTGTTAGATATCCAAATATTTTTTTCATGCTCTCCCCTTAAAAAATCTGCATACTTAAATGTTATGCACTAGATGTTTTCCCGGTCCCAAATCTAGAGATATTCAATAGTGAAAATGGTCGTAAGCGAAACAAGATAATAAGCTCTATTGGGTTTGGGAGCTTGAGGTTAAATGCTCGATGGCTAGATGCAACTTACGAAACAAGCAACCGGAAAAATGTAGTCAATACCAAAAACTCTCTTCAAGCCTTGTTCCTCCCTACACTTTATTTTATTCTTCACCTAGACATTATTATACTCAAACTTACAAAATGTACAACCCCGTTAGGATTGACCCTAATGGATAAATAGAATTTTTGACCTGTGTATACCTTTTTGCACCTCGAGTTCAAGGCAGGTTCGAGGTGCAAAAAGGTAGAGAGAAATCTCTTATTCGACTCGAGCCACAGGCTCTAAGAGTTCTTCCTTAAATTCAAGACCGTCCTCTGTGCTCAGGGTTTGCAGGCTACTACTATCTCCAGAGGCATTTCCCGTGGGCAAGGTGTAAGGATCTGCCGCATCCAAATCAACGTAATAACCTAAATCACTAAGCGAAGCAATCGTTAAACGACTTAAAGCATTTGCAGCCTCGCCTTTGTTACGAGAGCCTGTCATGAGTTCAGTCTGAAAAACACTTTCACGCCAGTGGCGGTCTCTAGAAGCCGTACTTCCTTCGTTGGCAAGGGGAATATTCCCTTTGCCACCCAGCTTGCGATATTCTTCATTTGCTTCAGCACCAAGGAATGTAGGGTTATCAGTACCTGCGTCTGCGATGAGTTCAGATCTGCTCCACAGATTGCCTATCCCTAGGATATGTCCCATTTCGTGAGCAGCAATATCTGTTAATTGACCTGTAAACCTAGCAAGATCCGCAGTATCAAACACCAGAGAACCTACAATTGTCAGACCGCTCGAGGTGCGAATAAGGCAAGGTCCAGCTTTCGCTAACACACCGCCTTCACCATCAATCTCGATAACACCCGCAAAGATAAGAACATCGTCAACCGTGCCAGAGAAATCAGGATTCTGGCTGCTGCCACACGTATTCGCTGCAATATCACCCTCAAAATCTGGAAGCCCGTGAGTGAAAACATTTTCCCAACGCTTTGCAGCTTTCTGCAAAGCATCCTTCACTTCTTCGGACGGCTTGCCCACATGTTGAAGGGTGATGGTGTACCCAGGTGCACCTTGAGAGCTTAGGTCATTCGCTGAAACTTTTAAGGGTTTCAAATCTTTGTAAACAGGTAAGTCGTCAACTCTCTTTGGGGGAATTGCTGCCTCGGCAGGCACCGCTGTTTTCTCGCAAGCCATCAGTGTAACACCGAGCAAAACTAAGACAATAAAAAAAAGCCTATTCATTTTTTGCTATCTCCTTAGAAAATATGTTTTCATATTGAGGCTCAACCTCAAGTGGTATCTATAGAATGCTACGTTTTTATTCCTATATGAGCAGTTAATTTGGGATATCTAGCCTCGGGTTTATTTCATCAAACGAGTAAAAATACTGTAAGAGACGGCACTTTATGAAACAGCTTGACTCTTGTTATATGTGGTTGCCTTTTCACATATAGATATGTCTACTATTGACCTCTGACCTCATGCCAGACTCGAGGGTTACACTGTGTCTGTCTAAATAGAAATAGAAATGCCCAGGTGTTAAACCCATGCATTAACGCTAAGCAGGTGCGCTTACGTTATTTATCGAGAGCTTTTAGACACGTCATCAAATCTTCTATGTATGGAAGATTTGATGGGACACTCGAAAGAATATAGTCACCGCTTCTAATCGTTTCGAGCTTGCTTTCGCAGAGCTTTAGAAGTCGTGCAATTCCTTCTTGGTGCAGAAGGGAATAGTCCTCGAGAACTGTGTCAACAATCTGCCTTGTATCTTCCTTGGTTAACAATTCAGGTTCATAAGCTCGCATTTGCGAAATTATGGTCATATAAGCTAACCTCTCATCTGAACAATGCATAGTTCATTAGTCTCCTACGATAAACCTCCAGTATTCTAGCAACCAGAATTAATCTTTGTTATAGAAGTTTGCGGAAGCTCGAGGAAGCTCGAGCCCAGTCACACAAGCAGGCTCGAAGCTATCTTCTCTCGAGTCAACTCCCTGTGGCTTTGATGTTTACCAATACTTTGATTGCTAATTAAATTCTTTGCGAAATTCCCTCGAGCTCGAGCTACAATGTATGCATAGTTCTTTAGGTTGGTTTCTTTTTATCAACTCTAAAAGCATAAGACAAGGTTTTCAAATAGACATACGACCTACTCCGTTGTCCTGTATCAGTTCTCTACACCCTTATGTGACTCTTCAAAAACCGTATCAAAAAAGTCAACAATACTCGGTGACAACATGAGCCGCGCCAATCTACGACCTACAATAGTCGCTGAAGAAATCGTTCGGTTCGCGCCCGCTCGAATTAGTTTGGGAACACTCTCTTCATGGAGGGCTAACGACACAATATGAAGTGTGGCGTTGAGCACTCTAGCCGATAAAACAACGTACAAATTTGTGGCCTCATTTTCTGTAGCGACAATCAGACCTCGAGCATGATGAATGTTTAACTTTTCCAGGACTTCATCTTGCGTAGGATCGGCAATGCTCCACAACATCTCATGGTCTTCCGCAACTTCACGAAGATGTGTATCGAGATCAACAATTACAAAAGGGACGCGCGCGGCCTGTAAATCTAAAGCTGTTTGCTGAGCAATTTTGCCAAACCCTACAAGAATAACGTGGTCACGAAGTTGACGTACCGTCTGCTGCATTGTATCTCCTTTAAAATCAGCGAATCGCTGCTCGACCATAAAATCCATAATGACGGTCAAGCTATAAGCAAAGGTGGCTGCGCCAAAGAAGGCCACGGTAATAGCCCATACGCGGCCTATTGAATTTAGGGGATAAACTTCACCATAACCAATCGTCATCACTGTAATAGCCGTCATGTAAAAGGCATCCAGCCAGGTTGCTTCCTCTGGTCGCCAAATCAACCAAAATCCCAGTGTTCCTAGAATAATAGTACCTACCGCGATCGAAAGGGGAAGATACAACCGCTTATACAAGGTGAATCTTTGTCTTAACAAGAGTTACTTCTATCTGCGTCTAGCACGGTCTTCGTCATACCGTCGCCTTTCTTCGTGTCTATGCCGGTCTTGACGTTCACGGTCTTGATGCTCACGGGTCTGGTAGTTGCGTTCCATAGTTTCTCGCCGGCTTCTTTCTTGATGCTGACGTTCTTGGTGTTCGCGCTCTATCTTTACCTGTCTTGTTTGTTCACGGCGGTGGTGTTCTGTACGCTGACGTTCTACACGCTGTTTATCTAAACGCACACGGCGATCTCTTTCTTGCACACACACTCGTTCACGTTGCCTTACACGGTTAAGAGCAAGATGACTACTAGCTTGCTCGAGTTTGTTTAACCTATCGCGGCGTTGCTTTTCTAGCGTTGCCCGTAAGTCACGGTAGCGTTTTTCTAAGGCAGCTTGCTGATCTTTTAAGAATGTATCGAGCTTGAGCTTGCGTCCCATCGCTTCTAAACTTTGACGCGGACTACCCCGCTGATGGGGGGAGCGCACATTACGCTGTTTCGCAACACGCGCCTGTTCTTCTTGATATTTTTTGCGGGCTTGTTCTTGTGCCTGACGGTAGTCACGCTCGAGTTTTAATTTTTGCTCGCGGTGTTCGCGTTCAATTCTAGCTTTTTCATCCTCGCGTCCACGGAACATTTTGTTGAGCATGTCTCGGCCTCGTTGAGCCATTTGTCGCAAAAGATTTTTCTCTTCCTCGAGTTCTTCTTGTAGCTTTTTGTCTCGTAACAACTTATCTTGACGTTGCCTATCCGGTTGTTGCTGCAAATGTTCACGCACATCACTACCATGACCTCGCCCATGCCCAGAGCTTAGCTTTTGAGCTTGAGCACGCTCGTACTCTTCTGACCTTTTTTTGAGAACCTGTTCGTATTTCGCACGCTCTAAGTTATCAAGTTCACCAAGTTCTTTAGAACGCTCTAAGCCCTGTTGCGAAGGATATTTTTCCGTTAGCGATTGACCTTTTTCTTTACTAAAAATCCCTTCCTTGGTTTGTTCTTTTTCTGTTGCTTGCGTTTTCCCAGCCTTTTTATCTCCAACTGTTTTGGCAACTTCGCTTTGTCTCGAGCCTCGAGGACGAGTTGAGGCCAACCTTGTCTCAGCAGGCGGCTCGAGTTGAGGAGGCACATCTTGCACGAGCACGTCTTCCAACTCGCGTTCATCGGGCGCATCCGCTGACCGTTGTTGACGCTGGCCTCCCCCGGGTTGAATAAGTAAAGGTCGTGACATGTTTATACCCAATCATTTCTTTCTGTAAAAATTAGGCGTTTACCCTCGAGTCACTAAAACAATCGATTCGCTAAAAGCTTGAGCAGGAAAAGATGCGCTGGATAATAAAGATAAAAGAACCAAGCATTTGTGCGCTCGAGTGTAATCATCATGCGTGTTACCCAATAAATCGCAGGAATCGTCAGGAGTCCCCACATGGCGTATAGTGCAAAGTTATTAACAGCAAGTAAAGCAACGAGTACACCCACAAAGAAGAGGATGGAAGGTCGTTTAAGAAAAGCAACAAGCAAAGGAATGAAAAAAACGCCTGCGGGTCCATACGAAACCTGAACTGCTGGAATCAAGAGAATGAGGACAAGTAACGCATGGCTAACCAAAGCGGGTAATCGTTTGTGAAAGAGTTCATAAAGCCCGACATATAAAACACCAAAACAAAGCGTGAACATAATGTTGCCTGTCTGAGCTTGCGCAGGCCAAAGCCACATATAGACGGGTTGCGTGGCAACTGCAAACAAGATAAGGGGCCACAGATAGCGTGTAGGTTTTACCCCCCTGACCCCTAAATTGTAGGCGATTAAAAATGCAAAAAGTGGAAAGGCTAAACGACCGAAGCCCATGAGGATAGGGTCTGTTCCAAAAAGTAGCACTTTGTCAAGGTGGTCAAGTGTCATGGTAAAAATAGCCAGCCACTTGAGGGCTTCTTGTTGCCCTGTGCTTAATGTGGGGCGTAACCAGGCCACCTCCGCAAATAGGCTGTACCTTGGACTGGGATGGTGTTGGATCGTTTTCATTGTCTTCCTTTCGCGTCGTTACTTATCTTGTTTAGGACCACCACTTAACCATTCACCTTCGGGTTCTCTGTCAGCCAAAATTGCGTCTACCGCTGCACTTGTATCCTTATGAAAATAGAGTTGACCTTTGCCTTTTATCTCGAGGGCTGAAGCAAACACGGGTGTGGCTAAACGCCGCTTAGCTTGCACGTCTATACCGCCAAGTAAGGGTGTTAGATCGGGGTTGTCTACAATATCTTTAAGGCAGTCACCGTGAGCCGTTGCGATAAAGCGCACACCACGTCTCGCCATTGTCGTAACCACGTGAACATCACTGTGATAACCAATCTCGTCTGCAATCACGACTTCAGGGCCGTGATTTGCAATGGCCTGCATCATAATTTTGGCTTGCACCGATGGCTCGGGAACTTGCAAACGTCTAGCACGGCCAATGCCCAAGTGGGGTATCTTTCCGTCTCCTCCAATTTCATTGGAAGAGTCTACAATCACAACTCTAGGGCCTTGCTTGTCTGCTAAAATTCTGGCCACATCGCGCAAGATTGTTGTTTTACCAACCCCCGGACGACCAATTAGCATCAGGCTATCTTTCGAGGTGGTGAGCATATCATGGAGAACTTGGGCAGCACCCGCAATAAAACGTCCAAAGCGAATGGTAAGACCGACAATTTCGCCGTAGCGATCACGAATAGCTGCAATACGGTGAAACGTCCTATCAATACCCGTGCGGTTGTCTTCCCTAAAGCCATGAATGCGGTGAATGATGTAATGTAAGTCATCTTTTGAGACAATACGGTCAAACACTTCGTAGCCACCGTCAAACTTCACAACCAAATTGCGTCCCACATCAACGGCAATTTCCTCGAGAGCCTTTACACTCAGTGCGGCTTCCTGAATCCATACTGGCAAAATTATTAAAAGCTCTTGAAATCCCTCTTCAATGGTACTCGTTGTTGTTGGGTTAGCTGGCTCTTGTATTTCTGGAACAGCCGCTGGTTGTTGAAGCAAGTTGTCTAGCGTAGGTGGATTATTGAGGCGGCGAGTTGGTACTCGAGAATCCGTTTTTAAGGCCTGAGCATCCCGCCGTGAGGTTGACCACCTGTCTTCAGCCTTCTCTCGAGTTGCCTGAGCAAAGCTTTGCGGCTCTACAAATTTCATATTGGACATACCCTATTTTCTCCCCATCCACGTTCACTCCAAACGTACAAATATTCCTTCTACCTACATTTCTCGAGCAGGTGCGCCCCTTACACGGCGGCTGGGAGCAACTTGAGTCACATTCTTCTTCAGGTCGTCTTCCGCAGCATATTCTGCACCGCCCTCCTTTTCATAGATCCGTGTTTCTGTAGCTTGCGCGGGCCCACTCTCTTGCGTTTGGTTCTTACCAAAGCGTTGTTGCAGTCGCTCTTTGAACGATTGGGGAACCACTGGATCAGCCGCTGAGGCTGTCTGCGCTGAACTAGACTGTAGGGATGTATAAGAAAGCAGTTCACGTAAGGAAGCTAGTTGTTTCATGACTCCAATCCCCAAGTAAATAAACGCCGCATAAGCAAACATCGTCAGTGCACGGCCTATACTTAAAGTCAAAATTGAAGCAACCCCCGCAAGGCTCAAAAGTACAATAAGGGAATATAAAATTTTCGTTGAAGATACCTTGAATTTCATTGCTCTCCTCCTTCGGGTGTCCCTGAATCTATAACACTGTTTAAGTCGAGGGGTGGAGCTAATTCAAACGATTGGTAGAACCCTTCAACATAAGAAGCGGTGTAGGTTTCATCGGGTACGAGCAGCGTCATATCTTTATTCTCATAGCCCATGACCCCTTTTACACCTGTAACAAGCAAGCCAACCACAACAGTTTGTCTATCCAATGTCAAAAAACTTCCTTCGATGGGTCCTACACGCACGCTCGCACCTGCCAAAGCCAGACTATACAAATAAGAATTGGGATCCTCTAAATTTTCTTCTGGTGTAAGAATATAAACAGACACACCACGACTCACCATCGCCGCACGAAGAGCTTCAGCAATCTCTTGAGAACGAAGCACGTTTGTCGCCAGCATAATCTCACTACTTGCGCTATCAATCGCCTGCACAATGCCAGCAATCTCCTCGAGCGGTTGTGCAGAATCGGGCATAAGATCCATCGGCGGTGGCGGTGGTGCCACTTTAGGGTCTATAGGAGCTGGGCCGGTGCCTTGTTGCGCAAATCCCAAGGCACCAAAGGATAGTGCGAAAAGCAGGGCGACGAACATCATTAAGCTAGTTTTTTTCATGATTGATCTCCTAAAGTGATTGTGGGCGAAACAGGTTCGAGCTGAAGCTGTTGTGCTTTTACATCGACGGGCCCTTCTGACTGTGGCCTTTCCACGAAGGATTGCGACTGAGTTTCAGAGACAGGTTGAGGTTGAACGGGGACAGGCGGTTGAACAATAATCGCCTGAGCCGGCCTAGGGTGTTGAGATATAGGGTGTTGAGATAAAGGTAGGGGTGCTTCTGCTTCTTTCGGTTGAGCATTCTCTAGTTGGGCTTGTGCGACCTTCACCTGAGTATCTTTACCGCTCGGGGTGTGGGGCATTGCCTGCTGTACAGTACCGGGGTTGGGCTTCCTCTTTTTTGGTTTCTTTTTGTTTGGTTTTACTGGAGCTGACGACGGGTTAGCTGCAATGGACTCATGGGTTGTAATGGACTGCTGAGCGGGTTGCCGTGTAACAGCTCTTTCTACGTCACCAGGTTGTTTTCTAAAATCATTAGGGTGTTTGCCAGACGTAGATGGTTGCTGCTGGGGAACCTCGAGCCCCTCTGCGCCGGTCTGTTTAATGATTTCGGATTGGGGTGCAGGTTGTTTTTGAAACGTGGCCTCTGCCGCCTGACGCTTTGGCATATTGGGTTTCGGTATATTGGGTTTCGGGGTAGCTTTTGGGGTAGGGGTAGATTGAGGCGGTTTGCTTTCAATCTTCTTCTGCGCGAATTGTTCTAAGGCAACAAGTGCAGCCTTACGCTCGCTCCCTAACCAACTTAGCGTCTCCCCTACCAACCCATAACGTTCACCTTGCACCTTGAGTAACCGCTGTTTTGACCAATCTTTAAGCTCGGGGGGTTCTTTTATCTCTTGCGGTAAAGTCGTGACGTGGATGGCAATCTTTGTTATTTTGTCTGTACCTTCTTCACGGAAAAGTGTTGTGGCTGGTTTAAGTTCAATGAGTTGATCGAGCCAAGTTAAGAAAGATGTTTTTAGCTCGCTCGTACTAGGAGCAACAACACGTACAGCTTTTTCTTTGCGCTGCTGTTTGGCTTGCATAATTTCCGTGAGCGCACCTGTAGGCGCAAGCTGCCTAAACATGGTAGCTTGCCGGCGCAAAAGTAGTTCATTACGAAGCTGCACAACATTGGGCGTATTGCGCTTTAAGATTTCATAGTATTGGTGCAGAAGATTGGGCTTACCTTGAACATGCGTTTCATCTAAGCGCGGCATGAGCGTTTTAATCGGCGGCATCCCGTTAGCAATCACTACACCTACCGCGTCCGGCCAAGACATCATCTCTTCTGGAGACATTAGTGGCACGGCGACTTCTTTGCGGTTGACCGTATTTTGTTGCAAATCTAGTAGGGCAACCGAAGCACGCCGTCCGCGCGACTCTTCAATAGCGGTCATTTCACCCAGAGCTTCTGAGAAAAACGTGGCATCATCAAATTTAAGATAGCGTGGGAAAAAGATAATGTGCTGGAATAAGTTTGTTAACAGGGCATTGGCGGTCTCTCGACCATAGACACTCTCGAGCTGCGCCCTGTTCTGGATGGCCACGTGATAACCCACTTTGTACGAACGCATCGTTGCAAAGTTTTCTTCCATGTTAGGTAGTTCGCCAAAACTCGGAAACTCGTCGAGATAAAAAGATGTAGCAATGGGTAAGGAGCCATTATTGGCTCTGGCATTTTTGAGCATAGCTCGGTCGAGCGTGCGCTTAATCAGTTGCAGCAAAAGTTTACCGTCACCGCTTAAGAGTTTTTCTTGCGGGATACCAATGTAAAGCAGCGAAGGTTTTGTACCTAGAGCGTCAAGGTTTACATTTTCCCAAGGATAATCGGAAAGCGTGGTTGACTTGTCTAAAGTTTCATCATAGAAAATTTGCAGTTTGCCCTCGAGCCCGTTCACAATCCCTGCTAATTTGCCTGAGTCTAACTCGAAGAATGACTTAAAGAGTTCTTGTACTTCCCTATCGCCCACACTCTGCACAAAGTTAGCGACAGATTGTGTACCTGCAACAAGGAGGCGATAAAGTTTTCGCAAGGAGGTCTCACCCGTTCGTGTTAGTGCCATAACCAAACCCGTTAAAAGTTTACGTTCTTGGTTTTTGTAAAACTCACTATCCCCACCTTCCAAATCCACAGGGACGACCATTCGCGCAAATTCACTAGCACCCTCAAAGGTGTCTGCGCCAAGCAGTAGGGGCATACTAAGGGTTTTGTCATCAAAGGGCAAAAACAACTGCACGTCCGAACCCTGTTTTTCAAAAAAAGGAACCATGTCAAAAAACCCGCCCCGGGCATCAGGGTATTTCAAATCGAGGACAACCGCCGACATACCTTGCACGGCATCTTTTAACAAGTTTTGTTTGAAATAGCGCGTCGTTTTACCCGAACCCGGACCACCAATAATAAGACTGTGTGCATTTCGTTTATTTTCGGGAACGGTTAACAATTTCCCGGACATGGTGTGACCCAAATAGCCACGCAGCGGACTAGCGTAGGAGCCTTTTCCTGGTTTAAGAAGAGAAGCAAGCTCGTTATCTTTTGCCCAAGTAGCACCACCTGGGGCTTTGCCAGCACCGGTAGGCAAACTATCCACGAGAAACATCATGAGTGTACTTGCTAACAAACACACCATTGCGAGAATAAGCAGCCACCAAGCATAATTAGCAGACCAATAATCCATAAAGGGTTGACTACAATCCGCACTCGACAGGCAGCTAAAACTAAACGGTCCTAAAGCAGAACTATCGAGTCCCAAATAACTTCCCCAGCCTTGCGCGACCATATCAGCAATCGCTTGTTGGGTTGTAAGAAACGCACGGTAAAATGCGTAGCCCAGCAAAACCAGCCCTATAAATAATAGAAGGATTCGAGGACGTTGGCTTTTATCTAAGAGCATCGTTTACCCCCTCGGATTGGTGCGGCCACCTGTGGCGGTTGTGTTTACAGTTTTCACGCTTGGATCATTTCTAAAGTCACCGCGTTGTACAGACGCTGCACCATTAGAACTTGCTGATGCACCTTTGGCATAAGCTCCTGTACTACCAGCAGAGGGAAGACTTGCTGGAGTGCGACTACTACCTAAAGACCCACCACCACGATTGCTCGAGGAACCACCTAAACTAGCACTGCCACCTGAGCCCCCTCCTGAAGATGCATAACCAGAAGTTGGGCTATAGCCTGAATTACCACCACCATCCGCAGTTGTAGCCGACATCGTTACTGGGCCAGACTGGTTGTCTCGAGGGCTACCCGATGAAGCATTGCTAGGCCCTGGCCCACCACTACCACCTGAACCACTCCCACCCGAACCGCTACCGCCTGAACCACCCGAACCACCAGCAGGTGGCAAGGCTGCCTGATTTTCTCTTGGGCTCCCCCCCCTAGGCGCACCACCCCCACCTTTCATTAGAGCACCCGCAGCCCCCCCTACAGCACCACCCGCACCACCAAGTGCCGCAGCACCCCCTGCAAATACTCCTGCCAAAGCAGAGCCTGTAACTGCGCTCGCTGCGCCCCCAGCATTACCCCCAATAAACCCACTAAGCAGTGCAGGGATACGCTGTAAGATAAAAATAGAGGCGAGGACAGAAATAACTAAAACAATAAGAGCAAATATCCAACGGAAGTAGAGTTTGCCCCAATCAAAGCCTTTTGGAATGAACGCTTCCATACCGTTTTCAGCAACATCTTTAACAAGTTCAACCAAATTTCCACCTGTACCATTATTCGTTTGGTCGTCTAAGGCTTGCATCTCTGTAACAACTCGGCTTATCTCAGAAAGGGGCATACTGACGCCCAACCGCACCACCACACTAAAGACAAAAGGATAAACAGCTACCATAGCCAACGATAAAAACACCATCGAAAACCAGCGTGTAAACCAACTGGTCATACCTGGCAAAACAAGCATGGCGGCAAGCACAGATAACAAAACTCCTGCCAATACTGCTATCATTCCTGACACATAGATAGATAAAAAGTAAATTCCATAAACAGACCCCATTAAAACCATGACCATAAAGAGTGACCGTGTAGCTTCTTGGGTCATTTTGGCAAAAGGCCCAACCAAATCATTACCGACATCTATACCTTTAATGGCAGGAATAGCAGAAGCAATAAAATTATATTTTGCTGTTTCTATGGCAAGTCTCTTAAGTTGTGGGGCAAGTGTATTCATGTTTTGCTCGAGTTCACCCGTCGCCGTATCCACAACACTCGTTTGCAGAGAGTTATAAATACCTTCCCAAGCGTTCATAACGCCCTTGGCAATAACAGGTTGAGCAAAGATAAGACCCGCAGCAATAATCAAACGACCAATAATTGAAAAATATTGATCCGAGCGAAAAAAGTAGGTAGCGTTAACAAGGCTGTACACAAAACAGGCAAAGAGCAGAGCAAAACCCAAGCTATTTGTATGTTTTGCAATGTTGTAATCATCCATAATACACATGGTTTCACGCAACCATAGATTGGGGGTAGGCAGCAAGCTTTCCAGGTCTATAGTGTTCGGATCAAACCCAACACCGCCCAAACTGCTATCCCCACAAAAGGATTGAACTGCTATCGTCCCTGCTCCACTAGGAGTGGGCGTGGTAGCACCGCCCCCACCGCCGCCAGGCGGCGGTGGGGGCGGTAGAGAACCTGGATCTGTTATAGGGGGGGTAGAAGGAACAGGCAATGGCTCTTGTCCAGATGCGAACCCCAACACAAGTACACATGCTAAAAGACCCAGCAAACCGTAACGCATACGCCTTGTTAAAAAATGGCTCAGGGTGCGTTGTATCGGTATCAAAACAGGTGTCTTTTTAGAGTTCATAACCTCTCCACTTCCGTCCAGAATTAGTAATTGAATAATCCCATGTCCAGGTTGGCAGGCTGTTTACCCAAGACAGCGAAACTACCTCCCATTGTAGACACTTTGTCTACTGCGCCTTCATAACTGTCAACATTGGCATAGATTGCATTTTTGATCGCATCTTGTCTGCCTTGTAGTTCAGCCAAGCGGTCTTTCATCATATTTTGAGTAAGTATTTGCAGTTCTTGTAAGGCATAGACTTCTTGCTCCGTTTGCTTGGCGAGCTGCTCACTAAGAAAAGCAAATTGTTGGGCATCTTGTTGCATGTAAATGGTCATGGCATTAACGACTTCTTGAATCGTTGCGCGCGTGGAAACCGCTGTTTGGGCTTCGTCTTGAATTTGCGGAGCAATCTCTTCAACAACTTCCACATGGTCTTCTTGTAGGAGTGAATTATTTTGGGTTTTTGAAATTCGACTCGATTGTTCAAAGTTTGCCTTCGATTGTCCCTGAGTAATGATGATTTCCTGTCTTTCAAGTTGCGAGAGGCCATGTTGCATTTGCAAGGGCGGTGAACCCTTCAGGACTTCATTGTAGGTGTGCTCGAGCGTCCCTTCTTTAGCGTTTTCTAAATTGGCATTTTCCATCGCAGTTATCTCGCGGCCCATTTTGTCAAATTCTTCTATAATTACCGTTGGGTTCCAGTCTTCCGTTCCTTCTTCTTCAAGGATGGCTAACACTTCATCAATACGCAAACCTAAATCCTCGAGTTGTCCTGACGTAAGATACGCGCCTAAACCCAAGTTGTTGCCAGCGAATTCCCGAAAAAGGTCTTTGCTCCAAGTATCAATCGCGTCTTCATAATTTTGAGTTAATTCTTCAACATCGTCAAAAACAGCAGCCATACCACACAAAGCACCCCCAGCATCACCGCCACCTTCTCCGTCGCCACCTGTGGCTGTTTGGCAAGCAAAATCTGGGACTTTCTCCCAAGAAAAATCATCAATCAACCCAATGAGGTCCCCTATTGTACCCAGAATGTCTTCAGTGCTTTGGGCCCTAACGTTGCTGGCACTTAAGAGCACACACGCACTCAGCAAAAAAGCCGTAAGACGTAAGAGCATGAGGCGGTTAAAGTGAACGTTCAGTAGCTGTGTAGATAGCTGTGTCATTCTCGTACTCCTTGAGGATACGTTTCAGCGAGGTGTTGAAGGGCGGCTAAAAGGTCGCCGTCAAACTCTTGGATGGTTTTTTGGCGCATAGCAATGTCGTAGGCGTTCGTCGAGTAGGCCCAGTATTCAAACGGGGTAGGACGGACAATCATCACGTCGCCCTCGAGCCTGTCCTCACGGCGAATCCAGGTGAGCACTTCGCTAAACGAACCACTCTTCCCGGTTAGGGA
>JBOFGY010000210.1:0-11487 GCA_051649365.1 Trueperaceae bacterium
AGCAGCAAATCTTGATCCACGATAGCCGTTGGGTCTTTCTGAGGTAACCATTCGTGTAGGTCATATTCAACATAGAGGGGCTTGTTGAGCTTGCGACTTAGTAAAGCAGCGGACTCGAGGGCCCGCGTAAAGCTACTACATAAAATTGCGTCGGCTTCCTGCAAGCGGTAATCTGCTGTAATTGCCTCAATCTGCAAACGACCCATCATGGTAAGTGGGGCTAGCGAAGCAGCTAAGCCTCTGACTCCACGCTCAGACATAAGCTGCCAGTCTGTTTCACCATGACGAATCAAATAAAGTTGCACAAATAACTCCTATTACACAAGATATGGTACTTAGGATGTGTCTCTTCAGTGTGTATAGTATTTCACTCATTCTCCCAAGTTACTCTTATTAAGGTTTATCTCTAAGCTAGCTACTACCATTCCGAGGTACTTCACAATGTTCCTCATATGCTAGCAGATTTCCAAAATAAAACGATAAGAAAACCTAAGCTCTTGTTAAAACACTTAAGCTCTTGCTACTGCAAAGCCTAGCAGTCTAAGATGGGAATGCCTATACGAAGTTTAACTTGCTATGCAAATGTGAATTAAACAACATAAGTGCTGGAAGGCAGAGAACGGTGGGCTAAAGGTTTGGCCCTAAAATCAACCTCAAGCAAAACCACTCGTAGTGTAAGTGTAAATGATAGCGGTTACGAGCAGGTGCTGCGTTGACCAATTAAGGAAAAAGCGTCAGATATCTCATCATACAGGGCTGGGAGGAAAGTGGCTAGCTAGTGACATCGAATTTTTCCTCGTCTAATGGTCTGTTGAAGCAACAACTTGGGTTAAACGCCGCTTTACTTAATCCGCTCTACCGTGCTAAACTCCCGTTTGGTCTCGAGTCTGGATCCCGATCATGTCTAGCTCGAAGGTTCAAATTTGTCAAAACGCAGTCTAGACGAGGAATAGCCGCCTTGAAAAGAGCCTGCAAGGGATGTTGTATGAAAACCTATTTTCCCAAAGAAGCCGAAGTGATGAACGACTGGCTTATCGTAGACGCGACAGGTCAAACTGTTGGACGTTTGGCTACACGCATCGCTAGTGCCTTACGTGGCAAGCACAAGGTCACCTTTACTCCCAATCAACTATGTGGCGATTTTGTCATCGTCATTAATGCTGAGAAAGCTGTTTTTACTGGCAATAAACTTGATGGCAAAACCTACACCCGTTTTACCGGCTATCCAGGTGGTCTCAAAGTCACCACGGCGCGTGAACTGCTCGCCCACAAACCTGAGAAAGTCCTCGAGGAAGCTGTCTGGGGGATGTTGCCCAAAGGTCACAATGGTCGCAAAATGATTCGCCGCCTCAAAGTTTACAAAGGTGCAAGTCACCCCCACGCTGCACAACAACCCAAGGAGATGCACTAATGGAACAGTTTTACGGAACAGGTCGCCGCAAGGCGAGTGTTGCTAGAGTCTTTTTGCGTCCTGGCAGTGGCCGCATTACGGTCAATGGCCGCGAGTTTCAAGAGTATTTTCGTGGTGTACTTAAAGGTGTACAGGCTCTCGAGCCTCTCAAAATCACCGGATCAGCAGGTCGCTTCGATGCCCTCATTACTGTTGATGGTGGCGGTCCTAGTGGTCAGGCCGATGCCATTAAGCTTGGTGTTGCACGTGCCCTTGTAAAAATGGACGCAAATCTACGCGCACGTCTTAAACAAGCAGGTCATTTGCGCCGTGATGCCCGTGTTGTCGAGCGCAAAAAGTACGGCTTGCACAAAGCCCGTCGTGCGCCTCAATTTAGCAAACGCTAACCCTAACCTTAGAAGCTATCTAAACAACGTGACGGTAGCAGACACGTTCGCCCCGCAGGATGTTACAATCCTCGGGGCTTTTTGATAGAGCGTTGTTTCACCGTCTGAAACGAGCGTTCGAGGGTATAAGAAGCTACGATTTAAAAATGCGCTGACCTGGGCATTAGATTCAACCTAGGATTAGCTTATCGAGGTTACTTTTCATGAGTTGGTACGAAGCTGTTATTTTAGGAATTGTGCAGGGATTAACCGAGTTTTTGCCGATCTCGAGCAGTGGTCACTTACGCATTGTCCCCGCCCTCTTTGGCTGGGATGACCCTGGAGCAGCCTTTACCGCCGTTACACAGCTCGGCACGATGGCTGCCATTCTCATTTACTACCGTAACGACATTTGGAGAATTACCAACGTTTGGCTACGTTCGCTTTCCAACCCTGAGCTTCGTCAAAACCTTGATGCACGCATGGGTTGGTATGTCATTTGTGGCACGATTCCTATTGTTATTTTGGGTCTCGTTTTTCAAAACCAGATTGAAAGTGTCGCCCGCGACCTACGCCTGATCGCGGCTAATCTTATTATTTTAGGAATTATCTTGCTCATTGCAGACCAGCGCGGACGCAACCACAAAAAACTCGAGAACCTTAGCTTCTTCGATGCCATGATGTATGGCTTTGCCCAAGCTGTTGCACTTATTCCTGGTGTATCCCGCTCGGGAGCAACCATGACCGCAGGTCTCTTCCTGGGCTATGACCGTGCCTCTGCTGCTCGTTACTCTTTCCTGCTGTCAATTCCTGCTGTCGTTGCTTCTGGTGTGTTTCAAATCGGGGACATCGGAAAAGGTGACGGGGCAGGCTTAGCCGCAACAGCCATCGCTACCCTGCTTGCTTTTATCTCAGGTTATGCCTCTATCGCTTGGCTCATGCGCTACGTCAGTAACAATAGTTTTTTTCCCTTCGTGGTGTACCGCGTCATTTTAGGTGTTCTGGTCGCCTTTTTGCTCTTTGCGGGGGTCTTGCATCCTACCGAATCAAACGCCAATTTTGAATCGCAAAATCCTATCGTCGCCAAATAGATAACAGCACGGAAATAGATAACAGCACTGTTATAACTTCTGTGCTAACATTTAGTTATGGCAAACGCTGTGATTGAAACAAAACTCCGTGCAATTGGCAACTCTACAGGGATTGTTCTTCCTAAAGAAGTCCTGTCTGAACTGAACTTGCAACAAGAAGACAAGGTTTTTTTGGTCAAGACAAATGGTGGCTATATCATTTCTGCTTATGACGAAACCTTCAAGGAGCAGATGGATGCTGCCAGAGAAGGAATGCAAAAGTACCGCCATGCTCTGCGTGAGCTAGCCAAATGACCCCTAAGTGGTTGCTCCTCGAGGTTGTCAAAGCTGTCCATTTAGCACAACTCGAGGAACATGGTGGCTCCCCTGGTATTCGAGACGAAGGCGCATTGCTTTCTGCATTAGCACGCTCAGAGAACCTGTTTTCCTACGGCGAACCAAGCATCTTTGAACTTGCAACTGCATATGCCAGTGGTATTGTCCGTAATCATCCCTTTGTTGACGGCAATAAGCGTACAGGCTTTCTTGCAGCTTTTATCTTTCTAAAGGTTAACGGCTGCACTCTTCAAGCTCCTGAACCTGAAGCCGTCCTCATGACCCTAGGACTTGCCAGCCGCGAAATTGAGGAAGCAGATTACACGACCTGGCTCGAGGCCAACTGCGTAAAACAAAGGGAAGAGGGAAAATAAAAAAGGAAGCTGCTCGAGTTCCTGAAACCTCTACTAAAACTGTGACGGCATAATTTTTGATGGGAACTTTACGAACCTCTGCGTAGTCTACTGGAATGTGCGTTTAGTAGCTATAATTAAGGACGTGGCAGACGACCTGGCTTTAGCACGGCACTATTTAGGGCAGCGCAATTACACTAAAGCCCTCGAGACTCTTTCTCGTGCGCCCACATTTACCTCGGAGTTTTGGTGGTTACAAGCCCGTGCGCTCTTTTTACTTAACCGCGACCAGGAATCAAAAGAGGCTGTTCTCAAAGGGCTAAACACAACACCACAAGATACTGATCTCCTTTACCAGTTAGCCCTCAGTGAAACAAACCTTTGTAACTACAAAGAAGCTCAAAAGATACTTGAGAATTTACTAAGCCTTCACTCAGAAAACGTACTGTATTTAGCACGCTATAGTTTAGTTCTTGGATACCAAAACCGCTACGAACAAGCTGAGCAGGCCTTAGCAAAGGCAAGACAGCTCGAGCCAACACACTGGCTTGTGAAACAAGCGACCATGCTCCTCAATTATTGGCAGGTAGAGCGCGAGCAAAAAGGTCTCATCAAGCAAATCAAGGATAGGGGCAGACACCTTGACAGAGCCCAACTCACGCTCCAACACGCCCAGGACATTTTAAGAGACGACCCAGAAAACGCTTTTGCTCATTATATCAGCGGTAAAGTCTTGTTTAAGCAAGGCGGCAGAAAAAAGTTGCTTATTGCAACTGAACATGCACGAACTGCGGCTTTCCTCAACACCGACGAAGCCCGCTACCGTGAACTCTCGAGACTCACACGCTATTCCCTTCACCCTCTCTTCCGCGTGTTGCCAACTCTGATACACCTGCCCCCTTGGGGCAGAGCCACCGTCTACGTCTTATTATTTAGTCCTTTTATTTTGTTCTTTATACAATTTATTTTCATCGGACTTAATATCCCCTTGACACTACCCTCTGATCTTATACCTATCGCATTACGAGGATGTTTAGCCTCTCTTGTCTTTCTCTTTTACAGCGGTGTCGCCGAACATTTTGTCAAAAAACACGCCCAGAACCAACGGCTTACTGAAAGCCCAGAGCTTTATGGTTTCATTATCTTCCTTACTGTGGTCCTCTCTGGCATCTTTGACAGCCGTTGGGTTCTCGTCATCTTGCCCTTTGCAGTGATTCGGTTGAATATACTCAAGCATAAAAAACGAAAGAAGAAACCATGAACGACAAAGTTAAAGGATTGCAACAAGCCCTAGACCTAACGCCCGACAACCACATTGTGAGGCTCATGCTGGCCAATGAACTCAAAGACGCGAGTTATCTTAAAGAGGCCCTTCAGCATTACGGCATACTGTTAGAAAAAGGACAAATGCTCGAGCAAGTCCTCATCCCTGCAGGTTTACTCGCCATTGATTTAGGTGAATTTGAGCAAGCCTACCAACATCTTTTGATTGCCCAAAAACTTAACGTGCCGAATGTAAAAGCATTGGAGGACAAACTCGAGTCTAAACGTGCCAAAGTTTTTACAACGAACAAAGCCGAAGACACGATGACGGGGCTCGAGGTCGAACCTACGATTATTTTTAACGATGTTGGCGGCTTGGAAAATGTCAAAAAAGTGATTGCTCGCCTGATCATTCTTCCCTTCCAACGGCCCGAACTCTACGAAAAGTACGGCAAAAAAGCAGGCGGTGGTGTGTTGCTTTACGGGCCGCCAGGGTGCGGGAAAACGATGTTGGCGAGGGCCGTAGCAGGTGAATGCAAGTTGCCCTTTTACAATATTCGCATCGAAAAAATCCTAGACCCCTACATTGGCGTGAGTGAACGCAATCTTCACGCCGCCTTCGAGTATGCCCGCGCCAAAGCCCCATGCGTTTTATTTATTGACGAACTCGACGCGATTGGCTTTTCACGGCGCAAGCAAACCTCCAGTCACAGCCGCGCTTTAGTAGATCAACTTTTGCAAGAGCTTGACGGCATCGGTTCAGACAATAAAGGATTGCTTATTATGGCCGCCACAAATGCCCCTTGGGATATTGACGACGCGATGCTGCGACCAGGGCGGTTTGACCGCCGCATTTTTGTAACCCCGCCCGATGAAGTCGCACGCCGCGCCATTTTGCGTTTGCACGTTGCAAATCGTCACGCAGAAAAATTAGATGAAAATAAACTCGCCAAGACCACACCACTTTTTAGTGGCGCAGATTTACGCGCTCTCGTCGAGCAGGCTACCGAACAAGTCATTGACGAAGCCTTGATGACGGGCAGTGAGCCACCCCTCACGATGAAGCATTTGGAAAGCATTTTAAAAACACTGCAAGCAAGTACACTCGAGTGGCTGCGCCGCGCTAAAAACTATGTGGAGTTTGCTAACCAAGACAACCGCTACGACGATGTGGCAGCGTTTTTGAAGACAAGCGAAGGTAAATTGGTTAAAGGTTAAGCGGAGAGGTAAAGTAGGAAAAGTCTGCTCCTCACCTCTTATTCTGGACAATGTGGGTAAAAAATAGTACACTTTGTCTAAGGAGGCTTATTATGCTCACCTTCACTACCAGTCAACCTGTCCGTTTTGTCCAAGCTGAACGCATGGGAAGACAAGTTGGTTTGCTTAACGAAAATTTAGCCGCTTTTCTCGGTATTAGCCCTAAAACCTATAGTCGCCGCCGCCGAGAAGGCAAACTTGATACCGCCGAGAGCTTACGCCTCGAGATGCTCGAGAAAATGTACACGCTGGCCCAAGACGTTTTGGGCGGTGAAGACCGTGCCAAACGTTGGCTCACAGGCCCTCTCACAGGTCTAGGCAATAAGGCTCCGCTCGAGCTCTTAACGAGCATCCAAGGCTATGAGACCGTTCGCAACGCGCTTTACCGCCAAGCGTACGGGATGTTCTAAAGGCAAAGGAAAGAGAAAAAGGGGGGTGGGTTTCCTTTCTCCCTTCTTTTCCCTTTCCTCTTTCAATCTGCTTTTATGCGACTTTGGCGACTTTTCGATCATCAAACCCCTTGGGCAAAAGCTTCTGGCTTTGACTCGCTTGACGGCTCTGGTGGGCTTTTTACTGCGTCGCGCTGGAACCAGCAGGGAACACGGATGGTTTACCTCGCTTCTTCAGCGAGTCTATGTGTTTTGGAAACCCTGGCGCACGTAAATCCAACCGAATTTGGTGAGCGGAAATTGCTCGAGCTGGAGGTTCCTGCAACATCCATTGCAACCGTGTCAGAAGCTTTATTTATTCAACTCCTACGTGACGCACCGAAAGGTCATCTCGAGGGAGGCACGAGGGAGTATGGCAGTCGCTGGGCCAAAGAAGGCCGGAGCCTGCTCCTCAGTGTTCCCTCGATTATCGTGCCTGTTGAAAGAAACTACCTCCTCAATCCATTACACCCCAATCACCAAGACATCCGCATTGTTCAAGAAGACTTGATTCGCTTAGATATGCGCATTATTGGTTAGACGCATTAGCGAGTCCAGAGGTGAAGCTTCAGGCTAATCTTGGACTACAACGTAGTTCGCTTTACATTTTGCACGAATCACTACCACGAAAGACAGTTATGTAGGCTAAAATAATAAAGTTTGGGAGGAGACGACTATGTCTCAAATGATTACACGTATTGCTCCGTCACCTACGGGTGACCCGCATGTTGGAACTGCCTACATGAGTCTTTTTGATTATGTGGCGGCAAGGCAAAGCCAGGGTAAATTTATCTTTAGACTCGAGGACACTGACCAAGAACGCTATAACCCAGAGTCAGAAAAAATCCTTTTCGAGATGCTGCACTGGCTCGGGCTAAGCCCTGATGAAAGCCCTGAAACGGGTGGTGCAAACGGCCCCTATCGCCAAAGCGAACGTTTAGATATTTATAAAAAGTATGCTGAACAACTCGTAGCAGAAGGCAAAGCCTACCGCGCCTTTGAAACCTCCGAAGAATTAGAAACGATCAGCACCGAACTTAAACGCCTTGGCAAAGGCTGGGGCTATGATGGGCGTGCTAGAAATATTCCTAGTGAGGAAGCCCAAAAACGTGCGAAGGCTGGTGAAGCCCATGTCATCCGCCTCAAAGTGCCGAGAGACCGCACTGAAGTTGTTGTACAAGACGGGCTGCGCGGTGACATTACAATTCCAACAAGTGAAGTGGTAGATGCTGTCCTACTGAAGAGCGACGGTTTCCCGACCTATCACTTAGCCGTCGTGGTGGACGATCACCTTATGGGCATCACCGATGTGGTGCGCGGTGAAGAGTGGATTTCTACAGCACCCATTCACGTGTTGCTCTACGAAATGCTCGGTTGGGAAGCACCTAACTTTTATCACATGCCTTTGCTACTCAATACCGATAAAACCAAGCTCAGCAAGCGCAAAGGTAACACCTCAGTGAAATGGTACAAAGAGCAAGGCATCGTTGCGGAAGCTCTTCTTAATTATTTAGCTACGATGGGCTGGAGTATGCCCAATGGCAAAGAATTTTTTAGCCTCAAAGACATGATTAACAATTTTTCGTTTAAGCGTGTTTCACTGGGTGGTTCTGTTTTTGACCTTAAAAGGCTTTGGCACTACAACGCACACTACTTGCGTGAAGTCTTGCCAATAGAAACCATCATTGAACGCGCTAAACCTTTTTTGAAAGATGCTGATTATACCTGGACAAATGAGCGCTATATCGAAAAAGTTGTTGAAGTTTTGCTTCCCCGAATAGAAACACTCAAAGACATTGCCGACCAAAGTTATTATTTTTTCAATGACGACTTTGGTTACACTGAGGATGCCAAGCGAAGGCTCGAGGCAGGCAGTAAATATCTCGAGGATTTAGAACGCGAGTTGTCTAGGCTCGATTACTTTGACCATGATGAAGTCCTGGACAGCCTGCGCGACTATGCCAGAGAGCAGAGCGTCAAACTTCCTGAAGTTATGCAGCCACTTCGCGCTGCACTAACAGGCACGACCCAAGCTCCAGGTGTAACCGAGCTTTGCGAAATTCTTGGCAAACAAAAAGTGCTCGAGCGTATCGGGCGAGCTATTGAAGGACTCAATGCAAACTTACCAGATGATAAGCCCGTGAAGCCAAGTAAAGATAAAGAGAAAGACAAGGATAAAGATAAGGAAGCAGCTTGAAAATGAAATGGAAAAGCAGGGAAGAATAAGGAACACCAAAAATTTCATTCTCCATCCCTCATTCCTAATACGAAAGGTCATTATGAACCCCGTCACCATAAATAAATTGGAGACCCTCCATGTCTTGGTTTGACCGCTTAAAACAAGGACTCACAAAAACCCGCACGCTGTTAGGTGCTACACCTGGCAAACCCTGGGAGATGGACTGGGATGACCTAGAGCTCGCCCTTATCTCTTCAGACACAGGTGCCAAAATTGCCGCTGAGGTTGTGGCGGAAACTAAAAAAGAACGTGAGCGTGGCACCACCTTTCAGGAAGCTTTAGAAACTGCCCTTATGAAACAACTCGAGGCAGACCGCACTCGCCAAATCCTTCGTAACGTTGGCTTTAAGCTTGATGTAAGTCGCAACATGGTCGAGTACCGTGGCAAAGTCATTATGGTTGTGGGCGTGAACGGCGTAGGCAAAACTACAACCATTGCCAAGCTCGGGCAGTACTACCAGGGTCACGGAAAAAAAGTAATGTTCGCTGCCGGTGATACCTTTCGCGCAGCCGCCACCGCACAGTTAGAAATTTGGGGTGAACGCTTAAACGTCCCCACCATCACAGGTGTAGACGGCGGCGACCCTGGTGCCGTCGCGTTTGACGGCGCACAAGCCCGCGTCGCGCGTGGTTACGATTTACTTTTTGTAGACACCGCTGGACGGCTCCACACAAAGCACAACCTCATGGAAGAACTGAAAAAAGTAAAGCGCGTGATTGATAAAGCTGACCCTGGCGAACCCAAAGAAGTCTGGCTCGTCCTTGACGCAGTGACCGGACAAAATGGTTTAGAACAAGCCCGCAAATTTCACGAAGCGGTAAATCTTACTGGCGTCATCGTTACCAAACTTGATGGCACTGCTAAGGGCGGCATTCTTCTGCCAATTGCTAGGGAGTTAAAACTACCCATCAAGTTTATTGGTGTCGGCGAAAAATCTGAAGATTTACAACCTTATGATGCGGCTGCGTATGTAAAGGCATTGTTGGATATGCCTGCACAAGCGGCTTAATTCTATGAGCAAGCCTTTAAGAGCTTTATTTTGGAAATCACTTACAGAGAAAAGTATCGAGCACTTTACCCTTTGCAAAATGCATAACGAATATGTTCTAGATGGTGTAGCTTTCTGCAATTACGGTCAGCCTAGTAAAGTTCATTACAACGTTAAAACAAACCTTGCTTGGGAAACACAACGTGGTACAATTTCTATGCTTATTGGAAAACATGCCTCTTCTTTAGAGTTTGAGGTGACACCCCAAAGAATTTAGTTTTTGAATGGTAAAGAATGTGAGTTATTTAGAGGACTCTCGTTTTCCAGAAGGAACAATTGAACGCCTACATCAACGTTATACAAGGCTCGAAGATATGTTGTATAAATATAAGAATATGGATGACTCATTTTCTTCAGCATTAGTTTATAGACTAGGTTGGGAATTGTTAAGTCTTACGGAAATATTTGGACTCAAATTGATCAGGCGGTGTAAATCCAAGTAATCCCTCAGTGTACGCAGCCTCGAGCAAATACTTATAGTTTTGAAATGCTTTAGTAGAATTTTCCCACTCACGATTACTAAGTAAATCTGTCACTTTTTTGTGCGAATAGGTCATGCGTTTGTAAAGTCTCGAGACCGGATGCGTTCCTGTCCACAGTGCTACATGGCGATTCGGATGGAGCTTATAAAACTGCCACGCGGTGCGCCCCATGCTGCGCCACTTTTTCAGCGCAGTCTCGAGCGTGAGTACATCTTCATGACTCGCTGTCGCCGCAGGTGCCAGACGCGGACGAACACCACCTTGCCATAACCGCCACCCGAGTTCGTGTTCTTCCCAGCCATAACCTGCAAAATTAGCAAAGGGTGACGCAGGTAAAAGGCTGCGCTCGAGTGATAAGGTCGCAAACCAAAAACCACCCCAACCGAGCGTGGCCTCGTCAGGCTTTCCTGCCACACCATTTTCGGTGCGCTGTTCCCAAAAACGCATGAAGGGTGTTTGGATGAGTTGGGGTGGAATGTGAATGCGACTTACCACAGCAGTCTTGGCATGGTGACAATGCAGGTTAAAGTGTGCTTGCAAAAAATTTTGTTCGGGAAGAATGTCATCATCATTAAACAAAACATACTGACCTATCGCTTTTGCAAACCCGTGATTTCGTGCTGCTGCAAGACCGGCGTTACTTTGCATTACCAGACGAAGACGTGAATCAGTGAATGTTCTTAGGCGTTGCATTGTGTCGTCACTCGAGCCATCATTCACAACGAGAATTTCAAAACTTGGACCCGATTGTGCTAAAAAAGCCTGTACTGTTCTCATTACGAGTTCTGCACGATTGAAGGTTGATATGACAATACTGAACGTGGGTTGATCGCGGTTCACAAATTCATTAAATCACAAGGTAGTCGTAAAGGTATCATCTGTCTTCAGAACGATTAGATATTTTGTCAGGAAACCCCTACCATGTTTTTCCTTCCTCTCTTAAAAATGCACAAACCCTATTACAAGTCAGGATAGACTTTAAGCATGTTTGACACTCTGTTACTTACTACGGCCACGAAGCTCGAGGCTGAACCCTTTCGCACAAACTTGAGAGGACTCGAGCAACTTACATTTCCACTTGGTGAACTCTGGAAAGGCATTTTGCCTGCCTCGCAACAACATATATATTTAGCCCATCTTGGCCTTGGCAAGGTCAATACAGCCGCAGGTCTTGCCTTGGCTATTGAAAAAATTAAACCTTCTGCTATCCTTCAGTTTGGTATTGGTGGGGCCT
>JBOFGY010000211.1:0-2879 GCA_051649365.1 Trueperaceae bacterium
GTGGTTGTTGGTCGGCTTCGTTGGGGCGAGGGCCCCCTCGCCCCTACAGTGCAGTTCGCCATCAACAGGTTTTCCTAGCAACAAATTTATAAAGGAAATAAACGGATTCGGTATTCATCCTCCTTCGTGTGTAGGTAAAACTCCTACACCACCTGACACTTTTCTACCGACCCGTTTGTAAAGCCATTCCCTTACACTGCCTTGAATGAGGTGAACCATGACACTTTCAGCAACATCACCAAACATCAACCCTATATCCACCACTAAAGCCAGGCGCGTTTTTCGTCTTGCCCTCGAGTACGCGGTACTTGCACCCTCGAGTCATAACACACAACCCTGGTTATTTAGAATCAATGACGACACGCTCGAGCTTTACGCAGATAAGACTCGAGTCTTAAAAACGGTTGACCCAGAAGGGCGTGAACTCACCATGAGTTGTGGTGCCGCACTTTATATGCTGCGCCTGGCCCTGCGGAGTTTTGGTTACAAAGAAAAAACGGACTTGCTCCCTAATACAAACAGCAGGGATTTATTAGCGCGAGTCACGCTAACAGGTACACAACAACCTAACCAGGAGGACAAGCGTTTATTCTTGGAAATTCCCAATCGCCACACGCAGCACGGAAGGTTTACAGAAAAAACACTTGACAGCGCGGTAGTAAACGAACTCGAGCTTGCTGCCAAACTCGAGGGCGCAGACCTTTACATTACTCGCAACGAAAACACGCGGCGGCTTATCGCTGACCTCATCGCTGATGGTGACAAACGCCAGTGGTCAGACCCAGACTTCCGAAATGAAATCGCCACCTGGACACATCCCAGCCACAGTAAAAATCAGGACGGGATTCCTGCCTACGCGCTTGGTATCAATGACGCTGCTTCGTACCTCACACCCTTTATCATTCGCCGCTTTGATATGGGTAGGGGTCAGGCACTTAAAGATCACGAACTTGCTGAACATTCGTCGGCACTCGCGCTCTTGCATACACCCGAAGATACACCTTACTTCTGGTTGCTTGCTGGACAATCTCTGGCGCATGTTTTATTAAAAGCCCGTTTTCATACTGTTCAAGCATCGTTCTTTAACCAGCCCGTTGAAGTGAATACCTTACGCTCACACCTGCAACAAGCACTGGGTCTTTCAGGTGTTCCCCAATTGCTGTTTCGCTTGGGTTACGGTGAAGAGGCAAAAGCAACACCACGCCGAGATATTGATGATGTCGTGATGGACTCATAGACACAACCTTATGTCACTTGCCCTCGTTGCACTTCTCGCACTCGTCGCTATTCTGGTGGTTGCTGCCTTTCGCAATGACCTCAATGCTGGCATTCTCTCTGTTGCTGTTGCTTACGCGATTGGCCTGGGGGCCGTCGGGCTAAGTGCCAATGAAGTCGCAGAGTTTTTGCCCTCACAACTCATCATGACGATTGTGGGTGTAGCACTCTTATTCGAGTTGGCGAATCAAAACGGCACGCTCGAGCGACTCACCGCCTTCGCCATCATGCTCGTGCGCGGTCACCGAAAGTTCTTACCCTTATCTTTTTTTGCTTTAAGTTTTTTACTGTCAGCCTTGGGGCCAGGCAACATTGCCGCCACCGCTCTCGTCGCACCTATCGCCATGCGGACGAGTGTTTCTGCCTCCATTAGTCCACTGCTTATGGCAATTCTCGTTTGTACAGGAGCCAATGCAGGAGCTTTTTCACCCGTGTCGGTGACGGGCATTATCAACACCACGCTCATTCAACAAATCGGTTTAACCGATGCAGCCTTGCCGCTAAGAATTTTTTTGATTGTGGCCGCAATTCAGTCTGTTACGGCACTCGGAGCCTATCTCTTTTTTGGCGGCTACAAAATTAAGGACAGCGAAACACTCCTGCACACAAAACCCTCGAGACCAAGTTGGCAACACCTTACGACCTTAGTTGCTTTGCTTCTCTTTATCATCAGCGTGGTTCTCCTGAAAATACCTGCGAGTGCTGCCGCGTTTACGCTCGCGGCACTGCTCACGCTGCTACATGTTGCAGATGCCGAAAGTAGTATCAAGCACGTACCCTGGGGTGTCGTGTTACTGATTGCAGGAATTACCATCATGCTCGAGTTGATGGAAACTACAGGGAGTTTGGAACTTGCTACTACACTCTTAGCCACTTACGCCGCACCCCAAGTCTTAAACGGGCTTTTAGCATTTGTCAGTGGACTTACGTCATTAGGAAGCAGCTCGTCGGGCGTGGTGATGCCGCTTTTTATTCCGCTTGCACCTGATATTTTGCAGAAAATTGGCAGTGGTGATTTGACGCAGGCCGTCATCGCTATAGATGTGGGTTCGCATATGGTAGATGTCAGTCCACTTTCTACGCTAGGTGCATTGTGCCTCGCTGCACTCCCTGAAGATGCAGACCGCGCCAAGCTGTTTCGGCAGCTACTTCTCTGGGGTTTGTCTATGACCTTTGTGGCTATGGTGTTAGCCTTTTTATTTTTAGACGTACTTTGGTAATAGCACAGTAAAAAGACAATAGTAAAAATCTTACAAAGGATGCCCGAGAGCAGGGCATGGCAAATCCCGGCTTGGGCTTTAGCGTATAAACGGGGAAGGAGTATTTATGACATTCTCACGTTGGGTTTTTCTAACAGCAGTAGTTTTTCTGCTTGCTGGCGCGCTTTATTGGTTTTTTGGACGTGCTTACACGCCAGCCATTCGAGACACACAGGGCAATATCTTACCAGGCAGTATCACCTCACTCGAGAAAATTAAACTTGGCGGTGTAGAGCAGTGGCTCGTCATTCGTGGTCACAATACCAGCAACCCCGTTTTGCTTTTTCTTTCGGGTGGGCCTGGAGCCAGTGAGCTTGGTCGCGTCAGATATTTTTCTGAGCCACT
>JBOFGY010000212.1:0-4052 GCA_051649365.1 Trueperaceae bacterium
CTCGTGCATATGGTAAACGTTTCTGAAAATGACATACGCGACGTACAAAAAGCAGGTTGTACCGTGATTCACTGCCCCCACTCTAATGAAACCTTAGGGTGTGGCAAGTTTTCTTGGGAGCTTTATGCAAAACACGGCGTGAGCGTGGCTTTGGGAACTGATTCACTGGGCTCGAGCCCCACCCTTTCCATCGAAGCTGCAACCCACTTTGCTCAAACCCTGCACGGAACAGCCGCCAGTCCCCTTGCCCTTGTCTGGTCAGCGACCAAAGGTGGCTACCGCGCCCTCGGTATGCCTGTGCCAAGGTTCGTGCGGGGGGATAGTGCAGAGAACGTTTATATATGGGGTACGGGGTACAGGGTGCAGGGTACAGAGATTTAGTTGCACCCTGTACCCCGTACCCTCTGTTCTTCACCCAACATAAACCCACACACATTCGCCATAGAGTAAGGAGTGGAGGAAATTATGGCTCAAGAATTTAATGACAGCAATTTCAAGCAAGAAACCGGTGAAGGGCTCGCCCTCGTAGACTTTTGGGCTCCTTGGTGTGGCCCTTGCCGCATGGTGGGGCCCGTCATCGAAGAACTCTCAAAAGACTATGAAGGTAAAATCAAAGTGGGCAAGCTCAACGTAGATGATAATCAAGAAACCGCCATGAAGTACCGCGTGATGAGCATTCCGACAGTCATCTTGTTTAAGAACGGCGAACCCGTCGAGACAATGGTTGGTGCGATGCCCAAAGGTGCGTATCAAGCACGCTTAGAAAAATACGTCAATGTAGCAGCTTAAATAAAGTCTCACTTTGAAATAGCAGTTGCGTCTTAGGCCCTTTTTTATAATCCAAATTTTAACTAACAAAAGACCAGCCAGATATGTAGTTTGGCTGGTCTAAACCCTCGAGGCAGCTCGCGGGTTACTTCTTACCTTAATCAGAAGCCCAAAAGAGGTCGCATGACCTCAGGCCAGTTGAGGTATTTGAGCTTTTCGAGGAAGGGTTCAATCTCTATAGAGTCGGGTTGCCCTTCCCAAAAAGAACAGACAATACTGATATCATCTGTTTCGATCGTCATATCAGCTTGTTCATGGCATGGAAAAGCTGATACTTTAATATATAAGCCTTCTTCAATCACTGCTTCGACAACAATTTCATGAATTTTTGAAGGCTCCCGTAAAGTTGAATCCTCGAATACAACCCTAGCTTCTTTGAATACGTATTTCATAGCTATTCAAGTACAAACAAATAAACTACCAGATGTAGTTTATCAAAATAAGACTGACTTGCGAAAATTATATTCTGCAAAGTTTTGAGGTTTTCGTCCAAGCCTTCACTGCATATAGTGGTTACGCCAAAATTCATACCCTTGAGGTTTATGCCTACTAAGAACCTTGTGCGAAAACATCTAGCAATATCAGTATAAACCCTATAAGTGCTGTTGGTGAACTTTCTTGCCAAGTCTAGAAATGTTGCATGTTGTCTAATGTGATATACCTCTTTGTACCTTTTGCCTACGCGTTAAGCTACACTACCTAAATGCAACTAGAACTAAACCTCGAGCGCATGGTTCATGGTGGCAATGCTTTGGCGAGACTCGAAGACGGGCGTATTGCCCTAATTCGCGGTGGCATTCCTGGTGAGGTTGTGCGAGCGGATGTGCTCGAAAAATCAGGGTTGGTGCAAGGAAAAGTTATAGGTGTTTTAGAAGCAAGTCCAGACCGAGTCAAAACACCGAAGCACCCAGGTTTGGATTATGGCTTTGTGAGCTATGCGCGGCAATTGGAACTAAAACGCGATGTCGTAAAAGATAGTCTGTCCCGAAGTCTTAAACGTGAAGTAAACGTACCAAATGTTCACCCCGCGCCGAAAATTTGGAACTATCGTAACACTATTCAACCTGTCGTTAAGCGTGAAGGACAAACATATGAAAAACTGGGCTACCGTGTCGAAGGAAGTCATGATGTTGTTCTTTTAGACACTGACCCGACTGCAAATGAAACTATCTATAATCTTTGGCAACAATGGCCTTTTCTCAATGCACCCAAAGGTATCCGCGAACTCGTTATTCGTGCTAATGATGACGGCGATATGTTGCTTTCGCTGATTGCCAGCGCGTCAGCAAAGAATTATCTCGCGTTCGCTCACCACTTAGTAGGTGAGGGCATACGCGGCGTAAGCTACGCGCCCTACGACGAACGTGGACGCTTTCGCTCCGGTAGTGAAAAACTCGCAGGTGAAAAAACTGTTTTGCAAGCCTACGGAAAATTTAACGTTAGCGTCAGCACCACGAATTTTTCACAACCCAATCCAAGCGCAGCATCCCAGCTTTATGAGGCGTTAGAGAAGCTTGCAACTTCTGGGAATCTAGCTCTCGATGTCTACGCAGGAAGTGGCATTATCGGCATGTATCTATCGAGTAAGTTCAAGGGGGTTATTGCCCTCGAGATTGACAAAGGTAGCATTACACGCGGACAACGCGATACAGAACGACTCGGTATCACGAATCTCGAGTTTGTCAAAACCGATGCAAAATATTTGAATATTCCCCCTGATGCAGACCTCATCACCGTTGACCCACCCCGCGCTGGACTTAACAAAGAGGTACGGCAAACCATCAATGCCTCGAGCGTCAAACAGCTCATCTACGTCTCTTGCGACGTAGCCACCTGGGCTAGGGATGTTGCAGAATTTGAGAAAGTTGGCTGGAGTTTGCAACAGCTCGAGCCCTTTGATTTTTACCCTCATACACACCATATTGAGGTGCTGAGTAAACTGGTGCGATGACCCCACCCCCTTCAGTCCCCCTTTCGTATGACGACACACTCGTCAAGACTTTCTAAACTAAGTCCATAAGAAAGGGGCTGTTATGAACGACACCCACGAAACCACCACTACAAACGCAGCATCAACTGCCTCGAGCGACACCACCACCAAAACACGCACCATTGTTGAAGAATTCAAAGTTAGCGGTGAAGCCGTTGTTAGCAAAGTCAAAGAACTCGTTCACGAAGGCAACGTCCGCAGAATCACGATTAAGAATGAAGAAGGCAAGACTCTCTTTGAAATTCCTCTCGTTGTTGGCGTGATTGGCGCATTACTTCTACCCCAACTCGCTGCACTTGGTGCAGTGGGCGCACTCATCGCCAGACTCACTATGACAATTGAGCGTGAAGAAGTCATTACAAAAACGGATATAGCAGTAGAAACAGTAGTAAAAGCGGAGAGTTAAGGTTATGAAGCCTTCAGTTTTGATTGCTTTCTCAATTGAAATAAGTTGACCCATTCAAGTTTAAAAGGAGTTTATTATGTCAGATATATCAAGTCCTAAAGGAAACCCCAGCAGTCCCGAAACACCCATCACTGCGCAGCCGATGCAAGAGCCGAATACAGCTACAACCTCGAGCAGTCAGCACACCTCGAGTACAAACACTTCAAGTAAAGACAGCATAAGCGATATGTTTGATAACGTGTTGAAGACGCTGCAAGACGGACTTCGCAACATCAACAAACGTCAAGTTGTGCTTAACAATAGAATGGGTCAGAGCATGCTGCGTTTACCGCTTCTATGGGCCATTATTATTGGTGTCATAAGCTTCTTGCTACAAATCGTGCCGATTCTTGTTATCGCGGTTATCATCGCTCTCGTGACAAAACATAAATTTGCCTTTGAGTTCACGACAAAATCTAAAGACCACGATACACCTACTGTCTAAATAGCAAACGCCAGAAGGCAGAAAGCTTAAACTAGCTTTCTGCCATTCTTCTTTTTATGATGTTTGGCCTTGTCGTTCTTTAAAGCGTAACAACCAGACTCGAGCAGACAGCACAGCCATAGTAAGCAACCATAAAGCCCAAGGTATATAGGGCGAGAGTTCAGGTATGCTGGACAAAAAATCGAACTTTCTAGTGACGACGCATCCCCCTTGAGTTTAGAGTTCCAGAGGTCAAAAGGGTAGCCAAAAAGGCGAGGAATTGTTCAAAGTCAGGTGTGAACAAATGAGAAGAATTCCTCGGGACAGTGTACAGGAGTGTAGAGAGACGCGCCGATAGCGATGTA
>JBOFGY010000213.1:0-17712 GCA_051649365.1 Trueperaceae bacterium
TTCTCACTATTTTTTGATGACGGCACGCCGATGATATTTTTGAGTTCACCCGCTCCCAGTTTTTCACCAAGTGCTGCGATAAAATAGGTCGCCGTGCTGCCTGAACCAAGCCCGATGGTCATGCCGCTCTTGACATGCCTTAAGGCTTGTAGGGCAGCTTGTTTTTTTAGAAGTTCGATGTTCACACGTATAGCTTAACAATTACCCAAGACGGAAGGAAAGGAGTTAGGGGTAAGGAGTTGGGAGTTGGGGGAAACAAAAACCTAGTCCCTAAATTCCAGTTGCTAAATCCCAGGCCCCAACTCCTATTTTTTATTTTTGCAAAGAAAGAAGTGTTTCCCGCACAATCTCTGTATCCTTTTCCGCTTTCACGCTGTACCTTGCATCGGCAATCTTGCCCTTGGGGTCAATAATAAACGTCGAGCGGATGATGCCCTCATATTCTTTGCCGTACATTTTTTTCGTGCCATAAGCACCGTAGGCTTTGGCGATTTTGTTGTCTGTATCCGTGACGAGTGGAAAGGGAAGACTAAAGTCATTCTCGAATTTTTCGTGCGACGTTATGTCATCTGCGGAAACACCAATGACTTTGGCTTTCATGCCTGGTAGCGCATCACGGAAGTTGCAGGCTTGCGCAGTGCAGCCTGGTGTATTGTCTTTTGGGTAAAAGTACAAGACTGTCCACGAGCCCTCATAGTCTTTGAGGTCGAGAGGGCCTTGGGTGGACTCGAGCTTAAATGTGGGGGCGTTGTCGCCCTGTTGAAGTTTGTTCATGGTTTAGTGTAACGCTGTAAGTGAAAGGGTTATTTATCCGCAGATTACACAGATAAAACTATCTTAAATAAGCCACCGTCACACCATGCCCGCCCTCATACGGCACTGCGTCTTCAAAGCGTTCCACGTTGCGGTCATTTTTGAGATAATTCCGAACTGCGTCGCGCAGGGTGCCTGTACCTTTGCCGTGCAAAATGCGAATCGGCGAGGTTTTGAGTGACTTGGCCTCGAGGACAAACTCCCGCACTTTTTCTAAACCCTCTTCAACACGTTCACCGCGTATGTTGAGTTCGCTCTTAAAACGTGAGGGCGCAGCAAAAGTGGACACTTTTGTCTTACCCGTTGCAGTATTGACAATAGGCTCTTTTTTGACAAGCCTTACACTGCGTTTCGGCACAGTGATTTTTAATAAACCAAGTTGCACCACAACCTCATCGCCACGCAACTCTAAAATGGGGCCTTCAGCATTATAGTCTTCGACAAATACGGCTGCGCCAGGTTGCAGAGTGTTTTTAGGTTGTGTCACAGACTGCGAAGGTTGTTTCGAGGTTGCCCCATTTTGTCTCGAGGTTGTTTGAGCGTTGCGGCGTAGTTGTTGCAATTCTTCGAGAGCCTTTGAACGCTCTTGCGGATTGCTAGTCGCAACGCGTTTTAACTCTTTTGCGCGTTGTAAGGTATCTTCTAAAAGTTCATCTGCTTTTTCGGCCGCTGCTGCGATGACATCGGCTTCTTTGCGGCGGAGCATGTCAATTTGTTGGCGTAAAACGTTGGCTTCTTTTTCTGCCTCGTCTCGAGCACGTTTTGCGGCTACAACTTCTTGCGAAAGTTTGACGCGCTGTTTTTCTAAGGTCTCGAGTAGGGATTCGAGCCTTTCGCCTTCTGGTCCCAAAATGTCGGATGCACGTTCTAAAAGTTCATGCGATAAACCAATGTGTTCTGCAATCGAAAGCGCGTAACTTCTGCCAGGTTGACCGACGACGAGTTTGTAAGTGGGTTGCAGTTTCTCGACATCAAAACGCATTGCAGCGTTTTGGATGCCTGCGGTTTCAGAGGCAAACACTTTTAAGGGTGCAAGGTGCGTTGTAATGAGACCTCTTGCGCCGCTTTGCAAAACTCCCTCGAGAATCGCTTGCGAAATTGCGGCCCCTTCACTGGGGTCAGTACCCGAGCCAAGCTCGTCAATTAAAATCAGCACACGCTCGTCGGCTGCGTCTACAATTGCTTTCAAGTTTTTTAAGTGACCCGCATAAGTTGAGAGACTAGCTTCAATAGATTGCTCATCGCCAATATCTACAAGCAGTGCTTCGACAAACGGTAGTGTTGGCGTGCGTTTATCACTTGCAGCAATAAGGAGACCGCTATGCGCCATAATCGTTGCGAGGCCAAGTGTTTTGAGTAGCACGGTTTTACCCCCTGCGTTTGGCCCAGTGATAATAAGTAAGCGGTGGTCTGCGTCGAGTGCAATCGTATTTGGCACGCAGTCTTTAATCAGTGGATGACGTGCTTCCTCGAGCTTTATATGTCCTTGTTCGCTAAAGCGCGGCTTAGCCAGTTTCCAATCATCGGCAAGCCTTGCACTGGCTGCAATCAAATCGAGTTGTCCGAGCGTGGCGAGAGTTTCATCTAAACCTTCTTCATAGGCAAGACGTTGTGAAAGTGCAATAAGAATACGGCGCACTTCATCGCGTTCTTCAAACTCGAGGAGTGCCAACTCGTTATTTAACGGTACGACGCTTTGTGGTTCGATAAACACCGTCGCACCAGAATCCGAACTATCAAGTGCAATACCAGGAACTTTAGACTGAAAACTCGCTACAATTGGAATCACGTAGCGGTCACGCCGTTGAGTAATCACAGGGTCTTGCACGTACTCTGCATAAGTATTAAGGAGGCGCGTCAGTGCTTCACGAATGCGCCCACGCAACGGTGCCAAGCGGCGGCGAATATCACGGAGTTTAGGTGTCGCATCATCGCGCACACTGCTATCTAAGTCTAATTGCTCACGCACTAAACGCAGCGCACCGTCAAAACTTTTTAGCTCTTTGGCAAGTTCACCTAGTGCTGGCCGCTCTGAAGCGAGAATAGCGCGTTTAATCGTGCCGGCTGCGTCCATCGTGTAAGCAATTTGCAAAATATCGCTGCCGTCAATAAATTTACCTTCACGCACAGCTTCGATAAGGTATCGCACGTCATGGACACCACCAAGGGTAATGGCTGGCCCAGCGAGGGCTTCTTCAATGCGCTGCCACGAGGTTTCAATCTCCGTGCGGCTTAGGACTGGAGAAAGCCCCAAAGCGAGTTCCGTGCCGAGTCTCGAGGCTGTTCTCTCCGATAAAGCTGTACGTACGCGCTGAAAATCGAGTTTAGTTAAAGTACTAACACTTACGTTCATTCCAAACGAAGATTATACGACGGGAAAGGCTAATTTTTTGAACGAAACGTTACAGCGAATGCAAAATCAGAAGGGAGGAGGGAGAATGTAGAAGAGAGAAGCTGAGAAGCTCTTCACCCCTAAAATGTTGAACTGCTAACTTGCTAAACTGCTACCCTTGATGAGGAAATGATGATAAGCGTTAAACATTAACTCAGCGAAACCCAGCGGAAATCTCAGGTTAGAATCGTATGTCTAAAGTAGGTGCACAGTTGTAGGGCAGCAACTCGCCCTATAGTTGCATCTACTTACTGGTTGCATCTACTACATGGAGGATAATTTTATGAAAAGATTTATCGTGCTACTTACTTTGTTGTGCTTTACTTTAGCCTTTGCTCAAGATAAGACCCAAACACAAGACGCGACTCAAAATCAAACCACCACCCAAGACAACGCTAAAGTTACAGAAACAACAGAGACAGAACTTTCCGAGGACGCTTTTGATTTCGTGCAGTTAAGTGAGGAGTTTGAGACGATTTCTACCGAAACGTATTATCTCGCAACAGTAGAAAATAGCGGTGTGGATGGCTACGTGCAAATTTCTGAAGTGATTGAAGGCGGCACAAAACTTATTGTGAGTATGAACAACACCTTGTCCGATTACCGTTATGGCACTGTACTCTATGAGGGTGACTGTGGCCCAGACCGCCCCGAAGTGTTGCGTCTTGGCGACATTAATAACTCGAGCGGCGACCCCAACACGAGCATCACGCAGAGTGAGCTTAGTTTTCAAGACCTAACGACAGGCGACTATTTTATGTATGTGTTTGCGGGTGAACCAGGCACACAGATTTTAGCTTGTGGTGAAGTTGGTGAAGGCGCAAATCGGATGCAGTAAAGAGCAAGTTGAAGGTTCAAGATTGAAAATTCAAAACCAATCTTGAATCTTTAACTTCCAATTTTCACTTGCTGTCCTGTATCACGAAAAACCTTGCCATCTTTCAGTGTCACTTCCTGCTTGGCCGTGGCAGCAATGTTTAGGTCGTGGGTGACCATAACAATGCTCATGCCATCCTTGTAAAGCGATTGCAGGATTTCTAGGATAGCCTCACCCGCCTCCGTTATGTTTATCGGTCATTGTTTCACCCAGCTCGAGCTTTTATCTACTCCAACATAGAGTGTAGGCATGTAGGATAAAAATGCATATGGCAGAATGGTTACGCAACAGCAGAAAAAAGATGATAAGTAATAGGTAACCGCGAACAAAATGGAATGACCTGACCACACTTCATGTTCCCTTCAAGGCTTCTACAACTTTGATGCTCGAGGCCCTAAGTGCAGGAAAACCCCCAAGTATCATGCTGAGGAAAAGCGTGAGCGCAAAAACGATTAGGGCTGCCAAGGGTTGCCAGCGCGAACGGATGTTCCAAAAAAGTGAGCCGCCAACTCCCTGAACTAAAAAAGGAATAATCATAGCGGATAACACCACACCATAGAGTCCACCAAGTCCAGCAATGAGTGTGACCTCGAGCGTCATCTCGCGGGTGATTCTACTTTTGCTTGCACCAAGCACGCGTTTGATGCCTGTGTCACGTTCGCGCTCGAGCGCGTCCACGAGCATAATCGAGAAAATTCCAATCAAACCGACGATTAAAGCAACGATTCCAAAAAGTCCAAGTGCTGCGTGCAAAGGCTGTAAGTTAGTCTCTGGCTGCATCATTATTTTCGGGATTTTCGACGGCAAATCTAAGTTCACTCGGTTCGCCGTTACTTCAAGGTGATGGTGTGTAGAGAACAAGTGAATTGGCTTCTTCGGTGAAATCCTGTTTGGGTTTTTCTAAAATACCGAGAACAGTATAGGAATTTTCTCCTGTCCTGTCCATTAACGTAATGTCTTGCCCGACGATGGATTCCTCGAGGTCAAGCTGTTCTAAAGCTCTGGTAGACAAAACAATAACTTTGCGCTCTTCAGCGAAATCGGTTTCATTTGGCAAGCTACCTTCACTTACTTTGAGTTTCACAGCTTTCATAAAATCTATTGTTGCCGAGTTGACATTTATACTAATCTCACCATCAGCGGTTATTTTAGAAAAACCTGTTCATTCACTTACATAAGCATAGTCAAGGAGTGGTGCAGCTTCTTTGGCTTTAGTTAAATCGTCCATACTCAACACAACTTTTTCATCTGTGGCAAGTCCGACTTCGCGTACAGGGATAGGTTTACCACCCTCGTAAAAAGCACTCCAGTCGTTCTTTTTGAAAACGAGTATACGACGGAAGGCAGAAGGGCAGAATGTAGGAGGGAGGTTAAAGGCGAAAGGTAGAAAGTGGAAAGCTAACCTTCTCTTATTAACTTTTTGCTTTTTGCTTTAACCCTTTGTAAAATTACACCTTTTCTCGAGCCTCTTCTTTTGGTTAAATCTGCCATGACTTTCAAAGACCGTATCTTCCAAATCATCGTTGGGTTATTTATTGAGGGCCCAGCCAAGCGGCAGGGGCTAAAGAAACTAACAGAAAATCTGCAAACTTCAGGTGATAAAGTGCAGTCGCGTTTAGAAAAGGTAGGCTCGAGTGATAAAAACGTTATTGGTGATAAAAACAGGGCGCAACTGCGTCATATCATTGCTATAGAACGCTGGGGACAACGTCGTATCAAGGTTGCCCTTGGTGAACCTTTCTTACAAGACGAGAACCATGCCTATAAACCTGATGTAACTACGACGTGGGCAGAATTAAAAGAGCTATTTAGAACAACGCGAGCTGAGACGCTCGAGCTAACAAACAAGTTACAAACAAAAGACGCGACCCAGACAGTGCTGCATAATCAGTTTGGTTCGCTCAGTGTTTTGGGTTGGCTCAGATATTTAGATACCCATGCGAAGAATGAGAGTAGGGGAGTACGTTAGGGAGGTTTGCTTGAGGTTTTCTTGTTTGTAATGACAAGGCAAAAAGCTTGAACCCTTTTCGGTTGTTTGCTTTTTGCTCTATAGTTATTTGAAAACAGCACTCACTCTAAAAATGGCTTCAATAAACTTTCGCTACCACTTATTCTCAATATAATACCACTTACGCTTTGATGAAAATACTAGATGATTTCCTTTGATTATGTTGTTAAAGCAATACCTGGGCAACGGAGCAAAGGAGAAAGTATGAAAAAGCCTTACTTTATTTTGTTAGCAACCCTCGTTCTCTTGACTGCGTGTACGGGAACTACACCCGAGCGTACAACGCCTAACCAGGCAGTACCTAACCCAGCAAATCCTGAAGAGACTAGCTCAGAAGGGTTGGAGGGTTCCGAGGGGCTCGAGTCGCAAGCACTCAACAGTCGCTCGCCACTGGGTACGAATCTCTCAGGTGTTTCGCCTTTTGGCAATGACCATGCCTTCATTGATGCCTTCAAAAATGCTTGGGAATGGCAAGTGTTTGAGGGTGTTGCGCCCATTGGTGCTAATCAGCTTGACAGCAACGGTTGGGTAAAATCCTTGCAAGCTGGTCAAACTGCTTACACATTGATGTTTAATGCTGTGAATGGTCTGTATCCGTCGGGTAGCTATATTCTTCTTTATGATGGTGAAGGTACACTCGAGGTTGGTGGCGATGCGACCTTTGCAAGTGAAGGGGTGAAGACAGGTAACACTACGCGCCGTATTGTAACGGTTAAACCTGTTAAGAATAACCCTGCTACACCCGACACCGAAGATGTCGGTATTTACCTGCAAATCTCTGCTACAAACCCTAGCAACTATATCCGCAATATTCGCCTTATTATGCCGGGTGGAACTTGTGGCACGAACGCCTTTTTCTGGGCAGCCTCGGCGAGTCGTTGTGAAAACGGAGATTATGTAGCCTTTGAGAAAAATTATCAGAGTTTAGTGTTTCATCCGAACTACCTAAGACGACTAAGAAATTACAGCACGATTCGTTTTATGACTTGGCAAGAAACGAATGGTTCCATTCAAAAAACTTGGGCCAATCGTCCTAAAGTTAGTGACGCACAGTGGAGCACCAAAGACGGTGTACCCCTCGAGATCATGATTGACTTGGTGAACCGTCTAGACATTGACCCTTGGTTTAATATGCCTCACGCCGCCGATGACACCTACATGCGCGAATTCGCCAAACTTGTGAAGCAAAAGCTCGAGGCTGGGCGTAAAGTGTACGTAGAGTATTCCAATGAAATTTGGCTTGACCGCCCTGAGGGTACGAACGATGATGCCCAACATGACTATGCAGTTGCTGAAGGTAAGCGTTTAGGTTTAGTGAGTAGCAGTGAGTGCAGCAGCGTCGGAGCGGAAACGTGTAACAATCTTTACTGGCAACGGTTTCAGTCGAAGCGTTCTCTCGAAATGTTTAACCTTTGGCAACAGAACTTTGGTAGCAGCAATCTCGTGCGCGTGCTGGCGAGTACCACGCTTGTAAATGGTGGCACACGCGAACTCTTGCGCTATCAAAATGCTTACACAAAAACAGATGCTGTTGCGTATGCACCCTACTTTGGTGACCTTATTTTTGATGAAGCTGGCGAGGCATTCATCAAAGGGTTTACGGTTGAGGGTTATATTGCCAGGCTGCGTGGTGAACTCTTAACAAATACCCGCAATGACATGCGTGAACAAAAAGATGTGATTGCAAGCTTTGGTAAAAAGATTCCTCTCGTTGCCTATGAAGGTGGACAAATCTTAGTGCAAGAACGTAGCGACAAAGACCCGCAAGTAGAAAAATTCTTTGACGATGTCAACCGCGCACCCGCGATGAAGCAGGTTTATTTGGATTATCTCAACATGTGGAAAGCAGAAGGCGGACAGCTCTATAACCACTTTGTAAACTCAGGAAGTTGGAGCGGGTTTGGACGTTGGGGTGCACTCGAGTACTTGTGGCAGCCGCGCAGCAGTGCGCCAAAGTTTGATGCACTCCAAACCTTTATCGAACAAAATCCGCGTTGGTGGTAGAGGGTGATGATAGACCATAAACAATAGAAAAAAGCAACGGTAGACGATGGCAAACATTGCCATCGTCTACCGTTGCTTTTCTGAGTTAAGCTAGCATCGTGACAACACTGTTAGGTAATCTCGTCACCCCTCGAGGACTCGTGTATGGTCGTCTCACATTTTCTAAAACGATTGAAACACTTGACGTGTTGGGTGAAACGAGAGATGACGTTTTTATTTTACCTGGCTTTATAGACACGCACGTTCATGGTGGCGGTGGCGGTGACACCATGAACGGTCCAGAGGGTGTGCTCAAACTTGCAAAGTTTCATCTTCAACATGGCACCACGACGCTCTATCCAACCACCATTACAAATCCTTGGGAAACTATTCTAGGGGCCTTGCAGGGTGTGAGAGAGGTCATGCTGGAGCTACTACCAGGGTTACCTGATATTCCAGGTGTTCACCTCGAGGGGCCGTTTATCAGTCCGAAGCGGTTGGGGGCACAACCCCCCTTCACGCTCGAGCCCAGGGAAGAATTACTTCATGAACTTTTGGCTTTCAATGTCCTTTCTCTCGTAACATTAGCACCAGAACTGCCAGGTGCGTTAAAAGCAGCACGCAGGTTTGCAAAGGCTGGGGTGCGCGTCAGTATCGGGCATAGCGAAGCTGCTTTCGTGCAAACCATGGCCTGTCTCGAGACCGCACGGCGCGAAGGTGGTGTCGTGGGCTTTACCCATCTTTACAATGCGATGGGTGGTTTGTCGGGGCGTGAACCAGGAATTGTCGGGGCAGCTTTAGCCGACCCAAGCAGTTTTATAGAACTAATTTTAGATTTGCACCACGTTCACCCCGCGAGTTTTCTGGTGGCTCTGAGGGCCAAACCTCAGCAGTTATTTTTTATCACCGATGCCATACGAGCGGCAGGTTTACCTGAGGGTGAAACTGAGCTGGGTGGGCAGAAGGTTAAGGTTACTGGGGGCAAGGCTACCCTCGCCGATGGCACTTTGGCAGGTAGCGTTCTGACCTTAGATAAAGCTCTACAACATGCCCTCGAGCTTGGTTTAAGTCTTGAACTAACCAGCCAATTGCTTTCAGAAATACCTGCTAGATATATGGGTTTAAGGGATAGGGGGGCTCTAAGTGTGGGTTGCCGCGCCGATATCGTCGTTCTGAGCCGAGATACAAAACTACAAGAGGTTTATGTTGTTGGAGAGCAGAGTTTATAGGGCGCAGAATTTAGGGGCTCATCACCTCCTTTTCATGTCCTTCATTTAAGCTCTAACGTTAGCTGGTAGGGTAATTTATGGTTCAAAGTGTAAAAAATACCAATTCTTAAGCGTGTAGGGTGGGGTATGGTGCCACCGGGTTTGTAGTGCAGTGGGTTAGAGTATAGAGTATGTTGCCCTAGGTCTTTCATCACCGCGTCGGAAATGGTTTTGGGCAACAATAGGACAAAGCGGTGCTCCGCATCCCGTTATTTACAAAGCTCGAGACTCTGTTTGGCAGTTGCTATAGTTTGCTGCCTAAAATGGTTTAACATAATAAAGTTGTGAGGATGATTCATGGAAAGTGCTAAATCTAGCCGTACTCAAGACCCACGCTACATCGTTGCATTTAGACTGGGTGTAGATATTTTCTTTTGGTTGCTTTCGACCCCGCTGGCATTTTGGATGCGTTTTGACTGGACATTTAATAATGACTTTTCCTTTTCGGTGATTGCCCTCACGACTCTTGGCTTCGTCGTCCTCAAATTAGGAGCCTATTTCCTCTATAATCTGCATCTACAAAGTTGGACGAAGTTTGCCTTTGCCGATATGAGTGCCATTATTAAAGCCGTCGTGAGTGTCGCCTTTTTCTCAACACTCATTTTGCTGGCTGTAGGTTATCAAGGTCTTAATATTAATGTCACACCCACTGCAACGATTGCTCGTTCAATTGGTGTTCTGGACGCACTCATCACCTTGCTCTTTATGTTTGGTGTGCGCTGGGGTTCGCGCTACTTGCGTGAAACGCGCCTCGGTAACACTGTAAGTGATGACCGCCGCAAGCGTGTTCTCGTGATAGGTGCAGGTGAAGCTGGGTCACTCGTCGTGCGCGAAATGTTGCGTCACCCAGAAACGGGTCTGAAGCCAGTAGGCTTTTTGGATGATAACCGCCGCAAAGTTGGTCAGCAAATTGCGAGTGTACCTGTCCTCGGAACATCCGAAGACCTCGAGCGCACCCTGCGTGACCAAGATATTGATGAAGTCCTTATTGCTATTCCTTCGGCGGAAGGTAAAGTGATTCGCAATCTCGTGAACCGCATTAACGCCACGAAGAGCACCGTAAAGTATCGCACTATTCCCGGTGTTTATGAACTCTTAACAGGCAAAATTTCTATCAACCGCATCCGCGATGTAGAAATTGAAGACTTGTTGCGCCGTCCTTCGATTAAGCTCGACATGGAAAAAATCTTGGGTTACATCGAAGGCAAGACCGTGATGATTTCAGGTTCGGGTGGTTCGATTGGTTCTGAAATTGTGCGCCAAGTGTGCCGCTTCCGCCCGAAAGAACTTATTTTGTTTGGTCACGGTGAAAACAGTATTTATAACCTCGAGCGCGAACTTGACCGCGACTGGCCGGATATCGCCTATCACAGTGTCATTGGTGCCTTGCAAAACGGCGTGCGTTTAGACTACGTATTTCGTAACTACAAACCGCAAGTTGTTTTCCATGCTGCTGCACACAAGCACGTTCCGCTCATGGAAGCGAATCCCGAGGAAGCGATTTTTAACAACATCATTGGCAGTAAAAACCTCGTGAACCTCGCACTTAAATATAACGTCTCGCACTTTGTAAACATCTCCACCGACAAAGCTGTGAACCCAACCTCAGTGATGGGTGCTTCAAAACGCATGGTAGAATATATCGTGCAAGATGCCTCGAAACGCGCCAGAGAAAATCAGCAATTTGTGTCGGTGCGTTTTGGTAATGTGCTGGGCAGTCGTGGCAGTGTCATTCCTGTGTTCAAACAGCAAATCGCTGCGGGTGGCCCCGTCACCGTGACACACCCCGACATGGTGCGTTACTTCATGACCATTCCCGAAGCTGTGCAGCTTGTTTTGCAGGCTTCAGGCCAGGGTAAAAACGGTGAAATTTATATTCTCGACATGGGCGAACCGGTTAAAATTGTTGACCTCGCTAGAGACCTTATTCGCCTCTCTGGTTTAGAACCCGACGTGGATATTCCGATTGTCTTTTCGGGTATGCGCCCTGGTGAAAAACTCTTCGAGGAACTTATGACCGAAGACGAGCGCAGTGCCTCGACAAATCACGAAAAAATCTTCGTGGCGAAGATGCAACCGTTTAGTTCAGAAGAACTCGACGCGACCATCAACCGCCTTCAAGATGCAGCCCTTAACTCTGACCACACCGGTATTCGCCGCGGGCTCGAGAGTTTTGTGGCAGGTTGCCAGTTTGATTACAAATCGTCAGTAAAAGCCTAAAGAACGACGTTTAGACCCGAAGCAATGGATGATAGCCAAATCTATCGTCCATTGCTTCGTCGATTGACAACATCCTCTATATAGAGTTACTATGCCAAGGGTACATAGAAATTCTAGGGAGATAGCTATGAAATTATCTGCGAAACAAAAACGTGCTGACACGAATTTACTACGGGGTAGCTTAGACCTTATTCTTTTGGCTATTTTAGAGGGTGAACCCAAGTACGGGCTCGAGATTATCAACGAAGCGAAAAGTCGCACACAGGGCTTTTTTGAATTCAAAGAGGGCAGCCTTTACCCCGCGTTGCACCGCATGGAAAAAGCTAAGCTTCTCAAAGCAGAGTTTGCCCCCTCCAATACCGGCGGGCCACGCCGACGCTATTACAAACTTACCGACAAGGGCCTCAAAGAACTTGCGGCTAAACGCGAAGCCTTTGAATTATTTGACAGCGCAGTACGGGCGATTTGGTCGAGGTAAAGCAGAAGAGAGCATGTGAGAGGGAGAAGAGAAAAGATTTATCTTCTACATTCTCGATTCTCCCTCCTACATTCTGCTTTTGGAGGTTTTCATGAACGATAAACGAATTGAGACGTATCTGCGCAAATCCACACGTGGCGTGTGGGGCCAGAAAAAAGCTGACGTGCGTGAAGAGTTTTTTTCCCATATTGAAGGGCGGGTGCATGGTCATCTCGTGGCAGGGCTTAGCGAGAGTGATGCCATAGAAAAAACGATGACGGAGTTGGGTTAGCCAACACACGTGAGTGCAGGAATGGCGCGGCTGCATACCTTGCCTGTGGTGGCGGGATCGGGGTTGGTGTTGGCGATGTGTTGTGCGGTTGTGATGATATTTCTATCTGCCACAACAGCACAAACCCTCAAAACTGTAAATGTTGTGCCAGTAGATGAGTGTCTCGAGCCTCAAGGTAAACTGCCAAGTTACTGCGAAACTTCCGAAAGTTATACAACGCTCGAAGACTTACAAAAAGCCCTTGAAAAACAGGGAGCAGAGTTGAGTTCTATTGGTTATAACAGAACAATGAAGTTAAAGAATGGCCGTACACTTGTGTTACCAAGGTAAAGCGTTTGCCTACTCGGGGAACACTGGCAACTCGACAGGGCCTCACTTGCACTTCGAGATTGTTTCTACCGAGGCTATGGCCATTAACCCAGCACAGTTTCTAAAGAACTGCTTAGATGCACCGTTGTACTTGAGCCTAGATGAACCGTGTTGTTACAGGGATTTATCAGCCTTTCAACGCTGAACTCAGTGTCGAACTTAATTAAGAGCCTTTCCGAGACTTTATGGACTCTAAATATCAACGTCCACCACAATCCATAGGCAAGTAAGTTCTGCTTTTCTAAACAGCAAATTTGGCGTAGAGATAGAGACTCGAACTTCTAGGTACAGTATTAACTACACTCCGCTTCACAGGCGATTGAAATGTAAGTTACTGCAACTGGAGTTTCATAGTCTAGCACGGCAGATCTTCTGACTTGCCAATTATACGCAAGCCACGTAAACCTAGGTCAAGGATGGTCATGAACGGTCAATCTGCGGTCAAACTGAGGTCAAACTGAGGGTTTTCCACAACTTTTGTGGATCAATAAAGCAAGACTTGTCTTCTGAGTAAATCAAACTCACCCCGCTCAAACATTATGCGCTTAATGAGGTTGAGCTCAGTAACTTGACCTTTAGTTTGCCTGATCCTCCAAGGTGGTAAGTCGTCGACGACAGCCTCGAGTCCATTATGGCTATTAAACATTATGGCTATTAAAAGGGTCTTATGCTAAGCGGTTAGAGCTTGTTCAGACATTCCTAGCTACACTACAACCTATGCTCGGCACTCTTCAGTTGCGTCATCCTTTTTAACTTTTATACTACTTCTTTGCCGTGTAGTCACGTCGTTCTAGCTTTTAACGACCAAGGAGACTTTATGCTGGTGCATAGCGACAACCTCGAGCTAGGTTTTACCTATCCTTCTAGCCCACGTCTAGAAAAACTTGTCACAACCTTGATTAACGCGGAACAGCATAACAAGCATGATTTAAGTGCTCGTTTAGCCCATCACCTCGGTCAACAACTCGAGCAACGGGGTGAACACCAAGCCGCCTTGCACTGGCTAAAGCAGAGTATGCAGCTTTACCAAGCGCAAACAGCGTTAAGCCCAGATTTCTGGGAAACGCTGCGTGACTGGCTTAGTATTGTGTTAGCAGAAAAAAGTGGAGAAGTGATAGAACTCCTCGAGACCTTGTTACCATGTCAAACTCACCAGACACCAAAGGAGGATACTTTTTTAGAGCATCACTTTTTGGTCACATCCTCGCTAGTCGATACTCATAGAGATGATCGGCCTACCGATGAAGTCTTCAATCCAAAAGTACCACTCGAGCTAAGGTTTTTTGGCAAGGCAGGGTGGCGTGGTAACGATAGTCTTCCTACCCTTAGACCGCGCTTTGCTGAGTTACTTACCGTTCTAGCTCTCCATCCTGAAGGTTTAACTAATGAACAGCTTACGCTGGCCGTCTACGGCGAAAATACGGACATAACTTGTTGCAAAACCGAAGTCAATCGCCTTAAACATCTCATTCCTGTGCTCAGTCGCCCTTACCGCCTAGACATGCCTGTATGGGCAGATTTTCTCGAGCTACCCAAACTTCTTAAAGCTGGGCGTATTGGCGAAGCCATTGCCCTTTATGAAGGCCCCTTACTGCCAAATTCGGAAGCACCCGAGGTGTGTCATGTGCGGCGCAGTCTCGAAGAATCGCTTTGCACCGTCACCATCGAGAGTGGTACAGGTGAAGACCTTTGGCGTTTGGGCAGTCGCATTCATGATGACCTAGAACTATGGGAAGCAATTCAGGCACGTTTACCTCAGGGTGACCCACGCCGAGGCATGGCTAAGGCGCATGTTAGTAGTTTGCGACGGTCTTGGGGAATCCATTGATTATGGATTCGTTGTGATGTTCACCGCAGGTTGAAGCACTGTGCGAACGCAGTAAATGCTTTTCTTAAATCTGTGATGGCATCTGCGTTTACAAAAGCAAGCGGTGCGTAGTGATGGTCTATGCCATGAGGTGGTAGAGGGTCGGGAGTGTCAGTCCCACCAGGCCATTCGACGTCACCGGTGGCAACCCTAGCAGGAATGAGCCAGTAATCACCTGTGCGGTAGTCATGAGGTGTGCCCTCTAATTGGAATTGAATCTCGAGCCCGTCCTCGAGCATGACCCAGTCGTTGTCACTTTCTGTAACAGGAATGGTACCGTCCTCGAGCGTTATTTCACCCACTTGCTTTTGATCCCAGCGACGAACTTTCGGATTCTTTAATTTGCTCGGGTCAGATTCAACCGTGCCGCTAGCGGTATTGGAATCAAACGTCAAAGCGTCGCCTTCAACTTTTGAGAGTTGCACCATCACGCCAGGTTCAGCGCGTAGCTCGAGGTCATCGTGGGTAAGTTCTACCCAGTCGCCCGCTTGAAAACCTTTGACCTCATCACGGATGCCGCTCACGATGAGGTCACTGCCTTTGGTTTGCAACCACCTTGCTACCACCGAACCATTCTCGCGTGACCATTTGAAGGTTGCTTTGCCGTCGGTGTTCACACGATGAACTTCCACGCGGTAAAGCTGATTTTCTGCACCTCGGTAGCGCGCTTCGGGTGAGGTAACGCAAGGGTCAGTGTCGTCATTAGAAGGTTTTTTGACTCGAGCTTTTAGCGTTGGTTGATTGCCTTTTAAGAAACTCCTAAACTTCTCGAGATTAAGATTGCCACATGCAGGATTAGGATTATTGTCACTAAGATCGAAAATATCTTGTGGATTTACACCCATCGTTTTAACTTGCCAGATTATCTGTGCCCTCGTTGCCGTATCCGGTCCACCCAAAGCAACTTCACGAATCAGCGCGTCTTCCAAATAACTAACGTGTCGTTCCCAAACATCAAGGTAAGCCAAGTAAGGCGTTTGTGGCAGGGGATGGTCAGTACGGTTGATTGGAAAATAGGGCTGCCTAAAATAGTTGGCTGAAGCTACCGGTTGCCCGTCTACATTTTCTTGTTTAGCTAGTGCGCTAAGAATGCCGTCAACATAATAGTGGCCACCAAAAATCTTAGGGCCACTTTCTGCATCTCCTTGTTCAATTTCAAAGCCTACATTGTTAACAGGCCCACCGTGAGGTCCAATTAAATCTGCCCCCAAGGTTCGCATGTAGTGCAACAAAATATCATTGAGTTCATTCCAATCCGCGTCGAGCATCACCCGCCCTTGTTGCATTCGCACACGGCTAAACTGTTTTGTGGGGTCAAACGTCAATCTGGAAAAATCGCCTTTCATACTTCCTCCTAATTAGCAAGAATAATTGCACTATCGGTTCGAGCGGGACTGTACTCTTCTAACCTCGTACGCAACTTAGCGAGACGTTGTGGTTGATAAAGATCGTGAAATGCACCCATCTCTGAAGTATCTTCCGCACCTCGTGTAATTTCCTCAGCGCACGTTTGTGAAAGCCGAGCATAGGTGGGATGACCATAGCGCGTGCTATCAAACTGTGGAGAAACGCGCAAGCGTTCAGGCTCGAGCATCTTTTCTTTCTGCGCTTCACTTGCGGTTTTGAAATCATTTTGCCCACGAATCGGTGCCTCGACTAAATCAGGCTGGCAACGGTAGCGACGCGGTGTGCGTGAATATTCTGGCACGTAGCAAAAGCGCATACAGCCAAGCTGCCGCCGCGCCACGCGCACTTGTCCTGTAAAGATGGAATTTTCTGCAAGCTTGATGGCGTGCGTTTGCACTAGCCCGAAGACCGTCGTATTGCGAATGGTCAGCACAGCGTGAGCCAAAGGCCAGTTTGGTGCACCGACGGCCTCGAGTTCATCTTCTGTCGCATCGAGAATGCTGTTTTCAATTCGCACTGCAATAGGGTCACTTGTTACTTCATCCGCGTAAACCTGAATCGTGCCCAGAATGCTGTGCTCGATATTTACTTTTGCGCTTGTAAGGTAAAGCTCGAGGCTCGGTTCATTCGGGCGTTTGGGGGAACAGTTTTCTTCTAAACTCCAGCCAGGCACCAACGTACAATGACGAATATCAATGCGCTGCACACCACCTTCAACATGTACAGCGCGACCAGTGATGAGTAAACCATCTAGCGTAATACAGCCGCCCGCCCTCTCACTTTTATCGTCACCTTCGCTAGTAATGGTGAGCGCGTCAGGGCGATTGCGTTCGCGGTCTAATAAATAAATTACGGGGCGTTTGCGGTTCGCCGCACGAATCTCTAAGGTTTCGCCTTTGTGCAGCGTGATCGTGAGTTGCTCGTCGTAGACTTCGCTATCAGTGATTTCGATAAGAGCTTTAGGTTTCTCCTCTCGCACTTTTTGCCATTCATCTAGTGCGTCTTCAACAGAAGAAACTTCACCCTGCTTGCTCACTTGCAGATAAAATAATTTTTTATCCGAAGGTGTTGCCAGTGAACGCGAATACTCGCCACCGCCTATATCAGCACTAAAGCCGTAATGATATGACACCCACACACCCGCAGGCAGTTGTCCTGGCGGGAAGGCAATCCGCCCCAGCACGGGGTCTACGGCTACGGTATTCCTGCGCGGACGATAAACCCAATCCGATAAATCGGCAACGACAATATGCTGCACGGGAATGCCTTGCCGCTCGATGGTATTACCTCGCTTCACGCCTTTCCAGATGTAAAAGCTTTTGTCTTTGCCGTAATAGGACTCGAGTCTTTCTTCTAGCATTTTGCGGCGAATGGTAATAGGCAAATTCTGCTCGCTCGCAATATGATACGGGTCACGCTCAGGTTGTGGTTTTGTAAAAAGCGGTGCATCATTGCCCAAAACACTAAAGGTAAAACAGTGGGGTCCGACTTCCTCGAGACACGTCGCAGGTGCTTCAGTCACCGAATAACTTTTCAAACGCCACACATATAAACCCACGCTCGGAATGTTGTAACGACCTGTTTGGTAACGCGATTGAATGCGTCTCACGTTTACGGTGTGCGCTAAGCTATCAAACGGACTGTCTATGCGCTCGAGCCTGTTCATCCAGTGCATATCAGCCGTGCGTCCACGTTCTAAATGTAGATGATTAAGCGGTTGGAAATAGGCGAGCAGTTTATAAAATTCGACAGCTCTGCT
>JBOFGY010000214.1:0-10918 GCA_051649365.1 Trueperaceae bacterium
CCGCCATTCCGTTGGGGCGCATTCTCTTTATTCTCTATGCCAATCCCGAATGGTTCTACCGCCAGCTACCCAGTGGACTGTTACAAACCTATTTTCTTATTCCGCTTATTTTTATCGCCTGGCAGTACAGTTTTAGAACCATCCTCGTTTATAGTGCTTGCCTCGCCACCGTCGAAGTTTTTATCTACACCCAGTTTATTATTTTTCAACCGAATCTCTTGCTACTTTTCCAGGGTTCTCTTATTCGCATCCTAAGCTATCTTGTCATTGGTTATTTCATCACACGGCTGGTTGCATCACAACGCAAGCAACGTGACGAGTTAGAGAAAGCAAACACGCAGCTTTTGCAATACAGTCACGCGCTCGAGCAACTTGCCGAAAGCCGTGAACGAAACCGCCTTGCAAGAGAACTTCACGACACACTGGCACACTTTATGAGCGGAACAATTTTGCAACTCAACGGCGCCAAAGCACTCTGGGCAAAAGATGAAACGACAGCAAAAGAAGTTGTGAGTGAAGCCGTTCAAACACTCACGAAGGGCTTACAGGAAACCAGAAATGCTATTCAAACCCTGCGCTCGAGTCCTATTGAAAATCTAGGTCTTACAGAGTTGTTGCGAGATTTAGCAACACAATATGGGCAAAAATTAGGACTTCAGCTGGGGCTCGAGTTCGAGCCCCTCCCCTATTTACCTGACAGCGCAGGACGAGGACTTTACTACATTGCCCAAGAAATTTTGCGAAACATCGAGCGTCACGCCGGGGCAAAACGTTTAACCATCACCCTAAAACAGCAAGGGCAGCAGCTCTTATTGGCTATCGAAGATGACGGCAAAGGCTTTGATATCCACACTGTAGATAAAACAAAACGCTTTGGTCTATTGGGTTTAGAGGAACGCGCTGCACTTCTCAAGGGGGATGTCAGTATTCACAGTCGTCCGAGTCAAGGCACGCGCGTCGAGGTGCGTGTACCTATGGAGAACGCATGAGCACACCGACCATCCGCGTCTTGATTGCCGACGACCAAGCTATTGCGCGTCAGGGGTTGCAGCTTATTCTTAGCGCAGAACCAGGTATTGAAGTTATCGGCCAAGCCCATGACGGTCAAGAAGCCGTTGACATGACAGCAAAACTAAACCCTGATCTTGTCCTAATGGACTTAAAAATGCCAAGGCTTACAGGTGTACAAGCCACAAAATTAATTAAAGAACATTCTCCTAACACTGCTGTCCTCGTCCTTACAACTTACGATATGGATGACTGGGTAGCTAACGCGATTCGCAACGGCGCGAATGGTTATTTACTCAAAGATACACCGCCTGAAGAACTCGTCAAAGCCATTCGTGGCACCCTGCAAGGTAAAAGTTATGTTGACCCGAGCGTGGCAGGAAAAGTCTTACAGCACATGCAGCAGAGTTCGCCGGTTGTGGCAAAGGAAGGGCTCGAGTTAACAGAAGCCTTAACCGAGCGAGAACTTGATGTCCTCAAACTTTTAGCGAAAGGACTTAGTAATGGTGAAATTGCCGAGGCACTGCATCTATCCGAAGGCACCGTGCGAAATTATCTCAGCGTTCTCTTTGGCAAGATGGGCGTTAATGACCGCACCAAGGCCGCGGTTTTGGCCGTTCAACACGGGCTGATTTAACGCGTGAGTTTGTGACATACTAAACCACAGTTTGATAAAGTGCCTTTCAGATCTCGAGCTATTACGTTTTAACGGATAGTTGATAGTTGAAAACTCAATGGGAGGAATGTTTGTGGCTACTGTAGCATTAGGTCTCGATTTAGGAACCAGTGGGGTTCGTGTTTTGGCTGTGAATGATAAAGGCAAGGTCATCGCAGAAGTCAATCGGCATTATCCACTCTTAACGCCCCAACCTGGCTGGACTGAACAAAACCCCAGCGACTGGGCCAAGCAAAGTCTACTCGCGCTAAAGGATATGGCGAAGAAACTCAAGGGTCACACCCTGGTTGGTTTAGGACTTTCTGGACAAATGCACGGTATGACACCACTCGATGCTCAAGGTAAGGTCGTACGCCCAGCCATTTTATGGAATGACCAACGCACGGGTGACGCTGTAAAGCTCATGGAAAAAACTGTGCCGCGCAAAGAGTTTATCCAACGCACGGGTAACCCCGCAATTACGGGTTTTCACATTTCTAAACTCGTGTGGTTACGCAAAGCAGAACCCGACAACTTTAAGCGCGCGAAACATTCGCTTTTGCCCAAGGATTACATTGGCTACGTGTTAACAGGGCAAATGGCTTCTGAGCCTACCGACAATTCAGGAACAAATTGTTTTCACTTGGCAAGCAAAGCTTGGGACACAGATATTCTTAAAGAGCTTAAAATCTCTCCGTCACTCTTCCCTACGGTTATCGCTTCACACGACATCATAGGCAAACTTACAAGAACAATGGCGAGGCAAACGGGTTTGCCCGAAGGGTTGCCCGTCATTGCAGGTGCAGGCGATAATGCCGCCGCAGCAACAGGACTAGGTCTATCTAGCCGCAAGCCCACGCTTGGCAGCGTGAGCCTTGGCACGTCGGGTGTCATCTTCGCACCCCTTCGGGAGGCAACGCCCGACCCTGAAGGCCGCGTGCATTTGTTCTGCCATGCAGACGGTGGCTACAACCTACTCGGTGTGACGCTTTCTGCTGCCGGCAGTTTACAGTGGTATCACGATACCTTTACCAAAAACACTTCCTTTAAAGATTTAGTAAAGCTTGCTGCTAAGAGTAAACCTGGTGCGAACGGCGTAACCTTCAAACCTTATCTCGCTGGTGAGCGCACGCCACACCTCAACCCTGATTTGCGCGGTTCGTTTACGGGTTTAAGTTTGGCGACGAATGAAGCAGATGTCGTGCAGGCAGTGCTCGAGGGTGTCACCTTTAGCCTTCATGATGCACTCGATGTCATCAACTCCCTCACGAGACTAACCTCTTGTCTATCCACAGGTGGCGGTTCGCAATCTGACTTCTGGTTGCAAATGATTTCCGATGTTTTGAAAGTACCGCTTTCTACTCCAACCTATAATCAAGGAGCAGCATATGGAGCAGCTCTTCTCGCTCTAAAAGGTGTAGGTGTAACTAGCGACACGACTAAACTCGTAGACACAACCATTGCTAGCAAAATCACGCCTAAAGATGCGAAGGTATACAAAACAGCCTTGGAACGTTACCACGCTGTACCATTAAATTAATCCTAAGCCGAAAGGTCCTAAACGCTTTCCGCTTAGGACCTTTTACCCTCTACCTTGACAACTCGTTTACCAGCTCAAGCAAATAACCTGGGAGCAATCCTTGAGCTTCTTTTTCAGTAACCCAACGACAACCTTCGTGCTCACCTAATTGCACTTGGGTATGTTCAGCTTTACAACTGTAACCTATGAACAAGTGATAAAGCTGCCGCTCTTGATTGAATCCAGTGGCGACTTGTGCCACCTGCAACTCTATGACACCCAAACCTGTCTCTTCTCTAATTTCACGCCGAATCGCGTCAAGGTGTACTTCACCGAACTTGACGTTCCCCCCTGGTAAATCCCACTCTCCCGTGCGCTCTACCTCATTTTTGCGTCGTTGTAGTATCAAAAAAGTGGCTTCCAAGGGATGAAAAATAACCGCTTTCTGCAAAAAATTAATTCGCTCTGTAAACATGTGACCTCACTTCGCTACTATAATATAAAGCAAAAAATGAGGCCTAGCATATATCGAGTTTTCTTGCCCTGCTGCATCTCGCTTGCTATAACAACCTTACGACGTACCAAAGTTGTACGTCTTTCCTCCCTCTCTGACCCCACGTCTGCCCCTCAGCGAAAGCGGGGCAGAGACCGTGGGGTGTTAGGTATGGATTATGAACGACGTTAGCGCACCTGGTAACAATATTCTTATAATGCAGCAGAGGACTTTGCCTGTGCCAGCGCAGTCAACTACAACTAAACGCACTCGAGTACCCTCCGAGCAGCAACTTTTGTTGCTCGAGACCTTCTTACAGAGCAAAAGCCCCGTTCACGGCTATGATCTAATGAAAGCCACTAGCCTTGGGCCGGGTACGCTCTACGGCGTTCTGAAGCGATATTTTGATGATGGCTACTTAAAACGCACGACCGAAGTTGTAGGGGGGCGAAACCGCATCCGTTACGAACTCACCGACCGTGGTCTTCACTATGCAAAACGCGCTTTAGTAGAGGCAGAATATGAACGCGGCATTGCGACTACGGAGAACGTATCATGATACCTGTCCCTGTACCCCCCTTTGCCTCTTTCCTGCTGGCTCTTGCCCACGTGGTGGCACCCCACGACGACAAAATCTGGCTCGAGGATATGCGCCTCGAGGCCCCCTTTGTACCAAACAAGCTAAGCTTTGCCTTCGCCGCACTGAGACTTGCACTCGGCTTCCGCTGGAGAGTTCTTAAAAGCCGCCCTGTGACGCTCGCATTTGCATCGGCGACCTTCGCAGCTCTCGCAGCGTTTCTATTCGTGCCGCGCCTGTTTAGTACTGCACCCACCACAAGCGCAACAATGACCCCTGTACCTTACGAAACAGTCTCTGAAACTGATAAACAACTAGAACAAGCTACACAACCTCAACAAGGAGTGCTGGCTGAACGTGTAACTGAACCCCCGGAAGATGCAGCCTTGAGCGCAGTCGCAGAAGCTCCAGCCGACATACCTGTTCCCGCTGCACCTACTCCACCTGCAGCAAGAGCAGAATCAGAAGCTTCAGCCACAGTAGAAGAAGCAATGCCCAGCGCAGAACTTCCCAGCGCAGACCTCCTCAACGAAGACCTACATAGCGAAGAACTACAAAGCCAAGAACTACAAAGAATGTCCGAAACCAGTGCTGTAGGCTCGAGCCCTTCAACCACACTAGAAACATCAACAAAAATAGAAACACGAAGAAAAATAGAAACACCAAGCGCAGCCCCTGCTTTTACAACCTTAGCAGAGACCACCGACGTGCCTCCTGCCCCACTCGCGCCATCTCCTGATAATGCAGTTTTATCTAGCCCAGTAAGAGAAAGTCACGTCACCTTAGAAGCCCTCGAGACAACCTTGCTTACGCTCTACAACGACTCGAATTTTTCAGGAGACCCAGGTCTTCACCGCTTCGTCGAAACAGGCGAAGTCCTTCGTTTTGATATTCCTTTTTCGCTTTACACAGAAAATGCCAGCGCAATTCGTGCCACGACAGATGGCACAAGTTTCACCTTAAGTGAAAAGAGAGAACCTCAGTTTCGCATCTTTGCTAAACCCTGACGCTGAAAGTCAAAAGTATTTTTTAACCGTCAGCTAAAGATTTTGCTGACAGCTGATAGCTAGTTCTACCCGCTTCGCTCTGCAGCTTCGACGGTATTCTTAAGTAGCATTGCCACCGTGGTCGGGCCAACACCACCTAGTCGCTTCGTAATCCAACTCGCCACTTCACCCACACTCTCAGATACATCAGGTAGAAGCTTTTTACCTTCCCAGGTAATACCTCCACTGATGACAACTGCGCCAGGCTTCACCATATCCGGCGTAATAACATTTGGTTTACCTACCGCTGCAATCACGATGTCGGCACGCTGGGTGTAGTGGGCAATATCCGGCACACTGCTATGTACCACCGTTACAGCGGCATTCGCAGCTTTACCTTTAAGTGTAAGAAGCAGGGCTAAAGGACGACCCAAAGTTGGCCCACGCCCAACTACAACCACTTCACGTCCTTCAACAGGAATTTGATAATGCTCTAACATCGCCTGAATTCCCGCCGGTGTACACGGCACAGGGCCGGGTTCTTGTAACACGAGCTTGCCCAAGTTCACAGGGTGTAAGCCGTCCGCGTCCTTTTCTGGGTTCATGCGGGCCAAGGCTTCGTTAAAATCAAAACCTTTAGGCACAGGGTGCTGTATCAAATAAGCGTGAATATTTGGGTTGTCGTTAAATTCGTCTACGACGTTTAGTAAATCCTGTTGCGAGGCACTTTCTGGAATCTCTTTATTAAACGAAGCCATCCCTACCTGCTCGCAGGTCTCGTGCTTTTTGCGAACATAACTCGCACTCGCAGGGTCACTACCCACTAAAATCGTGCCAAGTCCTGGTGCCATGCCTTTAGACTTTAGTGCGTCAATGCGTGTTTGTAACCTTACAAAAACTGCGTCCGCAACAACGTTTCCTTCTAATAATTGAGCCATGGTTTTCTCCCAAGAGAGTTTAACAAGTTCCTGGAGCTGGCAACACTAGGTAGGGAGACAGGAGTTAGGAGAAGAAAACTCCCTTCTTTCTCCTAACTCCTACCTTACAAACAAAAACGAGAGGCAAGATGCCTCTCGAGTGAAGTGCTAAAACAAATGTGTTTAGCGGCGTGAATATTGACGTGCTTGAGCAGGTGCTGCTTTCGTCACTTCTACATTTTTGGCTTGTAAACCTTTTTGTCCTTGTTCGACTTCAAAGCTAACTTCGTCACCTTCGTTGAGGTTACGGTAGCCGTCTCCTGTGATGGCAGAGAAGTGAACGAATACATCTGCACTGCCGTCGCTTTGCTCGATGAAACCAAAGCCTTTATCGCCGTTAAACCATTTTACTTTACCTGTTGCCATACCTTTTTCCTAACTGCCTCCCGCCTTGAACACGGTGAAGCAAAAACAATTCCAAATCTAAGGGCTCTTTTCTTCAACAAGGTGAGCCTTAGCTCTGGGTCTTCGACAAAATCAACTTTTATCGGAAACGTCTCACTATAGAGGATATGAGGGGAAATTGCAAGTAAAGTGGGCGGGCGGGACCAGGGTCTGGGTTAGGGTCAAAGCTGCTTGTGGTAGCGCAATTCGTGCAAATCGAGCGTCGCAGTTACGGCTTCCGTCTTGGTCGTGCCGTCAAAAACCAGCCCTTGCCGTTCGTAAAACTTTATAGCCCGCTTATTGCCCTTAAGAACCCACAGCATTATTTCCGTGAATCCTCGCTCACGCATTTGTTTTGTTGCTTCATGCCAGAGAGCCTCGCCTATACCCTGCCCCCACACGGACTCGAGGGCGTACATCGTAAAGAGTTCTGCGACTTTCGTTTGGTCTACATCGTCATCACGGGATGAGGCAAAGCTGCAAAAAGCCATGACACGCTTTTCCTGTTCATACACCAAAACAACTTGCTGTGAATTTTGAATGCCGTTTCTCCAAATCTCTTCACGGCGGTCAACGGAAAGGTTCTCCAAGAAATCTTCTGACAACAAACCGCGGTAGGCAGACTGCCAAGATTTCACGTGGACTTCTGCAATTGCTCTTGCATCACTTAGTGTGGCACTGCGAATCATGTCTCAATTCTAGCCAATTTACGAAAAGGGTGAACGGCGTTCGCCCCTACGAAGAATTTATTCTGCGGTGACTTCTGTTGTGATGGGTTGACCCAACAAAAAATTCACACCTCGTTTTGGCAAATCATCACCAATGGTTAGATTGCTTAAAATAACAATGCCTTGCTTTGTATTAGGATTGAAACCCAAAAATGCAGCATAACCACCTGTTTCGCCATTATGCCAAACGACAGTTTGATTATTCTGCTTAGAAATTACCCACGCTAACCCCACATCATCAAATTCGCTTAGCTTGAAATAGGGTTGTGTCGCCAGCGTTAAATTTTCTGTTATCGGGGATTCTTCTAAACACGCACCTAGAAAGCGCAACATATCACTCATGGTGCTTTTCACTGCGCCTGCACCTTCCATTGGTGCTTGAAACGTCCAGCGGTCTCCTTCACGCCCTCTATCGGTAAGGGGTAGCGCAACTGTCACACCTTCGGGTTCAGTGGAGATGTAGGTAGAGCTTAGCTCGAGCGGCTCCCAAATCATTTCCCTCAGTAAATCTTCATAACTTTTATTTTGCGATTTGGCAAGTAGAAAACCAAGCAACCCAAACCCATAGTTTGAGTAAGCAGACTGTTCACCCGTGTTTTTAACAGTTGTTTTAGCAAGACCCTCGTAAAGCTGGGTTTCACTAAACGCGCCGTAAGGATCTTCACCGTTACGCAGCATCCAAAGCGAATTCATATTGGGTGGCAAACGCGGTAAACCTGAAGTATGCGTGGCAAGTCCTTGCAACGTCACCGCGTCAAACTCGGACCTTCTAGCTTCTTCGGGCAATAGCGTGTTGATGCTGTCTTCTAACGTCACTTCACCCTTATTTACCAAGTCGGCTAACAGTAGAGCGGTCATAGGCTTGGTGAGTGAGCCTATTTCAAACACTATCTCCTCGTTTAGTTCTTGGTTGCCCAAAACTTTTACTTCTGTCTTGCCGTCAGCCATGTAACCAATCACAATTCCGCCACCTTTATCTGTGCGCGGGTTGATATCTTCAAATTGCTTTACAACATCCTTCATTGTCACAACGTCGTTCACTGTCTGCGCCTGCACGAAACCCAAGAGCAACAACATCAAGAGAATTCTCATAGCTTTAGTCTAAGAAATACACGAGAAACATTTGTCCTTTCAGCGTACAATAAGAACATGAAGTTCTCAGGTGCAGTCTTGGCAGGTGGGAAGTCAAGTCGTTTTGGTACAGATAAAGCTAGGTTTATTTACAAGGGGAAAGCTATGATGCGGTGGGTTTTGGAAAGTCTCGAGCCTGCCAGTGAACGCTTCATCATTGCCAACGAAACTTATGATGAATTTGACTTTCCTATCTACGCTGATGTTATTTCAAATCAAACCCCACTGAGCGGCATCCACAGCGCACTCGTCCACGCCAAACATGACTGGGCAGCAATAGCTGCTTGTGACATGCCGTTTTTGACAAGAGACTATTGGAAGATATTAGTTCAGTATTGCAGTGGCAGCACAAACGCCATAGTTATAAAAAGTCAGGAGGGGCTCGAGCCCCTCGCAGCTTTCTTTCACCGCAGTTCACGAGGTTCGATTGAAACAGCGTTAAAACAAGAGCAGAAAGCAGTTCACCAATTCTTGCAAAACATCGAAGTAACTGTTCTCAATGCAGAGGATTTAGATTTACCAAGGAACACCTTTTTGAACATCAATCGGCTCGAGGATATACAAGCCTTGTAAATATCGTAAAATCTCACATGGATATTCTTTCGTCGACATTAATGCTGTTCACATCAAATCACACCGTAGGGGCGAGGGGCCCCTCGCCCCTGCACAGATTAGAACGCTGTTTTTATCTCATGGAAAATTTTTTATTTGCCAGGCTTCATTATGCCTGACCTCATCCTTCGCGCTGGGAACGTGGTTACACCTAATAGTGTAAAACAATTGGATATTGCTATTGAAGATGGCAAAGTATCAGAACTTTCTCCCACACTAAGCACGACAGCAAAAGAAGAAATCATTGCTGAAGGCTTGCACATCTTCCCAGGACTTATTGACGTTCACGTTCACTTTAACGAGCCAGGACGCAGCGAATGGGAAGGGATTTATACAGGCAGTTCGGCACTCGCGGCAGGTGGTGGCACGCTATTTGCAGACATGCCGCTAAACTCTACACCACCCCTGCTTGACGCAAAAACACTTCTAGCTAAAAAGCAGGTGGCCGAAAAATTAGCACACACTGATTTTGCCTTGTGGGGTGGACTTACACCCAATAATTTAGACCACCTAGAAGACCTTGCAAGACTCGGCGTGATTGGCTTTAAGGCGTTTATGTCAAATTCTGGCATTGAAGATTTCAAAGCTGTAGATGACCTTAGTTTATATGAAGGCATGAAAAAAGCGGCAGGACTTAGCTTACCTGTTGCTGTTCATGCTGAGAGCGAAAGTCTAACCTCGAGTCTAACCAAACAAATTCGTGATAAGGGTAGTAAAAGTATTCGAGATTATTTGCATAGCAGACCTGTGATTGCAGAACTCGAGGCCATCAGTCGTGCTATTTTATTTGCGAGAGAAACAGGCTGTGATTTGCACATTGTTCATGTCAGTAGTGCGAAAGGTGTTGCATTGGTTGCAGAGGCAAAACAACGCGGTATCAAGGTTACCTGTGAAACCTGTCCGCACTATTTACACTTTACAGAAGAAGATGTAGAAAGACTTAGTGCAGTTGCCAAATGTGCGCCACCGCTTAGAACAGAAGAGGAAAGACTCAAGCTCTGGCAAGCCGTCAAACGTGGTGATGTCGACATGATTGCATCTGACCATTCCCCTTCAGCACCAGACCTGAAAGAGCGCAATGATTTTTTTGCAGTTTGGGGTGGGATTTCGGGGATTCAATCGTCCTTACAAATATTATTGACGCATCAGGATAAGGTAGGACTCGAGCACATCGCACAATTAACAGCCACAAATCCTGCTCAGCGATTTATGCTAAGAAATAAAGGACAAATCAAAGAAGGCTTTGACGCGGATTTAACTCTCATGGATTTGGACTCGTGTGAGACATTAACAAAAGAGAAATTGTTCTATCGTCACAAGCAAAGCCCGTATGTTGGGCAAACCTTCCAAGGCGTGATTAAACAAACGCTGCTACGCGGTCAAGTCATTTTCAAAGACGGCAAAATAACTACCACCCGAAACGGAAAATTTGTTTCACCTTCGTAAAAAAAATTACATATTTTTTCGCTCAGTTTGGGTGGGTCTCAAATTATCGTAAATCAAATTCTAAGTACACGTCAAAACGCCCATACAACCTAGAAAGGACACCTGTACGGTCTTGATTGGACAAAAAAGATCGAAAGGAGTCCTTGAGAGTCAAATAACCACCACCAGAGGTGGTGGCATGAATGAATGCCCCTAAAAGGTGGCTTACTATGTCAACTCAATCCCTTAACGAAATAACCCTTGTTGTAGCACTTCCAAGGTTGATTGAGACAATGCTAAGCTAGGGAGATGATAGCGTATTCATTAGACATGCGAGAACGCGTGGTCGCAGCAGTCAAAGACAAAGGGATGAGTAAAAGCAAGGTTGCCGAAGTCTTCGGAATAGGACGCGCGACAGTGTAT
>JBOFGY010000215.1:0-9064 GCA_051649365.1 Trueperaceae bacterium
CCGCCATTCCGTTGGGGCGCATTCTCTTTATTCTCTATGCCAATCCCGAATGGTTCTACCGCCAGCTACCCAGTGGACTGTTACAAACCTATTTTCTTATTCCGCTTATTTTTATCGCCTGGCAGTACAGTTTTAGAACAATTCTTATTTACAGTGCCTGCCTCGCCACCGTCGAGATTTTTATTTACACGCAGTTTATTATCTTTCAACCAAACCTCATGCTACTTTTTCAGGGCTCACTCATTCGCATTGTCAGTTATCTTGTTATCGGCTACTTCATCACGCGCCTGGTTGCTTCGCAGCGCAAACAGCGCGAGGAATTAGCGAAAGCAAACACGCAACTTTTACAGTACAGTCACGCTCTTGAACAACTTGCTGAGAGCCGCGAAAGAAATCGCTTGGCAAGAGAACTTCACGACACACTCGCGCACTATATAAGCGGAACAATTTTGCAGCTTAACGGCGCGAAAAGCGTGTGGAGCAAAGACGAAACAAAAGCGAAAGCCATTGTTAGCGAAGCGGTTCAAACCCTTACCGAGGGTTTGCAAGAAACCAGAAACGCCATCCAAACTTTACGCAGGGGTTCCGTAGAAAATTTAGGTTTGTCAGAATCTTTAAGAGATTTAGTCACGCAATATGCACAGAAGTTAGGCTTGGGGCTTAGCTTGGGGTTGGAGCCTATTCCGTATTTGTCAAACGCTACAGGGCAAGGGCTTTACTACATCGCTCAGGAAATTCTGCGAAACGTGGAGCGTCATGCGGAGGCAAAAAATCTATCCCTCACGCTCAAGCAGCAAGGGCAGTTTTTGCTTTTGATGCTCGAGGATGACGGCAAGGGCTTCGAGGTAGACAGCGTTGACAAGACAAAGCATTTTGGCTTACTGGGCCTGGAAGAACGTGTCGCCCTTTTGAAGGGTAGCGTGAGTGTTCACAGCCGCCCAGGACAAGGTACGAGAACTGAAATTCGTGTTCCTTTAGATGAAGTTTCAGTGTTGGAAAATGTCGCGTCATCAAAAGAGGTCAGTGTGTCAAAAGAAGTCATAGCATCAAAGGAGATCAAGGCATGATTCGCGTTTTAATTGCCGACGACCAAGCCATCGCAAGACAAGGCTTACACCTTATCCTCAACGCTGAGGCAGATATAGAAGTTGTTGGTCAAGCACATGACGGCCAGGAGGCACTTGACATGGCCGTAAAACTAAATCCTGACCTCGTGCTGATGGACTTAAAAATGCCAAGGCTCACCGGTGTGCAGGCTACCAAACTCATCAAAGAAAAACTCCCCGACACCGCCGTCTTAGTGCTAACAACCTACGACCTGAATGACTGGGTGGCAAACGCGCTTCGTAACGGGGCAAATGGTTATCTGCTGAAAGACACTGCCCCTGAAGAATTGCTCAAGGCGATTCGTGGCACGGTGCAGGGCAAAAGTTATGTTGACCCCAGTATTGCCGGAAAAGTTTTACAGCAAATGCAGAGTGCGCCTGTGATGGCAAAAGAAAAGCTCGAGCTAACCGAGCCCCTCACCGAGCGCGAACTGGATGTTTTGAAACTCCTGGCAAAAGGACTCAGCAACCAGGAGATTGCCGAAGCCCTCAAGCTGTCTGAAGGCACCGTGCGAAATTATCTCAGCACACTTTTTGGCAAACTGGGCGTAACAGACCGCACCAAGGCAGCCGTGCTGGCGATTCGTCACGGGCTTATTGATGCGTGAAGATTACTGGACATCTTGCGAAATTTGGGTTTCACCGCAAAGCGCACGACGTTAGATTGCTCATCTTTGTGATTTCGCAAAATGTCTACTTGCTGTAGGTCTCGCCCCATTTCGCCATCTCGTTAATAATGTTGCCGAGGGCGCGGCCTTTTTTCGTGAGCGCGTACTCGACTTTGGGCGGAATCTCGGGGTAAATTTTTCGGGTCAGCACACCCTGCTCTTCTAAATACCTTAGCCTGTCGGTCAAGGTTTTGGGGCTGATGCCCGTCAGGTTATTTCGTAATTCTCCAAAGCGTTTTGTGCCGTGAAGCAAATCACGCAGAATCAGCGTCGTCCACTTGTTCCCAATAACACTGAGTGTCCGCTCGACAGTACACTCGGCATTTTCCCTGACTGTAGCTTTATAGTTCATCATAAGTAACTATACCACATTTATGTAACTACTTCACAAAATGAACTTTGTCTGCTAAGGTCAGGTTATAGGACTGAGTGCTGAGGACTGAGGACTGAGTTTTAGCACTTTCTTTTACTCAGTCCTCAGTCCTTTCACCTCAGTCCTATAAGACCTGCTTTGTACAAAACGCAACCTCGAGCAACAAACCAGAAAGGAACATCATGCGTATATTAAGTTATGGAGCAACCGGAGCACAGGGAGAACCTGTCGCGGCGCAGCTTTTGGCAAAGGGTCATGCAGTCAATATCATCGTGCGTCACCCTGAGCGCGCCGAGCATCTTAGGGCCAAAGGGGCCAGCGTTTTTCAAGGCGACCTCGGCAACATTGGCAGTCTACACGCAGCACACGAAGGGGTTGATGCTGTTTTTCTAATGCTGCCTTTTGGCGGCGGCGGTAATCCGGTTGAGTACGCGCACAATGCAATCAACGCCGCAAAACAGGCTAGCGTCAAATTTATCGTGTTTAACGTGAGCGGGCAAACTCCCGACACACCGACAGGAATGCCGATGATGGATTACCGCATTGCGGTTGAGGCCGCCTTGCAGCAAAGTGGCATCCCGAACGTTATCTTGCGGCCTACGGCGTATATGGAAAACCTGCTTGGCCCCTGGACGCTGCCGGGCATCAAACAAAACAACGAGGTTGCCTATCCGGTCTCGAGTCATCGCCCGCTCTCCTGGGTCGCGGCGCAGGACGTAGCCAAACTTGCCGTAGCAGCCTTCGAGCGGCCAGAGCTTGCCGGCAGTGTGTTCAAGGTGGGCGGCCCCGAAGGTCTAACAGGCGCGCGTGTCGCGCAGAGTTTTTCAAACGCCCTCGAGCGAAACATCACCTACCGCGCTATCAGCCCGCTCGAGTTTGGCAACATCATGGCGCAACTCATGGGGCCAGAAGCGGGCGAAGCCACGACCAAAGCCTACGAAATGAGCGAAGCCGCGCCACTAGAGGCGATGAACATAGACATGAAAAGCGTGCTTGAGAAATTAAGCGTGGAACTGACCTCACTCGAGCAGTGGGTAAAAGCGCGCAAAGATTTGTTTGCTGCGGAACTGGTAAAATCCTAAAGCGAGGAGAAAGGTTAAAGTATTCAAATAGCAATTCCAAGGCTGAGTGAGACAGTGTTTTAACAACGGTTTCGAGGTTGAAAATCCTGCGATTTAGTTGTGGGTAGGTGCTTACGGATTTTCAACCTCGAATTTAGCCACTTGTAAAAGGTGAGCCGAAAATCATCTCAGTTAATCTTGAAAACGCTAAAACCTTCCTTTAACCTTTCCTCTTTCACCTTTTCTCTGAGGTAGATATGCGAATTGATATTTTTGCTGATATTGCTTGTCCTTGGTGCTATGTGGGTGATGCGAGACTCGAGCGTGTGCTGAGCGAAACAAAGACACCCGCCGAAATCATCTGGCACCCCTTTCAGTTACAACCAGACCTGCCGCTCACAGGCGCAAACTGGGAAACATTCAGCCTGCAAAAGTTTGGCGGAGCAGCCAACCGGCAACGCGCGTTTGATAGCGTCGCGCACGCTGCCCAGGAAGACGGCATCACCTTTCGTTTTGAAAACATTGCGAGTGCGGCCAACACCCGCGACGCACACCGCCTTATTTTGCTGGCGCAGGAGCGAGGTAACGGGTTAGAGCTGGCCAACATTTTTTTCAAAGCCTATTTCACAGACGGGGCAAACTTAAACGACAGCGCAACACTCGCAGCACTCGCAGCTCTGGCAGGTATCAGCGAAAGCGAAACGGCAGCGTTATTGGCGAGCGATACCCACATCACAGAGGTAGCCCAAAGCCAGCGTCTTGCGTCACAGCTTGGCGTAAGTGGTGTGCCGTTTTATATTTTTAACAAGACACAGGGCCTTTCGGGGGCGCAACCCCTTGAAGTCTTTCAGCAAGTCGTTCATGAACTACAAGCGCAGCGCGCTGTCACATGATTGTCGTCACAGGCGCGACAGGCAACGTCGGTTTTGAAGTTCTCAAGCAGTTACTTGACGCAGCTCACGACGTTCGCGCTGCTGTCACGGACATACAAAAAGCCAGACAGGTTTTAGCAGAAAAGGGGCTGGACATTTCAAGGCTCGAGTTCGTAAAGCTCGAGTTTGGCAACGCAGAGACTTACCTGGCGGCGTTCGCACAGGCAGACGGCCTCTTTCTAATGCGCCCACCAGCAATTTCGGACACGAAAAAATTTATCCATCCCGCCATAGACGCAGCTAGCGCAGCAGGCATAGAGCGCATTGCTTTTTTATCCCTGCAAGGTGCCGAGAAAAATCCTGTCGTTCCTCACTACAGCCTCGAGCGGCATTTAGAAAAATCTGGGATGACCTATACTTTTTTACGCGCCGCATTTTTTATGCAAAATCTCTCGACCACGCACCGTGAAGACATCGCGCAGCACAGCGACATCTTTATTCCGGCAGGGCAGGGCAAAACTGCATTTATAGATGTGCGTGACATTGCCGCTGTAGCCGTGAAAGCACTCAGCGCACCGCACGAAGACGTTGAACGCCTCGGCTTAAAAAATCAGGGCGTAGAACTTACCGGCAGCGAAGCACTAGGTTACCAAGACATCGCCGCAATCCTTAGCGAAGTCTTGGGCAGACCCATCACCTACGGCAACCCTTCAAACCGCAAGTTCGGCAGAGTTTGGAAGGAACGCGGTTATCCCCTGGCGCAAATCCTCGTCATGGAAGCACTCTACACGGTTGCCAAACTGGGTCTTGCAGGACGCTTAACCCCTGCTACCGAACAAATTCTGGGCCGCGCACCCATCACGTTTCGGCAGTTTGCAGAGGATTACAAACATGTCTGGAAATAATTTTTTGTAGCTACACCGAGGACACGACAAAAAATAGATGAACCACAAAGACACAAAGTTAAAATCAACGGCTACACATCGCAACGAAAGACTGTTTTCATGGCACTTTGCAGGGTTTTGTCAAATCCTTTTTGTAGCTTCGCTTCACTTCGTAGCGTCTTGGTGCCTTTGTGGTTCTAAGCCTTTTGTTTTTTGTCGTGTGCTGTATTGGGTTTCACATATCGTTCTATGACATGTTTGGTTTTCCTGTTGCGTCTGAATCAACGGCGTTTGCATTGACTGCGTTCTGTTGAGCTTGCTCGAGCCTATGAACGGCTGGGATGAAAAGCCAAAGAAGACAGGCTGCTGCACTCAGTACGCCACCCCAGATGAACACGCCGCGCACACCGATAGTCTCGCCGAGCGGCCCAGCAATCAGTAACCCCAATGGCCCAACTACACCCATAAGGGTTGTGAGCAAAGAGATAGTGCGCCCCTGGATTTGATTTGGCACGACGGTAGCCAGGAGAGAAAACAATTTGGCATTTCCCACCGAAAAGCCCATGCCGTAGATCGTCCAACACGCCACAGCCAGCCAGAACACCGGCGCGAGTGCGGTGAAGGCAATCGCACCACAAGCAAGAGCGTAGAAACTAAGCATGGTCAAAACAGGTCGGCGTTGTGGCAAGACAGAAACAAGTACGCCACCCAGAACTAAACCAACACCAGAAATAAATTGCATCAGTGCGATTTCGTTTGGGCCACCCGAAAAGAGCTGCTGAATGAGTAAAGGTGTCAGCGTCGCGGTTTGCATGGTCAAGAAAACCACGATGCCTAGAAGGGTATATAAACTTAGTAATCCTGAATTTCCAGTAACATAAGTGATACCTTCTCTAAAATCACTCCAGACACTCGAGCTTTTATTCTGAGTCTCGAGGGGTTGTGGAATTCTGTAAATCAGCAAAGCCAAAATAGCCAAAGTTGCCGTGACCACATCAATCATCAGCGCAGTTTGTAACGGCAACAGTGCTAAGGCGACAGCACCCAATGGCCCAGCAACAATGACAGTGATTCCAATTAAACTCTGCGATATGCCAGATATTTTTGGAACCCAGTTAGTCGGCACGAGATTGGGTACGCTCGAGTCGAGAGCGGGTCTTTGAAAGGCTTGCATACTGCTACGAATAAACATCAGTGTGTAAATCTGCCAAAGTTGAACACTGTTGGTTGCAAAAAGAACAATCAAAACAATCATGCACAACGCGGTAATAGCATCAGAAATAATCATCAGTAAACGCCGTGAAAAGCGGTCTGCCATGACACCACCAAGGGGCCCGAACAGAGCTTGTGGCAGCAAACCTGCAATGCCAGCCACCGCGAGTGCCGAGGTGCTGCCAGTGGTTGAAGCAATCCACCACAGCAGCACGAACTGGGTGATTTGACTGCCTGTTAAAGATAAGACTTGGCCAATGAAAATGACCCAAAAGCGAGTTTGCCAACGGCTCGACCCGTCAAAGCCCGTAGCTTCAACTTTAGGAGTGGTTGTTTCCGAATTCATGATTTACCTCAACGCTTTCATGCTCTTGCAACATTTTTTGGCCATAGCGGGCCTGCACCCTCTAATCTGAGATAAAAGGGTTGAAAGAATACAGATGTTGCAAGCTAGAAGTTTTTTACATCAGGTTTAGAGCTTCATCAAAACTTCTTTCCATCATCGCTTCGGAGTTTCTTCATCACGTCGCGGTTGAGTGCTTCATGCCAGTTTTCAGTGAACGTCTTGGCATTTCGCAAAAGCTCGTCACAGAAGGTGGCGACATCTTCACCCGTAACTTCCAATACGCCCTTGCCTTCCGCAGCACCAGTTTCAAACAGCCCGAGCAAGTCTTTCAGAATTGCAACGATGTCCATACCGTCACCACCTGAACGCTTGAACATGTATTGCATCATCTCGCTGTACACAATCTGATAATCGCGTGGAAGTGCCTTAGCGCGAGCCTCCATGCGTCTCCATTCCTTTTTGTCTCCGATAAGTCTGTTCAAAAAGTCAAACATGTGTCATCTCCTTGAGTTCGTTGATTTTGCGTGAAATGAAGTTCCATTTTTCCCAGAAAGTAGCGAGTTCGGCGTGGCCTGCTTCGTTTAGCGAGTAAAACTTTCTGGGCGGACCCTTGGTGGACGACCTTGTTTCAATGTTGACGAGCTTGTTTTTTTCGAGTCGCACGAGAATGGTGTAAACCGTGCCTTCCACAACATCCGCGAAACCGAGTGTGCGTAGGGATGATGCGATTTCATAGCCGTAGGTTTCACCTCGGCTGATGATTTCAAGCACACAGCCCTCGAGTACGCCTTTTAACATCTCTGTGAGATTCTCCAACGCGATACCTCTTTTCGTAATTAACTTACTACTCCGTGCTACTTACTACCGCTATACCGTATCACAGAGTAGTGGGTTAGTCAACAAAATAGTTTGCAAATGACATGGGGTGGGGTTAAAGATATTTACAGAGCTATGTGTTAAATTTTCGTTCATTTGATGGGTTCAAAATTAGCTTGTTATGGGCGCGAAAACTAAGCAAAAATTGAAGTAAACAAATAGACCTTGGTGTGTGATGACTATACTGAAAAGTATGTATAACCCTGTCAAAGATGGTATAGAAAAAACGGTAAGGTCAGTTCGGTACATTGAAGTAAAGCCGCCAAGTCATTTATCTGAATTCGTGCATTGTTTTTGGGAACTCAAGACAGATACACCTTTACCCGATGATTTTCGTTTCCATATCTTGCCTGATGCTTGCGTCAATATTTTATTTAACCAACTAGACACGAATATAGCAGCAATTACCGCACTACACACCGCGCCCAAGGTACTTAATTTGGGCAAGACATTTCACTATGTAGGTATTCAGCTTCTACCTGGCGTGTGGCGAGGTGACCCTGATGAAATTGCAAATGGCTTTGTAGATAAACCCTATGGTGGGAACGCGCCGCTCATTAAAACAAACCGCGAACTTGCCATGTTGAATTCTTCTGCCAAAGGGATAGTCTTAGCAAAGCTGGTAGAGCAGCTTATCCTTGATAAGTTCGTGGCGGCTAATATGGTAACTACCAAAATACTTACCAACCTTGATGCTATTTATAGCGTGGCTGACATGGCAGAGATTACGAGTATGTCGCCTCGTCAACTCCAGCGAACACTCAAACAGACAACAGGGTTTTCTCCACACGACTTTCTCAAAGTATTACGTGTACAACAGTCATTCAAACAAAACTATCTGGATTACTACGCCGACCAGTCTCACTTCATCCACTCCTTTCGCAAAATCACAGGCTATACGCCATTAAACTACACTAAAAGATTTGATGTCTGATTTCTACAATACTTACAACGTACAACTAGCTACACTCAAATGGAGGTTGAAAATCAAAAACAAGGAGCAGCGTATGGCAAAGACGAATGCAATTGGCTGGTTTGACATCTACGTTAATAATATGGAACGGGCTGTCGCTTTTTACGAGCGTGTATTAGGGCAAAAACTTGGGGCAATGGGTGACCCGACAGGTGAAACACAGATGATGAGCTTCCCTGGAAATATGACAGCCTATGGCGCGTCTGGTGCCTTAGTAAAGTCAGAGTATTCCACGCCAGGGGTGGGCGGCACAATGGTGTACTTTAGTGTCGAAGACTGCTCAGTAGAAGAAGCAAGAGTGGTTGCTGCTGGGGGCAAAATAGTCAGGCCAAAGTTCTCCATTGGAGAATTCGGCTGGGTAACGCTGTGTGAAGATACTGAGGGCAATATGTTTGGTCTCAACTCAATGAAATAGCCCTTGGCTCCGCTCTATAAAGTTTGTAAAAGCCACATCTGGCGTGCGTATATCAGACGTGGCTTTTACTTAGTTGCTAGGGTACAAGGTTGTTAGGGTACAAGGCTTATTTGCTATTAGACGTTATCGGAAATAAAGAATTATTGAGGTTCACCAAAGTTGCTTAAGCGAAAGTCCGGCATAGTGAAAGAAACTCAGTAACACGTCAGGTTGCTTGCGGAGCTTAGCAAATTCTTTATCAAGGTTTTGACGAAGGGTCGTCACATCATTACGATGTC
>JBOFGY010000216.1:0-13794 GCA_051649365.1 Trueperaceae bacterium
TATAGAACCCATTTGGTATCTTTCATGAATTGACCAAACGACGCAGCATTAAACGAATAAAGCAGACATTGAGATTAGCTGTAGCGTTATTGAGGGTTGCTTCAAAGTTTTTGACTAAACTCTTACAGCGCTCGACCCAAGCATTGGAGCGTTCCACGACCCAACGCATGGTCACAGGGACAAAGCCAGACTTTCCTGCTCAGTCTTTTTCAGCTTTAGAGGGTTTGGCACACCGTTGGATAAGCATCTTCTTCATGATGGCGGGATAGACCTGCTGTAGGGCTTTTTGAATCAGCTCGGGAGGATAACCGTGATCAAGCAGAAGCATAATCTTGGGAATGTTCATGGGTTTACGTTTGACATAATCAATGTGGGTTGAGAGCATGTCAAGGAGTCCTTGGTCATCCGTTTCACTGGCTTTGCTGCATTGCGTAAAGAAGGGAAAGCCCAATGAATCAACCGCTAAATGCCGTTTAATCCCGTTGGTCGCTTTGTAAGAGCAAAAGCCTTTTGATTCTAAGCGTGCATTACAGGTATTCTTGACCGCTTGCGAGTCAATTATCATCAAGGTTGTCCAGCTTGGTTTTTTTTGGCTTGGGCGCGCACTTGACCATGCACCTGCGCCATGAGTTCCTCCAGCACACCCTTAGCTCGCCAGTGTTTGTAGTAGCCAGTACACCGTTGAATACGGTGGCAAGTCTTTGGATAAATCACTCCAGTTACAGCCATTTTTGTTTCGGTAGAAGATGCCGTCTAAAATCTCTCCTTTGCTCCACTTGATTGGACAGGTTACCCGCTTCACGGGCAATAACGGCTCCACAATTTCCCATTCCGCATCTGTTAGGCTGCTTGAGTAGTTCATCCCTTTAGCTCCCTGAGATACCAAATCGGTTCTATAGAGCGAATGTGAGGAATACAACCACTCATCAACTCTTTACAAATATCCATAAGGTTATCTTCTAAGTCTAGTTTGGTTTTACCTTGTGTCCAGTAATCAGGGAAGGACTCGAGATCCCCTAACCACGCAGCTTCATTTTGCCAACACACATAGTTTAGATTTTCCATCGTTTGCTATTCTAGCAGGCAACAAATACGTATACTACCGTCATGAAATCCCTCGAGTCCCTCCTTACAGAGTTAAAACAAGACAATAACGCGCTCAGCATTGTGCTTATCGGCAGTGGCTCGAGAAACGAACTCGATGCCTACAGCGACTTAGACATTCACATCATTGTTCGTAGTGAGCGTCCACCAGACCGCATGTTTTACCAAGACGGCAGACTCGTCACGATCAACTTTTGGGATAAAGCTAATCGTGAACTGATGTTCACAGACCCCTGGTACACGATCAAGAATTTAGGAGCTGTTAAGGAAGCCCTTATCCTCTACGATCCAAAAGATTGGTACAGGACTTTACAACAACGTGCCAGGAGTTTTATTTGGGTAAGCTGGGTACTAGCAGAAAATGCTGAAGAAATTCAAAAAATTTTGGGTGGGCTTAGCAAGAATAATTTTGAGAAAGCCTTGCATGCCACCACAAGACTCATGCTTTCTTCAAGCAATGTTGCCGCACTTACACATGGTGTACTCTGCAATTCGGAAAATAAATTCTGGAGCAGTGTACGGGACGCAGAACCTGATGAGGTTTGGAACTTTAATGGACAACGCTAGGCTTTGAAGGTGAAAGCGTTGTGAGGTTAAAGCCAAAGCCGCCCTGCGCTCATAAAGACGCAGGGCGTCACTCTACGGAGTTAAATTATTACCTCAACATATACCTATCATCAACCATGTTTGCAATTTAATAGAAATATCGAAGATTTAATGTTTACTCTGTCGGTGCGCCGTCTAAGGCCCACTGTGCGTAGCTGTCCACAAATGACAAAACACTATCTGACGCGCCAGAAATGAGCACGAAACCCAAAAAATCTTTAAGGTCTTGCTCTGTGGAATTTCTAAAGAATTCTCCACCACTTTGTCCTTCAAAGCGTCCAGCTTCTGCACTGGGTAGAGCTTCTTCAGCAGCATCGGCTGCACTTTGCAATTCGCCGAGAAGTGTTGTCAGCAGTTGCTGGTCTGGTACGAGTGTTTCAGAATCATAAAGTTGTTCTTGCGTTTCTAAACTCGTCATGACAATGTTGCGACTCACAAGTTGACGTACCAGACTTGACTCACCTTCAATAGCAAGCTCGAGCGTACTTGTCGCTACACGTTCCTCTGTTGTCGTCGCACTAATCTCGACGTTGTAACTCCCTGGTGCAGCATCCGCAGGAATCTCGAGAACGAGATTTCGCACGACATAGCCAATCACGTTGCGCGGAATTTGCACTTCACTTTCTTGTTCACTTAAAACCGTACCATCCGCAGCTTTAAGAGCAACACTCACTGTAGCCCTTGGTGGCAGAGCCGAACCTGGTGTATACAGTTCAAATTCTACGCCAAGCCTGTCACCAGGATGATAGGGCGCAGCGTCCGCAACATCACCAAAACTCAAACTTGCATTGGGGCTAATTTCAATCTTGGGTAAGGGCTGATTGATGGTTTCAATGCGTGCTAGTGCTTCATCACGTAAAGGTAAGTCTTCACCCCTCGAGGCATAAAGCTCGTACTGGGCTTTCGCGTCGTCGCGACGTTCTTCTTGTTCGTACAGATTGGCAAGAGCAAAATGCACGGCAGGTTCATTGGGATAAAGCCTAAGCGCGTCTTCTAAATCTTTGACCGAGGCATCGTCTACGCCAGGGTCAGCAGTAGCACGTTCATCAATATTCAAAAGGTCAAGCTCAATGGCGGTGTCGTAGGTCTCTAGGGCTTCTTCTAACCTACCTGTCACCGTTTGCACTAAACCTAAGTTGTACCAAGGAATGTAATCTTGCCCCTGCAACTTTTCACCCTGCAGCTCGACAGATTTTCTCGAGAATTCTTCACTTTTACCCAGCACACCCATGAGGTAATACGACCAACCCAAATTCGTCCACAACCTTGTGTTATCTGGTTGCAAACGTGCGGCAATACCTAAATTTGTAGCCGCCACTAATGGATTGTTTTCGGATAAGGCAATATCAGAAAGTAGCTCGAAGGGTTGTGCAAACCCTGGCGCAATTTCGGTGAGACGTAGGTAGGCAGCTTTGGTTGTAACATTATCTTCCTGAAGACTAGCGAGAATACTTGCTGCGTAAACCAAAGAAACCTCCTTGGACTCAAGCAAAGTTTGTAGGTCTTCTTCACTGGTTTGTTCTTCACTGAGTTGTTCAGCAACAACACGATAGGCAGCACGGGTTGCGAGACCGTAGGAAAAGGCTTCTGCGGCTGCGTCAAACATGGCAGTAGCATCGGCACCACTCGAGTCTTGCAAAGTTGCTACCCAACTTTTGAAAACAGGTAGAGAACGCTCTTGTTCTAAGGTCTCAAAATAACCCAGCGTCGTCGCTTCATCGAAAAGTTCTTCGCCAAGACTCAGCGACATAAGGGCCATAAGGTCAGTTTGTTCATTCTCTTGACCTACTAACACCGCACGCACTGCGTCGTGAAGTGTTTGCAAACGCGGTTCTTCTTCAAGCATCGTATCGCGTTGGTTTGCTTCTAATACACCAAGGGCATCCTCGAGGAGGCCGGCACCCACCAGCGACACAGCATTGATGTATTCACCGTAAGGACCCGACAAATCTATGGAGAATTCTTTGAGTAGCGGACGCGACACGTCCAAACGAGCTGAAGTCACAGCAATAATTTTCTGCACGAGCAGACTCGGGTCATCTTCAGGGCTCGAGACGCTAAAAGTCGTGACACCTTCTGGGCGAGCGAGATACACCTCTGCGTCAGGGCCGTCATCCACAAATTCAATTTTGCCGGTAATCACCGCGTCAGCACCCGTCATCTCGCGCAAGATTCTGGCCCCACCGGCACTGTCTACAGGAAAGTCTAGGGATAACGCGCTGTAAATTGGTAAAAATCCGTCTGAAGCAAGCAGTGGGGCAGGTAAACCCGGTGACACTTCGGGACCGTAAACCTCGAGGCTTTCCGTAAAGGCTTGTGCAACGCGGTCTGCTACCGCAACCCCTGAAAGTGTATCTTGGCTCGAGAACGGATAAACAACTATAGTTTGAGCAAAACTGTGCTGGAAAAGTGCCAGTGAGACTGTAACCCACAAAAACACAACCTTCAATAAACGCATTCTTACCTCCATCAAATAACTCATCGTACGTGCTTTTTGCGTGAGAGGCAGTAAGGAATCCCACGCATGGCATGAAGGGAGCGTTAGAAAGATGGATTTTTTGTAGGGGTGGGTTTGTTCACTGACCAAGCCTAACCATCGTCAAATAGTGTGCTTCGCAGGGAATATCTAACCCACCCTTCCTTTCACCACACAACCAACATAAAGATTAAAACGCTGCACCCAAACCATCCAACACAAATTGCACCGCCAACGCTGCCAGCAAAATCCCCAACACACGGCTAATGACACCTGAACCCGTTACACCAATGAGTTTAACGAGACGGTTCGAGAGAAGAAGTAATATCCAGTTAATAGCTAACACTAAGGCCATCACGACCAGAACAATTCCCACCGACTGCCAGCGGTTCTCACCACCACCGGTGAGCAAAATCATGGACGTAATCGCCCCCGGCCCAGCAATCAGCGGAATAGCAAGTGGGAAAACACTGATGTCATGGCGGTGTTCAGCTTCTTGGGTTTCGCGCACGGTTGTAGAGCTAAGCCCCGAACTGCGTACGAGTACCATGTCAATAGCAACAAAGAAAAGTAAGATACCACCCGCAATACGAAAAGCCTCGAGGCTGATATGCAACAAATCCAATAAACCATCACCCGTCAACGCGAAAAAACCCAAAATGACAAAAGAAATTAGTGTTCCCTTAAAGGCCATCCTGCGCCGATACGCTCGCTCCGCGCCTTGCGTTAGGGCCGCAAACATTGGCATCACCCCAATGGGGTCTATGACCACAAATAGGGTAATAAAAGCGGAGAGGAAAAGCTCAATCATGGGGTTTGGGGTGCAGGGTCTAGGGCAAAAGCAAAAACCCTAAACCCTAATCTAGCAATTCTTCAAATTCGTCTAGCACGGTCTGCGCGTCTTTACTTGTTTTAGTGATGACGAGGATTGTGTTTTGACCCGCGAGTGTGCCAATGATCTCTTCACGGTCAAGTTTATCTATCACATACGCAATACCCGTCGCGTGACCTTCATCAGTTTTAAGAACGATAATGTTTTCACCTCGGTCTAAGCTACGGACAAAAAGTTTGAACCGCTGCCCAAGTTCATCCATTACATCTTCTTGGGCAGATAACGGTGTAGCACGGTAGCGGTGCTGACCATTTCCGGTAGGAATCCGCACGAGGCGCAATTCGGTGACATCACGGCTAATCGTTGCCTGGGTCACTTCGATGCCCTTGGCGTTTAGGTGTTCGGCTATTTCACCTTGAGTGGAAACAAAGTTATTTTCGACAAGTTCTTCAATCATGCGCTGACGATATTCTTTACTCGGCATAGGGTTAATATACGTCAATTCACATAAGTATGCAAAGAGGAAAGAAGCAGGGAAAGGCGAAGGCGGATGGCGAAGGCTAAATAACCTTATAATCTCTCCGCCTTAACCCTTCGCTCAGCCGTCGCTATATTTGAAAACTTAGGCTATGTAAATTTACTGCCGTTTTACAGAGTTGTTGAGCCCTACAACTTCTTGACTGGGGTCTTTGCCATTAAGGGTGTAAAGGTAAGTGATGTCATTACCAATACCATTTAAGACTATCGAGCTTACTGCGTCTACCGTAATCGTGTTACTGGCACCGTTAATCTCAATGTTGTTGCACACACCTGTTAAAGTAAGAGTAATTTCCATACCGTTCACGACAACATTTCTACCTGCACAATCGGCAGTTTGCTCGCCGCCCATACCGTCAATCGTGATGGCTTCACCAGAGAAACTACTATCCGTCACCTCAATATTGCCACTAGCGTCCGCAGCTACACTGCCGCCCACAACTGTAATGGACGCAGCATCTACGGTTGCATCTTCTACAATGACAGCTTGCGTAGTAACAATAGTTGATTCAGAAGATTCAGTAGCTTCTGTTTTAGCATCTTCAGCTACAACTCCAACAGACACGACCTCGATATCCCCCATCCCCGTTGTGAGCGTGAGTGCGACAGGGCCTTCCCCATTCACTTCTTGACCAACTGCATCGTCAATTATAATGTCACCCATATCCGTTGCAGACTCGACTACTGCCAAAGTGCGTGTGTTAGGAAGTTGCAAGGTTACATTGCCCTGATCCGTTACGACTTCTCCTGAAATTGCACCCGTTTCAGGTAAAACAGCATTGATATCACCCATTCCTGAGCGAATAGAGAGAACACTTACATTTAAGCCGGTGAAATCAATATCCAAGTTTCCCATATCGCTTACTAGGGTAATCTCGAGGGGAACCAGTCTCGCCCCTGCTTCGTCTAAATCCTCACCTTTTTCCTCATAGCGGGCGCGTAGTTCTTCCAAAATACCCACAGGGCTCGCTGCCATATCACCCATGCCTGTCTCGAATTCAAAGACTTCTGGTTCATAGACAGCTTGCGCTAAGGTCTCGGAAGATACAAAGATTAAACCCAGAACAATCACACGAATCATCTGTTTAAACATACCCGCCTCCTGAAACTTTTCCTTCTGAATTCTGAACTATCTTTCATACTGCCTCTTCATTTAATCTTATGACTCGAGCAACGTAGATAAGACCTTTGTTAATACGCCTTCATCTTCAAAAAAGTAACTGTAGTTCTAGTTCAAAAACAAGGGGGATTTCTGACTAAAGCACTTCAGCAAATCAGCAGTTCAGCACTTCAGTTTGTTGAGTTCAACTTAAACGTGGTCTATCATTCCTTTTGAAAAAACGAATCCGACTTACTTAAGCCTTACTTAAACGCTGACTTGCTGACATGCTATCCTTGCCATCTTTACAGCTCTAAAACAAACTCGCTATGATAAGCAAGCATAACAGTCTGGCTAGGATAACGAGGCATCCGTAGAGAGTTGCACTCCGAGCTAAACATCACGTTGATGACCTTGACGAAGGAGTGTGTTATCTGTGGACGGAAGTAGTCTATCTGGTAGTAATTTATCTTTAGCCGAGTTGCAAGAAAAATTCACCGAGCTTAAGCCCCCCTTTACTGGACGTGAGGCTAAAATTGAGTCCACACGCTGCCTCTATTGTTTTGATGCACCTTGTATTCAGGCTTGCCCCACAACGATTGACATTCCTACGTTCATAAGAAAAATCGCCTACGACAACACCCTCGGTGCTGCCGTCACGATTTTAGAAGCAAACCTCATGGGCGCAACCTGTAGCCGCGTCTGCCCTGTTGAAGAACTCTGCGAAGGCGCGTGTGTGCTGGGTGGTGACCACAAACCCATTGAAATTGGACGCTTACAGCGTTTTGCAATGGATCATCTTTACACCAAGGGCAAGCAACCCTTCACACTTGCGGAGAAGAACGGTAAAAACGTTGCTGTCGTAGGTGCGGGGCCTGCTGGCTTAACCTGTGCGGGTGAACTTGCCAAACTTGGTTATGACGTAACAATTTTTGAAAGAAACGCACTCCCTGGTGGTTTGTCCACTTACGGCATTGTGGTGATGCGTGAACCAATTCGGGTGGCCCTCGAGGAAGTCGAGTTCATCCAAAAACTAGGCGTAGACATCAAAACACAGGTTGAAATCGGCAAAGACATTCAAGCTAACGAACTTCTTAAAAACTTTGATGCTGTGTTCATTGGTGCGGGGATGGGCAAAGTTCCTGATATGGGGATTCCTGGTGAAAACCTTGAAGGTGTTACTGAAGCACTGTCATTCATTGCAGAAACGAAGCTAGCAGAAAAGGATGGTTTGGAACAGCTCAAAAAACTTCCCATCGGTAATCACGTTGCAGTCATCGGGGCAGGTAACACCGCGATTGACGCAGCTACGATTGCAAAGCGTCTTGGTGCCGAACGTGTAACGATTGTCTACCGCCGCAGTGACAAAGAAATGACCGCGTATGAGTTTGAATACGAGTTTATCAAAAATGAAGGCGTAGAGTTTAGATTTTTAACGCAGCCTGTGGAAGTCATTGGGGAAAACGGAAAAGTCGCAGGTCTTAAATGCGTAAAAATGCAATTAGGGCAACCTGGCGCAGACGGACGCAGACAAGTTAAAGCAGTTCCTAGTAGTGAGTGGATTCTCGAGTGTGACCAAGTAATTAAAGCCATTGGTCAGGAAAAACCCGCAGGTCTGGTAACAGCATTTGGGCTCGAGACCGACAAAGGTTACATCAAAGTAGACGACACCCTAAAAACCTCCAACCCCAAAGTCTACGCAGGTGGCGACTGCATCCGCAGCAAAGGCGAAGCCATGACCGTAACCGCAACCCAGGACGGCAAGATTGCAGCGAAAAGCATTCACGCAGATTTATCAACAATACAGGCATCAAAATAATTTCACACAAATTTCCGTAGGGTGGGTCTCTTGATTAACCAAACAAAAAACGTTGATAACAAAAAATGTTTACAAGGCTCGAGCCCATCTGTCATTTCGACTGGAGCAAAGAGCAACGAAGAACAAGCAAAAACTTACACAGTTTGGCTTACGCTCCCTACAAAGCTCTTTGCGAAATGGAGAAATCTGAAATACGCGGTAGCAAAACATCAAGCCAAGTTTCTTATGGGTGTGTCAGATGCCTCCATTGCGCTTTGTTTCGTAGCAACATTCCCCAACAAACTCTCTATGCAGTCAGTGAAAAACGCTCCAGTCGGCATGACAAATCTAGGTTTACTCGAGTCCTACCAAATTCACAAAGGAGGTGAATCATTGGCTGTTAGCAATTAGCTGTCAGGTTTTACTGATAGCTGATAGCTGATAGCTGATAGCTCTTATGGCTGACCTTAGTATCAACTTCGCAGGTGTAAAAAGCCCCAACCCTTTCTGGCTCGCTTCCGCCCCACCCACCAACAGTGCCTACCAAGTGAACAAGGCGTTTGAAAAAGGCTGGGGTGGTGCGGTGTGGAAAACGATTGGCACACCCGTTCTCAATATCTCGAGCCGCTATGGTGGTTGGGAATTTAACGGGCAAAAACTCATGGCCATCAACAACATCGAGCTGATTAGTGACAGACCACTCGAGGTCAACCTGCGCGAAATCGCCGAAGTTAAAAAACTCTGGCCAGACCGCGCCGTCATTGCCTCTGCCATGTTCGAGTCTGACCCCAAGGTCTGGAAAGATGCCATTCAAAGAATTCAAGATACAGGAGCTGATGCGATTGAACTTAATTATGGCTGCCCACACGGAATGAGTGAGCGCGGCATGGGTTCTGCTGTCGGGCAAGTTCCTGAATACTGCACCATGATTACCGAATGGGTCACGAGTGTTGCCCGCATTCCCATCATTGTAAAACTCACACCAAACATCAGCGATATTAAAGCACCCGCACAAGCTGCGATTGACGGAAAAGCGAACGCACTCTCGCTTATCAATACAATTAACTCTGTTATCGGTGTGGATTTGGAAAATTTCCAGCTTAAACCTAACGTCGGCGGCAAAGGCGGACACGGCGGCTACGCTGGCCCTGCGGTAAAACCGATTGCGCTCAGTATGCTCTCTGAAGTCATGCAAGTACAAGATTTACATGCTAAAAATATTCCGATTTCTGGCATGGGCGGGATTCAAACCTGGAAAGATGCCGCAGAATTTTTGCTCCTCGGCGCGACGAGTTTGCAAGTCTGCACGGCTGTCATGCACTACGGTTTTCGCATCATTGAAGATTTGACCGACGGGCTCAATAACTGGCTCGAGGAAAAAGGTGCCAAGTCCGTTTCTGAAATCATCGGCGCGGCAGCACCACGCTACTCAGCGTTTAATAACTTTGACTTGTCCTACAAAGTCATTGCAGAAATTGACGAGAGCAAGTGTATCAACTGCAACCTTTGCTACATCGCTTGTGATGAAGGCGCGCACCAATCTATTGACCTGATGGTGGACGGTGCAAAAATAAATCCTGATACTTACACGGGCAGTGTGAAGGCAAAGCCTGTCGTGAATGAAGGGCATTGTGTGGGTTGTAATCTTTGCTCGCTGGTGTGTCCTGTTAATGACTGCATCACGATGAAAGAAGTGCCTTCTGGACGGGGCAGTGTGACCTGGGGTGAGATTAGTTCAAAAATGCCAGAGATTACGACGAATTGGGAAGAGATGAAAAAGTATAGGGGTAAGGTGGGGATTGATATTCACTGAAAGTCGAGCATTTATGAACAAGCCATCATCCTTTAAGGATATTTCGGAACGGGCTTTGCAAATCAGAAAACGATATGCGGAACTCGAGGAAAAAAGTTATGGACGCTCCTGGTCAAATGAAGAGATTGCTTTAGGTTTTATGGGGGATGTTGGCGACTTGGCAAAATTGGTTCAGGCGAAAAATGGTGTTCGGAGCATTCCCAATTTTCAGGAAAAGCTCGAGCACGAGTTAGCTGACTGCTTGTGGTCTGTTATAACTCTCGCCAATGAATTTGATGTTGACTTGGAAACAGCTTTTGTAAAAACGATGGATGACTTAGAAACGCATCTCTCGGGCCGTGAACATTTGTAATACACAGTGCTGGATGTTACTGAGCATGACAAAGAATTTTGAACGCTATCATCCTGATATGGAAAAGCTCCATCACGGATTTCAAACAAACCCGTGCTTTATTTGCGCGATTGTCAACAAAGAAATAAGCTCTCCAGCGCATATTATTTTTGAAAATGACGATGCAATTGTTTTCCTGGACAAATATCCTCGGCAGTATGGCTACACCTTGGTTGCACCAAAAAAACACCTCGAGCAAGTCACGAGTGATTTTGACTTGAAGAATTATCTCGAGCTGCAAAAGCTCGTTTATTTTGTTTCAGAAGCAGTTAGGGAAGAAGTCGGTGCTGAGAGAATATACATTTTCACCTTTGGTAGCAACCAAGGTAATGCACATGTACATTGGCATGTTGTGCCCTTACCTCCTGGCACACCCTATAAAGAGCAGCAGGGTGAAGCTATTAGCTGGCGAAAAGGTGTTTTGAAAATTCCTGATGAAGAAATGCTTGATTTGGCAAAACGTATCGGGCAACGGTTAAAGCATTTACTTAGGCGTGAAATCTAAAAGAAACTCGAGCATCCCCTATAAACTTCAAAAGTTGCTATACTTAACCCATGCCAAAAGTCCTCATCAGACGCGACGAAAACGGCGATGTCAAAATCCCTAAAGAGTTTTTAGAGGATTCGGAAACGGTGTTTAGCCTCGAGCGTCAGGGAAAGACAATTAAACTAGATGCCGAAGGAACGACTAAACCCGAGGAAAAACCCTTTTGGGCAACTGCGACACATGAAGAATGGGTAGCTGCCTTCAACAAGCTAATCGAGGAGTTGCCACCTGGGCCAGGTTTGTCAGATTGGGCAGTCAGTCGAGATAGCATCTACGACTAATGGCTGTTTTTCTTCTCGACACCAATGTCGTCTTGCGTTTTCTCGATACCACATCTCCACTTAACCCTTTGATGAGGCAAGCTCTTACAACTTTGCGGTTTAAGGGTCATGTTCCAAAAATCTGTCCTCAAAATATTGTTGAATTGTGGGCAGTGGCCACACGTCCACTGTCAGCAAATGGTTTTGGCTGGACCCCCGAATTTACACAATCAGAAGTTTTTCAACTTCTGAATCTTTACGAATTGCTTCCCGATAACTCACTTATCTTTACTGAGTGGCTCGAGCTAGTCACCACCTATAAAGTCTCAGGCAAACAAGTTCACGATGCTAGGCTTGCTGCAACTGCCAAAGTACACGAAGTAGAAAATCTCTTGACACTCAACGTCGAGGATTTCAAACGCTTTGAGCTAAACGCGGTTTATCCTAGTAAACTCATACAGGAATAATCATGGCAACGCTTCACCTCATGTGCGGTCTTCCCTGCTCGGGTAAAACGACGCTGGCGAAAAGACTCGAGCCCCTCACCCAAGCCCAACCATCACACTACACACCAACATTCCCAAAACAATAGGGAACCAAATCATCCTTTCCCACTTACTCGGCGTAATAGCGTTCATCACCACACCCAACGCACAATAAGCCACTACAACCCAAATCAACATCTTTGAAAGCCCTTGCCATTGGGGTAGGATCACACCTGCTCGAGCCTCAACAATAACAGCAAAAACCGCAAGCAAAACCCCAGAGAAAATCGCCACACCGCGCATCCGACCAGGCAGCCTGCCAGAAAATTTTCCTCCCCAGGTCAGATGACCCCAAGGCGCACCCGCAGCAAGGGCAATTTGAAAAGCAACGACGATACCAACCAGTACCGTAAAACTATGGGCAGCAAATTCTGTCATTTTTTTGGATGCCTTCTCTTCGCAGACTCGAGCCACACTAAAGCTGCTCGAAATGTCTTATTCGCTCTTGTCAATCGCAGACTCGAGAATCGCCTTGCTGTATTCCCCATAAAGCCAAGCCAGCCCGTTGGTAAGGTGCAGTGAAGCAACGCCAATCATTGCGCCAATCAGCGACACACCCACCGCTTTCGGAAAACTATCCACCGTCCAGATACCAGGAATACCTACATCCCAAGCCTCTATCTCCATTCCCCACTGCATCCAGAAAAACGGTGTCGCCATCAAACCCAGGCTTGTGGCTATCAAGGTAACGACAACCGTAAAAGAAATAATCCCCAGCACGAATTTAGAGAAGAGATAAAACATTTCTGCCCACGTACCTGGGTCTACGACAACGACTCTTGCACGCTGCCAGAAATTTTTCTGAACGTTATCAGGGTCTGGTAAAGCAATCTCGATGTTGAGCAATTTGCTCGTTAAGCAACGCTCGAGCGTGGCAAAGGTTCTAGACAATAGTAAAACACCAATCAAGAGGGGAATCCCAATCCAGAGAATAGCCAAACTGGCACCCAGCGAAATACCTGTGACGAGAAAAATAAAATAAGCAACACCCAAAGGAAAGGCTAATAACAAATAAGCAATATTGCGATACGTTTGTGGATTTACAACAACACCCAGAACAGGGTCAAGTTCGGTTTTGGTTTGTACTTGCTGGTCTAGCATGACAACTCCTTGACTGTAGATTTTGAAATTTTGGATAACGAGAAACTCGCGTTTGGCTGTAGGTTACGCCTCGAGCAAGTACCGCTTCATCTGTCTTTAGTATGAGCAGAAGTGATAACATAACCCCAACTTAGGAAAGACTAAAGCAGCAAGAGAAAGCCAAACCCTTTCCTCTTTTCTCTTTAACCTTTCCTGTTTATTTCCTGGAGGAGTTTATGGGGTTACTTGTCAAAAACGGCGAAATCATCACCGCAGACGCACGTTACAAAGCTGATATTTACATTGAAAACGAAACGATTACGCGCATTGGGCAAAATTTAGAAACGCCGCCAAATACCGAAGTCATTGACGCGAGTGGCAAATATGTTTTCCCTGGTTTTATTGACCCACATGTTCACGTTTATTTGCCCTTCATGTCAACCTTCGCCAAGGACACCCACGAAACCGCGAGTAAAGCTGCCCTCGTCGGTGGCACGACGACATTTATTGAAATGTGTTGCCCTTCTCGCATGGATGATGCGCTCGAGGGTTACAACCTCTGGAAATCCAAAGCCGAGGGCAAGAGTGCCTGTGACTACACCTTCCACATGAGCGTGACAAAATTTGACGAAAAAACAGAAAAAGACTTGCGCGAAATCGTTGCTGATGGCATCACCTCATTTAAGATTTTTCTGTCGTACAAAAA
>JBOFGY010000217.1:0-17224 GCA_051649365.1 Trueperaceae bacterium
TGATACACCGTATACCAAGGTGGTAAGTCATACGGCATCATCCGCCAACTTGCCCTGCTCTTGCTACCCATCTTGCACCATGAAACACTTCGCGTAAATCATGCTCTCGTTGCGGCGCAGCTTCTTTCCTTAACGTTAGATACGGCACCACGAACTGCCATTCTTCATCACTGACATCACTTGGGTAGGCTGCTCTGGTAGATTCGTCCATCCTTCCAATTTAGCTCAAAAATCCAGCACACGCTCTATGAAGATCTTGTATGAAATGGCTGATGAACTTCATGCGATTGCTGATCACGGTTTGATGTATGCTCAAAATAGACCTCTTGCACAAATAAGGTTTTCTTCCAAAAAGTCCTTTGTAGTTTGATACTCGGGGGTATTTATGCAAGAAGTCTAATATTTATGGCCGTGACCGTTATGAAAAAGTGCAGTGACTCGGTGCCAACTTTTAGGACTGCTCGAGTCTAAGAGTGAAGCGGAAATTTTGCGGCAAGTTCAAATGCTCAAAGATAAAAATGTCCTTCCAGCTTTTCGCGGTAACCTGAGCCATATTAGTCCTTGGAATGGTGCAAATGCTGTCATTATTCAGGGCAATAAACTATTGCTCGGCAAACGTGCTGATAATGGTTTGTGGGACACCTTTGGTGGTTTAGTCGAAGTAGGAGAGACGCTCGCTGAGGCCGCTGTGTGCGAAGCAAAAGAAGAAGCTGGGATTAATGTAAAAGCTGTAAAACTTATGGCGGTGTTTGACTCGAGGCTGTGGGGCACTGTTTCAATGGCACAGCTCTATCACGTTCACTTTTTGTGCAAACTTGTAAGTGGTACACTAACAACAAGCAATGAGGTTACAGACGTAGCCTGGTTCACTGAAGGTAACACTGTGGAGCTTCAAGCTGGTTTGAAAGATTGGCTTCCGATTCTTTTCAAGGTTTACCGCGGCGAGATAGAGCCTTACTTTGATTCACCAGCTTGAACAGAAACTCACAATCAACAAAAGAAACTAATGGCTTTGCTTACCGTTATAGTATGGGTCATGTCTTTAACACCAGACTCCATACAAGCTTCAGACTGGGTAACAACCGTAGATAGTGTTTTCCCAAACCATGCTAATCCACTCGGGACACTTTTTGGTGGGCGTGTGCTCGAGCTCATGGACATAAACGCCTCGATTGCAGCGAACCGCTTTTGTCGTCAACCTTCGGTGACAGCCTCGACAGAACCCATAGACTTTCATAACCCGATTTACGTGGGTGAAATTCTCGAGGTCAAAAGCCGTGTGGCCTGGGTCGGCAGTACCAGCATGATTATTCGCTGTGAAGTTTATGGTGAAAATCCACTGACGGGTGACAGGCGACTTTGCACGATTGGACACATGAACTTTGTGGCGATTGGTGACAACGGTAAACCAACAAAAGTGCCACGTCTGCGTGTTGAAACAGAAGATGAGCAACAACACTTTGCCGAAGCGCAAAAAGTTCGTGAAGCGATTCTGTATCGCAGGCAGCATCAACCATGACGGATGCAGCTTTGAAAACTACGTTTGACAAAGCTGCAACTATTTATGATGTTCGTCCATCCTATCCTGAAGCAGTTATAGAAGAGATCATTGGACTTAGTGGGATTGCAAAACGTGGAATTGTAAAGCAGGTCCGTATCCTCGAGGTCGGTGTTGGCACAGGTCAAATCACGTTGCCGTTTGCTAAAAGAGGTTATCCGATAGCGGGTAAGGAACTGCACCTATCTATGATAAATTCATTCCTTCGTAGCCAAACCGCCCTACACCTAGTGAAGGTTATAAACGGTACAAACATATACTGAGGGAAAGCTCAGCGTTTGGTGAGGTGATAATGTGTGAGGTCAAGTAGAGTCAAACATACAGCAAAGAAAATTACCTGAAATTGCAAAACACCTACTCAAACCATCTTGCTGTCGATGAGCGGACTCGAGCAGAATTTCATAGAAAACTCTCGAAAATCATCGATTTACACGGCGGAACTGTTTTGCGGATGTACGAAACGGTTTTACTATTCGCTAAAAAGCAAGCAAGACAGTCACCTTGACGGAAAAAGCTAAACCCTATAGCCTATGGCTATGGCTGAGCGAAGAATCCGCGTCTTAATTGCAAAACCTGGCTTAGATGGTCATGACCGAGGTGCAAAAGTTATTGCGAGGGCGTTGCGTGACGCGGGTATGGAAGTTATTTACACAGGGTTGCGCCAAACCTCGGATATGATTGTGAACGCGGCTATTCAAGAAGACGTAGACACAATAGGTCTCTCAATTCTTTCAGGAGCGCATATGCACTACTTTGCAGAAGTATTAGACAAACTCAAAGCTAGAAACGCAGAAGATATTTTGGTCTTTGGTGGTGGCATTGTTCCTGAAGAAGATATTGCTAAACTGAAAGCGATGGGTGTTGCGGAGATTTTTACGCCTGGAGCTTCGACTCAAAACGTGATTGCGTATTTAGAAAAGACCGTACCGCCCCGTCGTGAGGCTGTGCTTTAGGTGAATCTATACTAAGTTTACAAGAAGCCCACCTTTTGCAAGGGGCTACCCTGAGCATGATTGAATAGGCCGTTGTTGAAACAAGTTTATCTTTTCCCGTCCGTATTTTCATTATTAATCTGTCTTACCTACCGCTTAGTGCACCACCTTCGCAAGCAATATAAGTAATCGTACAAGTTTTTGTATGCTGTTTGTACTGCGATTTGTTTCCAGTGCTTCTCTGAGAAAGTCTCTTATTACATCTGCGAGTTCGCTGTACTGTTTAGCGGTAAGCTCAACCTCCCGAATAAACATGGCAGGCTTGTGGTTTGCAAAAGTCATGCGGGATTTGAGAAAAGCAAAAAGGTAAGGCTTGTTTTCACTCCTTGCCATTTCTATGGCGACAACCTGATAGCTACAGCGGTTGCCTTTGTGCGATACTTCTTTAATGAGCTTCGCTTCGGCTAATTTTTTGAAGCGGTGATGTAGGGCGTTGGGTGCTAGCCCGAAACTTTTAGCCGCTTTACTTGGTGTGTGGGGTGTCTCGAGCAATCGCAGCAGGGGATAGTTTGTAGGGTCGCCGAGTAGCTCAAAATGCTCTAAATTAATAGTTAAAGCGTCTTTAGGGTTTATATTCACTTGTAGGAGTGTAGTTTGTCTATTCATGGTTTTATTCCGCGGGATTTTATTTTCAAATGCTAATAGGCTAGTTGAAAATAAATGTTCCGAAAGCTATGGTATCTTTATCCGTTATGACTTCAAAGCGACGCACTCTCGAGTTAGATTTAACATTTCCAACGATTGTTTGTTTATGTGGCTCGAGCAAATTCTACAAAGAATTTCAAGAGATCAATGCTCGAGAAACGCTTGCGGGCAACATCGTTTTATCCATTGCCAATTTAGCGAAAAGTGAAGCTGATTATTTTGCAAATCTTTCAGAACAGGAAAGTGAGCGACTCAAAACAACCTTAGACGAACTGCACCGAAGAAAAATTGAACTTGCAGATGAAGTATTTATTGTGAATAAAGATGGATATATGGGTGAATCTACTAATCGAGAACTCGAGTATGCAGAGCAGTTAGGCAAGAAGATTCGTTGGCTCGAGACTTAAGTGCTTCTGTACGCCTTCACAGTGCCATCTAGTGCAGCCACAATAAGTGTATCGCTAAGGACAAGCGGGCTTGCTTGGATGGCACTGAGTGTAACCGTATCTTCAAACAATACTTTACCTGTTTGGGCCTCTAGCCCGACAAGACTACCATTCTCTGTTACAACATAAAGCACACCAGCCGCAATAATGGGTGTGGCCGTAACCTGCGCTTGCAGGTCGTATTCCCAAATATCATCGCCAGTTTTTAGTGATAGGCAGCGCACAATATTTGACCACGAGACTGCGTAAACATATTTTTGCCAACAAATTGGTGAAGCCCAGAGCGCACCTTCTAAATCGTAGCTCCACTTCACTTCACGTGTGTTAATATCAAAAGCATGAAGCTCACCCGAGCGTTCGGGTAAGAGTAGAATGCCATCTTTGGCACTCGGTGTCGCGGCGACGCTACCAAGTTGAATCTTAAATTTCCCTTTGCCCGTGCTGGCATCTACACTATGTACCCAACCTTCTTGAGTTACAAAACAAGCGTGAAGTTTATGCACGATGGGTGGGGTCATGGCGGGGCTTTCTGCATCGTAGTGCCATAGCAGTTCGTTGTTGAGTGAGCGATGCTCGAGCTTACCCGCGCGGGTACTAACTAATATACCTTCGCCTATCGGTACAGCACCCACAGCGAGGGCATCGGGGTCGCTCCAAAGCATTTCACCTTTGGGCCAGCGCAGAGCCGACAAACTACCATCACGACTGCACAAAAGAACATGTCCATGCGTATATAAAGGTGCAACATTGACTTCGTCAGGTGCGGAAAAGCGTACTTGTGTGCTGCCATCAGCTGGACGCAAAACACGTACTTCTTCACTCGGCAAACCAATAAATACAAACCCTTCGGCTGCCGTGAGTGCCGAGGGCCACTGCGGGCCTTCGGGAAGTTTTGTTTGCCAAAGACTGTGGAGAGTCCTAGCATTCATCGGCCCTTCTAAATAAACGCCTTGTTGGGCTGGACCAGCTTGACGCTGCGCGGTTACATCACGTTGGACGTGCCACAAAATGCCTCGTAGTGTTTGTGCGACTTCACCAGCAGAACTCGGACGCTCCTCTGGATTTTTAGCAAGCAGTGTGGCAATGAGGGTGGCTAATCCTTTTGGCACAAAAGGATTATGTTTGGTGACAGATTCGACGTTGCCGTAAACATGTTGATACAAAATAGCCTGGTCGTTGTCTGCGTCGAAAGGGTTGATGCCGGTAACTGCTTTGTACAGCACAGCACCAAGTGCATAAATATCGGTGTGGGTGCCTGTACCTTCGCCTTTTGCTTGTTCGGGGGCCATATAATGCGGTGTACCGAGCGTAAGGCCAGTGCGCGTGAGTTGACGCGAGCTTTCTGCAAGCTGCACCAAGCCAAAATCCATCACTTTGGGATGCCCATTGGTCGTGAGCAAAATATTTCGTGGCGTAAGGTCGCGGTGGATGACGCCGAGTTTATGAACATAACCCAGTGTCTCAGCAACGCTAATTGCTGCAATTAGAAGCTTTTGAAAGGGTTCGGGGTCGAGCTCGAGTGGCCCAAGGTCAGTAAACAAACCACCTTCAACGAGTTCCATTGCAAAGTACACATGTTGCTCACGCCCTAGGTCATAAATGGTGACGATGCCAGGATGTGACAAGCGTGCCAAGGTTTTAATTTCACGGCGAAAGCGTTCTTGGTCTGTTTCGGTGAGGTGTGGACGCAAGACTTTAAGAGCAACTTCACGGTCTAGGTGTTGGTCTTTGGCTCGGAAGACATACGCCATGCCACCTTGCCCTAAATCTCCGGTGATGAGATAACGCTCATCGAGTAAATCGCCAGCTTTGAACACGGGTTTTAGTATATCTTTTGTGTACTTACAAATGCCAATGTGTAAATGAGATTGGCTCTGGAATAAAGGCGAAAGCGAACCGAGGGGTTCGCTTTCAAGGTCAGCTGAGGTGCTGATAGTGGATAGATTAAAAAGGGCTATTGGAACTATAGCCCTTGCTAGGAGGTTACCGAAACAAGTTACAAGCACCGGTTGCTGGTGCTTCTCCCTCTGCTATCAAATTGATGTTACGTCGTATCTTGGGGTCTTTTGCTAAGATTGAAAGTTGATGGCTTGGGGCTTTGTGAGCGAACGCTGGATATTTTTTGATTATGAGTTGGAAAGCGTAGCCTGACCTACAAGGGTCTTTCTGAACTAAATCATCTCGGAGTCTTTTAAACGGGTCAAGCCCTGCGGCTTGAACTTCAAGGGAATCTTTTTGAATCTGCATCATTTCTGTAGCTACAAGTGCGCGGCTTGCATAGGCGGTTGAGAAGCCCACGAGGGCACTCACAAAGACACTGCCTATAGCACCTTTGTGCTCATAAATCCAACGAAGCGGTGCTGTCCGGAACTTTACTCTCGTTGCCGAAACTTCTGGGATTTTCTCTGTCGTCGTTGGTGTTATTAAGGGTTTTAGTTCTTCTGAAGCTTTTGAGATTTTAGTATCACTGTTACTTGTTTCTATCGCTTGAGGCTGAGCCGTAGGTGATGGGGAGGATGAAGCTTCTTCTGCTGAGTAAACGTCAAAACTTGTTTTCGGGAAAATACGTGGCATTTCTTGCTTATTTTTCTTTGTGTCTTTGTTGCTTCGCACAATTTCATACCACTGTGTAAAGTTTTGCGGTGAAATTTCTAGTTTTGATGTGTTTGGAGCTTCTTCCACCATTCCAATGAAAAAACTACTAGGAAGTGAGGCTGATGGGTCAAATTTTTTAGAGCTAACTTCGGAGTTTGCTGAGTCTTTAACACTTTCTTCTGGCTCAGAGTCGTGGGACTCTTCTTTGACTGTCACTAGTTCCGAAGATTTTATCTCTTCAACTTTTTTCTGCTCACGTTTTTCTAACTCGAGCAACCTTTGCTCGCGCTGATCTAGCTCTTTTTCTCGAGCATTCAATTTTTCATTTTTTTCTTTGAAGAATTTCACAAAACCCGCAGCTAGATTCGTCGCGCGTTGGTGTAATTCCGCCTCACGCTTTTCAATTTCCTGACGTGACTTTTCGAGCCTATCCAATTTATCTTTTATGGTTTCGAATTTGCTAGTGTCATCCATAGTCTCTCTTTGTTGTTGACGTATTGCTGCTACTGATTTATTTGCCATGTCTTGGTTTGAGTCAATATTTTTTTGCTCTTGTTTACGTAAAACAGGTCTTCTCATGTATTGATTTAGTGTGTTGTTCATAATGTCTTCGCGAGGGATGATATTTTTTTTCTGCTTTTGGCGTAATATGGGTTTATCCACACTTTGGTGTACAGTTTTCATGATGTCTTGGTTTGAGGTAATATTTTTTTGTTGTTTACGTAAAACAGGTCTTTTCATGTCTTGGTTTGATGTGTTGTTAGTTTTCATGTCTTTATTTGGGATAATAATGGGGATAATACAGGAATTCGTCATAATTGATGACACATAACATATATTGCTAAAAGTTTTAGCAAACGAAGTCAAGAGGACGCTTTACTAGGTACACGTTGGTGCTAAATTGACCTACTCATTAGGTTAGGTGCTTTTCAAGCTATTTATCAAACTCGCTACCAACATAGTACACAGCGTTCGTTTGTGTCGGTAACCTCCTTTCTTCCGCAAAGTCACAGTTGTTCAAAACTATAGATGTAAAGCGTTTAAAAGCAACTGTTCAGGGTAACAGTAACTGATACGGTTCAGTTACAGGGCAATTGTACATAGAGGAGCTTTGGGCATTGACATGAGGTATGTCATGGATAGGTCATACGAAGGTCAGTAGGGGGTCAAGGGACAATTTCAAAAAGTGTAGGCAATCAAAAAGTTGTACCAGGCAAGAAAGAAATAGCATATATTTTTCTATTGACCAATGGGACACAGTTTACCACACCTAAATTTTCTAGTTCTGCTCCTACTCGTTCCGTCTAGATTTCCTGTTTTTTGTTTTCTGTTAATTCCTCAATACCACTCGAGCATCATCTCTTGCTCCACGACCTTAAACCCCACCGACTCATAAATGTTTACCGCGACATAATCAGGGTCAGCACACATCACGAGCGTTTTTGCTCCCATTGTTTCAAAGCCTTTGTTTGCAGCATGATAGACAAGCGTACCTGCCAGTCCACGTCTACGAAAGTCTGGATGGGTGTCAACAATTTGAAAGCGTCCCAAGCCATCCCAAACAAAAAGTCCGAGGCTCGAGGCCAACTGTCCGTTTACATAAGCACCAAACCATTGTCCTAAACCCGCGTCAACCATGCGCTGAGATTCGCTGGCTTTGCGCTCTAGCCAGTTGCGAAAGCCCTCGTCATCAGGTTCTTGTTCTTCGGGTGGGTCGCCTAAATTGCACTCGCGCTTAAACTGAATCCAGTCCGTCCAATCTTCTGTCTGAAAGTGGCGAAGCTCGCACGCTGTATTGAGTTTGGGTGGCGGATGAACACTGCTTGCGGTCATCACCACTGTCTTTTCGAGTTCAAACCCCGCCTCTAAAAATTCACTAATGTCGCCAACATTGCCGTCTACGCCATCTATGGCAAAGGTAAAATGATTGTATTCGGGTGATGTGCCAATTTCTTTAGCAAAAATAGTTTTCCACTTTTCTAAAGTCCCTAATTGCGGTAGGTTCTGGAAAATAACAAAATTGCCCCAACGATACCCAGGATTCTTAGGCGTGCGAACAGCGATATAGTAGGTGCGTTTGGTAATTTCGCCTTCAAAACTTCTTAAGAGTAAATCGGTTTTTAGTCCTAAAGATTTGAGTTCCATACATCCTTTCAAGCTATCAGCTAGATTTTACTGACGGCTGATAGCTGACGGCTAATTGGCTAATGTTTTCGCGTACGTGAGCCAGCCTGGTTGTTTTTCAAAACCAAGTAACTCGTTAATGGGTAACATGCGCCCGTTGTTTTGCGCGTTAAAGGTGCGTACCACGGGTGCGCCATAAGCTTTAGCGTACTCGAGAGCTTTTAACTTTAATGCGAGTGCAATTCCTTTGCGACGGTGGGCAGGCTTCACGCCTGTAAAACCTGTGTCTAAATGATGATCAGCCGTGCGCTTAAAAAGCATAGAAATTCCTGCATAATCGCCGTCCGGTGCAACGGCGATAAACCACGTTTCAGAGCTAAACTTTGGATTGCTCTTGACCGTCTCGAGCCAGCGTTCAAAGGTGGGAAAGGTAAAACTTTCGCCAGGTGGCAAAGGTACATCTTGGCTAGCCTCGAGGTCAATCCCATAGGTTTTTCTGTAAGCCTCTTTATCTTTTTCGGCTAACTCGGCTAAGCTACAGAGTTTATAACCAAACCCCTCGACCTTCTCAATGCTGCCTGCGAATTTGCTTGCGTCAAAGGTTGCCAGCTCGAGCCAAGACTCCCACTCTCTAAAATCAATTTCAAAGGCACGCTTTTCTGCAAAGGCTACGGAGTCGTCCCAATCTTCTCTTGCAAAGCCAAAAAATTTAATTGGGTTATGAGGTTGTAATTCTGCCATGAGTGTGTCATAGAGTGCAGAGCCAATGCCGTGTTTACGGTGCTGGGGATGAACTTGAATACCAATATCGAATTTTTGCGAATGAAAGAGCCATTCGTTTTGACCATAAAAAGCAAAAGCGACAGGTTGACCTTCAATCTCGGCGACAAAGCGTTGAAAGACTAAATCTTTCTTGCGATTATTTTCTTGAGCAAGTAAGACCTCGAGCGTCACCCTATTATCGGGGCGGCTCGCGTTGTGAATGGCAACCCTTGCCGCTGTATCTTCTAGTGTTGCTTTACGGATCTTCATGATTCCTCCTTAAATGTTTTAACAAACTCAATCCAAGTAGGTTGCTTTACAAAACCTAAAACTTCATTGATAGCGAGCATGGGGTATTTATACTCGAGAGCCTCTTTTGTCGTGCGGTCATCGGGCCAAACGCTACTTAAAACTCCAGCGATGCCTGGAAAATCTTTAGAACTTGCGTTGCGAATCAGCATATATCCTCCAAAAGAATGATTGAAGCTACCTTGTTTCTGGTAGACCAGTTCTTTGCTACACTGTAGGCATGTCAAACTTGCGACGCAGACTGGCTAGCCTTGTTACAGCGATTATCTTTGGGTTTATTCTTTGGCGCATTCTTGACCGTGTGTTTATCCATATTTGGATAAGGATGCCATGGTGGGGTGCACTCCTCATGCTAGTGGCTCTTTTCTTGATTATTGACTATGTTGTTAGTAAGGCTTTTGGTACGAAGAAGTAATTCGCTGAGTTGCTGCCTCGAGCCCTCGTCTAAAACAAGTTTCATATCGTAGCGGTGTAAGTTTTCGCCGTAACCGTGCTGAGTAATTTTTTGAACAACAAAACCTAATTTCTCGAAGAATCCAAAGGTATGTTGGCTCATGTCTAGAATAATCTCCTTAATGTCTGAACGCTTTACGATTAAGTTAAGACGCTCGAGTAGTAACCGTTTGCCTGCACCTGTGCCGTGTTGCGTGTTATGTACCATGCCCCAAGCAAGATAAGCCGTCTCACCCTCAACGCCGTAGCCACCACAACCAATCATGTCTGGATGCTCGAGTACGAAGTATTCATCAGGATTGTCGTCTAAATAATTTGAGAATTCTGCTTCTTCGTTGGAAGTAAAAAACTTGGGCGTATTCGAGCGGAAAAGCTCGAGGCATTTTTCTTCATCTGCTTTTTGATAGAGCCTAAAGTTCATAAGATTTCCTTTTATTGATAATTTATCTCGTCGAAAGGCTCGAGTGTTCTGCCATCAAGTGCTTTTTGAAAACGCAAATAAGAAGGTTGACGCTCGAAACCCAGGGCGATGTTCATGCCTAACATGGCTTTATTAGGTGGGTCGTTTGCCCAACTATCGTGACCAGTCTCAGCGCAGGCAACAGTATACCCATCTTTTTCTAGCACAAAGCGCGCAAAGTAATGTTCGGGACTACGGGTTTTGTCCCAGTGCTCGAGCATTTCTGTTGTGACGGGCCAGTTAGGGTCAACGATGGTTTTCAGTTTAGAGATTTGAGCGTAGTCACTCTCTATAAATGGACGAATCATAGCAGCTCCTTTTTGAGGAATAAATTGGCGGGTTCTTTCACAAAGCCCATTGCTTCATTGATGGAAAGCATAGGGCGGTTGACTTGGTGATTGTTAGTGCGGATAAACTCTGCACCATAGTCTCTTGCGAAGAGTGCTGCATTGACTTTGAGCGTTTGGGCAATACCTTTACGGCGATGTGCAACTTTAACCCCTGTCAAGCCGGTTTGTAAGATGTTTTCGCTTTCACTTTTCCACAGTTGTGAGAGACCAATAAGCTCATTGTTGTGTAGAGCAAAAAAGCATCCTTCAGGAAGTAACCGTGGATCATGAACAACTCTTGCTAACCACGTTTCATAAGCCCAAGGAATAACCGGCTCAGCAGATGGAACATTTTGTAATAGTTCAATAACGAGAGCGTACCAAGTTCGTCTAAACGAATCCTCATGATGTGGAAAATCTGCTAGCGTTTTTACTTCAATACCCGCTTGTTTTGATTTTTCCAAATAGATACTAAAGGGTTGTGGATCGAAGTTTGTGACATCTAAGTTGCTCGTCCACATACGGTCATAAACGGTGAAGCCTTTGGATTCATAAAATTTATATTCGCACCAAGTTTCTGTTGCATTCGCAATTAATCTGTTTGGTTTAATGGCGTTAAGTTCTTTCTCGAGAAATTCCCAAAGTACATTCATATGCTGCTGATACTCGGGTAAAAGTCGCAGGGCAATTGCAAACTCGTTGGGCTTGGGATTACTTGGTGTTTGGTAACGTGTATAGCCAACAGTTCTTTCACCTACTTCAACCATAAACATTTTGAATACTTCGTCTTTGCCTAGAGTGTTTACACGATGTTTTACACTCTCGAGGCTTTGGAGAGAGTCCGGATGTGCTGTGTTGTTAACATCTACCCACACTTGATAATCTTCGTCACTAAAGTTGAAGGGGCGAAAGTTCATAGCTACTCTCCTTTTTTGGCAACCATCATGATTTCGATGTCATCAAACGTTAAAGATTTTCGTGTGAAATTCCCTGCAACACAGCCGTAAGCCGCAACAACATCAAACCCTGTATCTTGCAGTAACCATTTAAGTTCACGGTAAGTAAAGGCTGTCGTATACGTCGTGAATTCTCTAGATTCTCCGTTCGGACTTTGCACCGTTCCAACATCGGTTGAAGTAAGTGTATAAGGGTCGTAGGTTGTTGGGTCAGCATTGCGAATGCCTGACACTGCGTTAATCGCCGTGAGAATAAAGAGACCACCAGAACGCAGAGCTTTGTAAACGCCCTTCAAAATATCGCGGTGTCCCTGTTCGTCACCTGCTAAACCAAAGGCACCTTCACAGAGACAAATTGTCGCGTCAAATTCGTTATCAAAACTTAACTGTCTTGCATCTCCTGTAAAGAAGCTGGCCCCAAGCCCTTCCGCCCTCGCGGTGTTATTTGCAATATCAATAAACGCTTTTGTAATATCCACGTCTACTGTTTTATATCCACGTCTGGCAAGCTCTAAACTATGTCGCCCGACTCCACAACCCACATCGAGAATACGAGAACCTTTTGGGATTTCGGACTCGAGAAACTCCACTTCTTGGGCTGTTCCTTGCGTAAAGGGATACTCGAGATACTTTTCTTTGATAAAATTGCCAAGCTCTGCGTAAAGTGTCGCGGCGTAGCTAAGTTCTTTTTGGGACATGTTTATATCCTTTCAAATAAAAAAATCGGAGACTTCAGAAGCCTCCGATTGGGAACGTAATGATTAAAAAAATTTACATTACAAAGGTCTGGAGGCAGACCACACGCGTAAGATTCACAAAACCTCGAGAAGCTATGAGGGTCATCTTTGCTGAAATAGCAGCAGTTGAAATAACAAGGATTGGAATCATACGCGGGTCACCTCCTTCTTGAATCTGATTAGAATAGTAACAGAGAAATGAGCAACTTTGCAACTCTATTATGTTCCTCTGACAAACTTATGATGAGGTAGGGGGATGAATAGGGAAGAGACGACCCATCTGTTCGTGCGCGTTATGGATTTGTACGACAAGTATTTTATGACCTTACACGTGAACAATAAAGTCGTGGCGAAAGCGGAGTGCTCGAGCCACGAAGAAGCCATGCGCTTAGCGATGGAAGCCTGGCAAGGTTACCAAGACCTTATGAATTTCAAGGCACCTGTAAAAGATGTCCAGTCACGGCACTGTTTTTTAATGACAAACAAAGTATCCTCGAAAAAATCCTCGAGCCCCAAGTGGTCATGGTGGCGTAAAGCTGAGCCTGTTGTTAAAGGTAAAAAGTCTAAAGTCAAACTTTAGACTTTAAGTAAACCGCGAAATCCCCGCGCACCGTAGTAAGAGTCGGCACCGTTGTGATACACGAAAACATATCCGTAGCGGTAATCGCCAAAAATAGCCCCACCGAGTTTTCTAATTTCTGAAGGTGTTTTGAGCCAGCTCGAGGTTTTCGTATCGAAACTCCCAAAGGTTTGCAACACTCGGTATTCCTCTTCAGACAAAAGTTCGATACCCATCGCCGCTGCCACGTCCATAGCATTATTTTTGGGCTTGTTTTCTTTTCTTTTTTCTAAAGCTTCACGGTCATAACAAAGACTTCTGCGATCTTTTGGGCTTTCTACTGAGCAGTCATAGAAAATATATTCGCCAGTTTTTTTATCCTGAGCAACGACATCGGGTTCGCCACCTGTTTTTTCCATTTCACTCAGCGACCAAAGTTTTTCGGGGTTTGCTTCTAGCTTTGTTTGTATGTTTTTCCACTCGAGCCCTTTGTGGCGATTCATGTTTTTCTCAAAACGGGTTTTGAGTATCCCTAGTAATTCATCTCGTTGTGCTGAGGATAGTGTTTTTTTCATACTATCCACCTGTTGGGAGTCATTCTTCTATCGGCAGGTCTGAAATACCACGACAACACAATCAACACGAGTAATATCAAGGCAGGAACTGTTGCAAGGATAGGCGCACCTGACGCGAGATGTGAAACTAACGCTCCCGACATAACAAAGAAGAATCCCGCATAAGCCCATTCTTTGAGAAGGTTGAATCGTGGCATTAAAATGGCAATGACTCCGAGTAATTTCCAGACACCAATGATGGTTAAGAAATAGCTTGGATAACCTAATTGCACCATGATTGTATCAACATACCCTTGTGTATGAACGATTTGCGACACGCCTTGTGCCAACATGCCAAAAGCTAAGAATCCTGTAATGGCCCAATAGATGATTTTGTTTCTTTTTTGCAGAGATGTGGCGGTAAGTGTGATAACAGACATTTTAGTTCCTCCTGATGATTTGAGTTCGTGATGATTTGAGTTTATGCAAATGTTAGATGTTACAGATAGTTATTTCTCCTCCTTTGCTTTCCAGATTGGATAGAGCGGCATCACTTCTTTGAAACGTTCTTGAAAGTCAGGAAGGGATTGTTTGTTGAGGCGAGCCTCGAGTCGCTCTAAAAAGATGTGCATGGCAGGGGCAAACCCAAAGTTACTCTCGAGGCGGCTTTGCGTGAAGGTAAGTAACGTTCCTTCACCCGAAGGTGTCAATTCCCAGCGCACAATCGTCTCAGCACCCCCAGGTAACATCTTGTTTGCTTCATGATTATGTTCGTACTCAAACAATTTTGGTGGTTCCCAAGCGAGAATTTTTCCTGTCCAGTGAAAGCCTCCACCCGTCATGATTTCAAACGAACCACCCACACGACCTTCACTCATGACTTTGCCCGCGTACCAACTGCTAAACTCTTCTGGTACTGTAATTGCTTCCCAGACCATTTCAGGTGGATGTTTCAAAAAGCGTGTAAAGGTGATAGTGGCTTTGTTGTCTTTAATGTCAACCTGACCCGTGTGGTTATGTTGATTCATAGTAGTCCTTTATTTTTTTCTTCTTCCGCGACTTTGCTTTCGTGTCGAGGTGGCATTCTAGGGCATCGAGCTTTTGGTTCCAATGCGCCCTTTGCTGCTGAGTCCAGGCTTCAATTTCTTTTAGCCCTGTTTCGTCTACGGTGTAAATACGTTTCTGGGCTTCGGCGCGAACACTCACTAACTTGGCTTCCTTCAAAACTTGAAGGTGCTGCGAAATCGTCGGAGGCTTAAATGAAAACTTGTCTACAACCTCACCAACCGTCTTTTCTCCCTGAGCAATCAGCTCGAAAATTCTGAGGCGGGTGGGGTCAGCGAGGGCGGCGAAAACATTCATAAATATATAATAAGTTACTTGCTTAATTAAGTCAATACCTAAATAATGAACACATTAAGAAAAGCTGTGGAATTGTTTTTGGCTTGGCAACTACGTTCCTGTTAATGTACAGATTTCTATAGTGTTTCGTCGTGCTTCAGGAAATTACGATGGATTGAGTTGTCGTCGTTGAATACCTTCAACTATAAGCTCAAGTTCGGCAGCGCGCAGGCGACGCGAGAAAGACTCGAGCGTATCCCCATTTTCAAATTTCACAACTCGTGTGGCAACAACTGGCCCAGCATCGAGTTCGGGTGTCACGACGTGAATCATGCAACCGCTTTCAGTAATCTCACCACGCTGAAAAGCTGCGTAAGCATCTTCAATCCCGTGCGCGCCAGGAAATTGACCTGGCAACGCAGGGTGCAGATTGATGGTGTTGGGGAATGTTTTGGTAAAAATAGGAGAGAAGATGTGCATGAAACCAGCCAAGACAATTAAATCAGGTTCATAAGGTTTAATCGCTTCTGTTAAGTCTGTGTCATACAGCGTTCTGGGTTTAGCTGCGTCGCTGTAAGGTTTGAGCGGAAAGTAAAGCGTGGGAATGTTGGCAGCTTTGGCACGTTCTAAACCGTAAGCGGCTTTGCGGTTTGAGACGACGAGAACGATTTCAGCAGCCAAGGTTTTATCTTGGCAAGCATCTATAATAGCTTGCAGATTTGTACCTGAACCCGAAATTAAAATGACAAGACGTTGCTTCATGTGTTCTTTCCCGATAGCCATAAACGATAGCGGATAGTAAATAGTATAAGCGTCACGGTTGTAAATCCAGAAGTGAAGAGTGTGCCGAGCTTGAGCCGCTTGAAAATACGGTTGCTAAAACGACGAACCACCATTTCTTGGTGAGGTTCACGCGTACAGAAGTTATTTTCATCATGCTAGTTGACGGTGACGACTTTTTGCCCAGCAACAAGTCTACCGACAAGGCGCAACTCGAGCAGCCTCTGTTGTGCTTTCTCGACATCTTTTGCGTCTACTACAATCATCATGCCAAGACCCATATTAAAGGCGCGAAACATTTCTTTATCGGACACGCGGCCTTGTTGTTGAATAAGTTTGAAGATGGGTGGCTCGGGCCAGCGTCCACGCTCGAGTACCGCACCTACACCATCAGGCAGAATGCGCGGTAAGTTTTCCACCACACCGCCGCCTGTGATGTGCGCGAGTCCTTTAATGCACACACCTTCTTTTTGTAAATGCTTGACTTCGTGCAAATAACAGCGATGAACAGCGAGGAGTGCGTCACCAATGGTGCCACTTAAATCGTTGCGGTAGCTCGTCCAGTCGAGTTTCTCGAGGGCTTTTCTGGCCAGTGAATAACCGTTTGTGTGTAAACCTGTTGAAGGTAGAGCCAGTAGAGCGTCGCCGGGTGCAAGTTTGCTGCCATCAATAATGTGTTCTTTATCCACTGTGCCGATAATCGTGCCAGCTAAATCTACTTCACCGTCTAGATAAACACCAGGCATTTCGGCGGTTTCACCGCCAATGAGCGGAAAGGCTAAGTCCTTACAAGCATTTGCTGCGCCGGTTACGATGTCCGCGATGACTGCCGGCTCGAGCTTGCTCGAGGCTACATAATCTACAAAAAAAAGTGGTGTTGCACCTTGTACTAAAATATCGTTGACACAGTGATTTACTAAGTCGCGCCCAATCGTGTTCCAACGTTTAAGTTTTGCAGCCACTTTTGTTTTGGTTCCTACGCCGTCTGTTGAGACAACGAGCACGGGGGTTTTCATGTGTTTTAGGTCACCTGCATCAAACATCCCACCAAAACTACCTACACCGCCTAAAACATTTTTGGTGTAACTGGCCTTGACGGCTGCTTTCATAAGGTCAACGGCTTTGTTGCCCGCATCAATTGAAACTCCCGAAGACGCATAAGAAACTTCACCCGTGAATTCGTCACCGATGAGTTCGCCAATATCGCGGCGGTAGTGCATACCATCAAAGTGAATGTGCGTGAGGGTGGTGTAGGCTTTATCTCTGGCGGCCTCGAGCGACGGTGCCACGCTACTGACAGAAAGAACGCGCCCACCTGAAGTGACAATTGTGTTATTTTGCTCGGATGTGCCAGCGTGGAAAACAAGTTCGTTTGTTTCGGGTAAAGAAATTGGTAGACCTTTAGGATAGTTACCTGGGTACCCTTTTGATGCTGCAACAATCGTTACACATGCTTCTTTGTGCCACTCGAGCTTCACTTTATCGAGTGTGCCAGCTACACAAGCTTCTAAGACCTCGAGTAAATCTGTTTTGAGAAGTGGCAAAATTACTTGTGTTTCGGGGTCACCAAAGCGACAATTAAACTCTAAAACTTTTGGGCCGTCAGGCGTGAGCATAATGCCAG
>JBOFGY010000218.1:0-2466 GCA_051649365.1 Trueperaceae bacterium
CGACATACACGAGTGCTTTAACATTGTCATTGCCTAGTGCCGCATTGGTAATGACTGCACCACCATACGAGTGACCAACAAGAACAATAGAGCCTTCAACCGAGCGCAAAATGTCAGCAACAAAAGCGGCATCTGAAGAAACGCTTCTTAATGGATTGGGTGCGGCTATCACCGTGTAGCCATCACCTTGCAAGTCTTGAACGACAGCGTTCCAACTCGAGGACTCTGCGAAGGCACCGTGAACTAAAACAATCGTAGGTAAAGATTCCATAGTAGTTTCTCCTTCTTGCGCGTAAGTAAACGCACTAATACTTAATAAAGCGACAAAAGCAATCGTGATAAGACGCAGTAGTCCATGCCAAAAATTTGAGTTGTTCGGTTTAGTCGTCATGTCATCTCCTTTTTATCCGAATCTTTTTTAGGTACGTCACGCACCTCTGCTTTAGGCTCGAGGTTTTGTAACCCTGCTTTGATGCAATAGATTTAGTGCTTGCTGTAGAAACTCACTTTGTGGCGAAAACGAATGTCAATAACACTTAGCTATTAAAGAAAGTCAGCAAATCAGCATTGAGTTGCTCTTTGTGCGTATCGGTGAGACCATGAGGTGCACCAGAGTAAACTTTGAGGATTGAGTTCTTCACGAGTTTTGCTGAAGCCAACCCAGCCGCACCAATCGGCACAACTTGGTCATCATCGCCGTGAACCACGAGGGTTGGGATGTCAAACTTTTTAAGGTCGTCAGTGAAGTCTGTTTCTGAAAACGCCTTGATACAGTCATAAGCACTCTTGTGACCCGACTGCATTCCCTGTCGCCAAAACGAATCCATCATGCCTTGTGAAACTTTGGAGCCTTTTCTGTTTGCACCGAAGAAGGGGCCACTGGCAAGGTCTTTGTAAAGTTGTGAGCGGTCAGCTATAGAAGCGGAGCGTAGGCCATCAAAGGTCTCGAGCGGCAAGCCACCAGGATTCTTCTCTGTTTTGAGCATGAGGGGTGGAACTGCGCTAATGAGTGCTGCTTTCGCCACACGCTTCGTGCCGTATCTACCGATATACCGAGCGACTTCACCACCGCCTGTTGAAAAACCAATCAGGACAACATCTTTCAAATCGAGGATTTCAATCAATTGTGCCAAATCATCCGCGTATGTATCCATCTCGTTACCGTTCCAGGATTGACCTGAACGTCCGTGTCCGCGACGGTCATGCGCTATTGTGCGGTAACCATGAGAGGCTAGGAAAAACATTTGTGATTCCCAACTGTCAGCATTGAGTGGCCAGCCGTGACTAAAAACAACGCTTTGTCCAGTTCCCCAATCTTTGTAATAAAGCTCTAAACCGTCTTTGGTCGTGATGTAGGACATAATATATTCTCCTTTTCCAAAATTGCTTCTTGTGTCGTGCTGCAATGATTTCTTTGTCTCCTCTCTTGTGAAGTAGTTTTAGTCAATTTTTGCCTTTGTCACTTGTGTCTCGGTTGGAGAAACATGGTTAGATGTTTAACCCCAACCCTTCACGCCTGAAAAAGACCTATACTGACCTCTGTTATGCCTTACGTTCCTTACAAAGACATTTGGCACGAAACGCAAAGTACAAGTGCTACCTTAGCGAGTGACCTTTCAGGAATTCTTCAAGCATCCTTCAAGCATCCTTCAAACCCGCGAGGAGTCTTGGATATATGCGCCTCGAGCTGACCACGCTAGGCGGCTTAACGCTTTCTTATGACGGTGCGCCGCTCACAGGTCTAGCCTCGAGCAAAGCCGAAGCCTTAGTCATGTATTTGGCATGTACCAAACGTCCTCAACCCAGAGAAGTGTTAGCTGATTTATTGTGGGATGATTTGCCCTTGGAGCGGGCTCGAGGCAATTTGAGCGTGTTACTCACGAGTTTGCGTAAGCAACTGAGAAATCACTTTCAAATCACACGCACGTCTGTCGCCTTCGACACATCACAATCTTATTTTCTTGACGCAGAAGGACTCGAGACAACCGTAGCAAGGGCGCAGCGTGAAGTGCAGGCTCCGCGTGGGCAACCCGTGCTGCTCTCAGGTGAAATGACGACAAAGCTCGAGCAAGCCCTGTCACTTTATAAAGGACCATTTTTACAAGGGTTCGCTTCTCAGGCTGAAAATTTTGAGGCGTGGGTGAGTGGCGAACAAGAACGGTTACAGCAACTTGCTATCGCTGGTTACTCGCTTCTCGTCAACACCAGTCTTTTTCAAAACGCTTACGAAGCAGGACTCGAGCACGTCACAAAACTCTTACAGCTCGACCCTTTTCACGAAGAAGCACAGCGTCAACAAATGATTCTCCTGACCTATAGCGGACGACGCGCCGCCGCGCTGAGCTACTACGAGACATTCACGAAGCTGCTCGAGGCTGAACTTGGCACACAGCCTTCAGAAGAAACGGTGCAACTCTATAATCAAATTCTCGCCAATGAAATAACCGCACCTGAAGGCTTTAGAGA
>JBOFGY010000219.1:0-8606 GCA_051649365.1 Trueperaceae bacterium
TTTTGCTCTCTGCTTTCAGCTTTCCTAATTTGGTATGGTAAGGCAAGATTTAGTAAAAGGAGTCCACCATGTCCAACATAGACCACGCCACCTTGCTCGAACATGATAAAACCATGCTTCACCCCATGCATCACCCTACTATTCATCATGACCCTTTAGTAGTGAAGCATGCTGAAGGCGTTTGGCTCCACACCACCGATGGGCGCAAATTGCTTGACGGACTGGGTGGGCTTTGGAATGTGAATGTTGGTTTTGGTCGGAAAGAATTAGCTGAAGCAGCTTACAAGCAAATGCTCGAGGTGGCTTACTGTAATAACTACGCAAGCATGAGCAACATTCCTGCGATTGAACTGGCCCATAAGTTGTCTGGCTACGCTTACGAAGGACTCAACACGACCTATTTTACCTCCGGTGGTGCCGAAGCGAACGAAAGTGCGTTTAAGACGGCGCGTTACTACTGGAAACGTCTTGGTAAGAAAAGCAAAATCAAAGTCATTGCGCGGCTTGATGCCTATCACGGGGTTACGATGGCCGCGATGAGTGCTACGGGGATGCCGCGTTTTTGGACGATGTTTGAACCACGTGTGCCTGAGTTCATGCATATTCCTGCCCCTAATACTTACCGCTATGGTGGTGATATTAAGCCAGGCGAAACGGTAGGGCAAGCCGCAGCCAGGGCTCTCGAGGAAACTATTCTGCGCGAGGGCCCTGACACTGTAGCAGCCTTTATTGCTGAGCCTGTACAAGGTGCCGGTGGTGTTATCGTGCCACCCGATGACTACTTCCCACTCATTCGCCAAATTTGCGATAAATACGAGATACTTTTTGTCGCGGATGAGGTCATCACGGGTTTTGGTCGCACTGGTACAATGTTTGCGCTAGGTCGTTACAACGTAAAGCCTGATATTTTGTCCTTTGCCAAAGGTATTACGAGTGGGTACATTCCGATGGGTGGTATTCAGATTCACGACAAGATTAAAGAAGTTATTGATACTGCTCCCGCTGCTGAGGCCTGGAATCACGGCATGACTTACTCGGGTCACGCAACGGCGGCCGCTGTTGCTCTTAAAAACCTCGAGCTTATCGAGACTGAAAAACTCCCCGAACATGCCGCGAAGATGCACGACCCGTTCCTAAAAGGTTTCCAAAAATTGCGTGAAGCGTTTGTGCAAGTAGATAATCCACGGGCTAAAGGTCTTATCGGTGGCATCGAGTTTGTGAAGAGTCGTGAGACCAAAGAACCTGATCTCGAGCTTGCAGCCAAAGTGTACAAAGCTACTCGTCAACGCGGGCTCATTACGCGCAACATTGGGGCAACGCTAGCTTTCTCGCCGCCACTGATTATTTCTGAAAACGAAATTGCGTTTATTCATGACACCTTGCACGAGGCGATTACGTCGGTCGTTAAGGACTTGGTGCCAGCTTGATGTTGAATAAAGAATCAAGCAAGGCAAAGGGTAGAGGCTTTTGAAGTTTTAGCCTTCACCCTTTACCCTGATTACTTCACAGATGGAAAAGAAATTCCGAACTCGAGTTGCGCTAAAACTGTACTGGCGCGCCTTCGCCAGGTTCACCTGACTTTGCGCCAAAATCGCTAAAGACAAGCAAAAACGCCTGTAAAATTTCGCCCTCGGGTCGTGGCACGGTAGCGGTGTAGATGCCATCTTCATTAACAGTGGCCTCAACATCAAGAGAGATGACATCGGGTTCGATGGAAGTTTGGCTCTCGACTTCAAAACGTGCCTTGAAGGTAAAGGGTGTTGTACCCGTCATTGTCCAATTCAGATTAAAAGCTTCAGTGGTGCTGCTACTCTCTAGGTTTTCTATCATTGGAACGGTGCCTATACTCAACTCGATATCTTTACTCGTGGTGCCACCTGCGTTTTTTGCGGTTAATCGGTAGATTACTTTTGTGGCTATATTGGGCAAGGTCACATTAGTCTTTGTGGCGGTAAGACTCGAGCTAAGTACTTCTGCTGTGTTTACACGCTCGAGTTTCAGTTCCGTTAAGTTGTTTTGTTCAGAGATCGTCCAGCTAAGTTCAACCGCTGTTCCAGTACTGTAGCTCAAGTCATTGCTTGGTGCCGTGAGGCTCGAGATAACAGGCTTCGGAGGTGGTGTGGGATTCTCTGGTTCAGTGGGATTTTCTGGCGTTGGATTGGTGGGGTTAGAAGGAGTAGAGGCAGGTGGTGTATTTACCTTTACAATGTTGCTCTCAGCAGAAACCCTGTCGGTTGTAAATGCAAGCACTTTGTAGTGGTAGGTTGTTCCGGCTCTAACATCTGTATCTAAGTAACTTATCGTATCGGCGGGTGGTGAAGCGAAGGGTTGTAAAGGAAAGCTTGTATCTGTCTCGAACTTTCGGTATACGAGAAAGCCGTCTTCGTCATCGCTATTATCTTGCCAACTTAAAGTAATTGCCGTGTCACTAACGACGGCATTCAAATCACTGGGGGCGAGTAGGGTGCTAATGGTAACCGCTTCACCGATAGAGGTAGGTGGGGATTCACGACTACCTGCAAAGGCGCGAACTTCGTAAATATAACGTTCAGAGGCAGTGACCCCTGTGTCTATGTAGGTTTCCGTATCCGCCACCGTATTTTCAATGGGTGTAAATGTAGTTTCAGACTCGAGCCTTCTAAAAATTCTAAAGCCAGTTTCGTTGCGGCTATTGTCTTGCCACTTTAGTTCGATAGAGGAGGATGTTGGGCTAACGCGCAAATCAGAGGGTGCTGTTAAGGACGTGTCTCCGCCCGAAGAACACGCGGTTAAAGAGCTGAGTAGAGAAAGTACAAGCAGCACGAGTATCAGATAACGCTTTTTCATCGTTTCCTCCAAAACGAGTAAAACTCAAAAATGAATTAACCAGAGTGCGAGCGGGGATGATGTGATGCTACCCTCTAAGCTATCATTTTGTCGAACACCTAAGTGTGAGGAAGAACTTGAATTCAGCGTTTTTTGAACCGGTAGAGTAAAAGCGAAAGGCAAAGGACGTTAAGATTTTAAGCCCTTGCCTTTCGCTTTAATGTTTTGCTTAATTGAAGAGAAAATTTCCAGTTTGGGTTAAGCTTAAGGACGTTTTGGACAGCCTGAACGTAACCAGGAGAAGTTTCTGCCTAGCTCGAGCGCGCCCAAATCTGGGGCAGCCCCAGCATACGAGGTTAACCAAGGTAAGCTTGCACCTTTATCTACTACGGAACTGGTTACTGCTAAGGACAAAAACGTCGAGTCTCTGGGTTGCACACTCGCAAAGTTTGGGTTTGTTATACCAAGATTCCAACTATTCTTAGTTGCTTCGGTAGGACTTAGGTAGTGCAGCCCACCCTGGTAAGACAGATTATTGCGTAGTACGTTGACAGCGTTATTTGGATTATTTTCATTTTTGTACAGGGTGAAGTTTTCTGGGTTGTTCCAAGCTGTATTGTTGTCTAAGGTATTGCCTGCACCGCTATTGTTATCAAACCCGCTTGTGAGGTTGCTATACGCGACGTTTCTGCGAAGGGTGCCTTTCGCCTGGAACCACTGCTCGCGGGGCGGGTCTGTCGTCCAACCTGTCCCGTAACCAACGCGGTTATTCGGCACGGGGCCTGGGCCAAGTTTGAAGCCGTTGCCGTTGCCACCGTTATAGCCATTGTTGCTCGAGACATTACGTACCAAAAAGGAGTTTTGTGACACCCACGTGTCAAAGCCGTCATCGGCATTGTGGTGGGCAAGATTATAGTAGAGGCGGTTGTTTACACTTGGCCCACCTTGTCCGCCAGATGAGAAACCGTCAGAGTTGCCTGGGTCAACCGTGTTGTTCTTGCCACTGTCTACAGCGTCTGAACACATCACCGTGTTACTCGAGCCTTGGTAAATCTGAAAGCCAGTCCCCCACGATTCTTTAAGAACGACATTAATAAACATATTGTGATCAGCATTTTGTTCTAAATAAATACCTTGCTGTGGACTCTTAAAAATTTCTAAATTTCGGAAGACCAACCAGTCTGCGCCCGCAATATAAACGCGCTCGGTGTCCTCACCGCCTTTAAGTTTTGAAAAATCTAAGATGGCCCATTCACCGGGCTGAGACATAAAGGTGATGGGTGCTGTTTCTGTGCCGGAGGTTTCAAGATAAATATAGGCGGCAAATTCGGGTGTCGTGGGCATAAGGTAGCGGCCACCACGCAAAAAGACTGTATCACCAGGCTTTACGCATTCAATAGCTTTTTGAATGGACGCAAAGGGCTGCGCTTTCGTGCCGCCATTACATCCTTGAGTGTTCGAGCCTGACAACGCTACGTAATAACGAGCAGTTGTTGGAGCGGAAGGTATAGCCAAACTATCTACATCTACAAGAGTGCTGGTTTCACTGTCATTGCTTATAACAAGTGGGCTCGTTTGGCAAGCGGTGAGTAGCAATACCAAAAGTAAACCCAGGTATTTTGTAACGGAATCTCTTGTAACGCGATAGTTCATAACAGCACCTCTCCTAAAAATGAATTGCTGAACGTAATAACTTGAGTTTGACCTCTGAGCTCAACGCTTCCAGTCAGAGTAGTCGAGACAAGTAAGACGTAAGATGTGAGACGTAAACTGTAAGCAGCAAGGTTTTAACCTCTTAGAGTTCACGTTTGACTCGCTTCTTTAGGTTTGTCTACATGCGAACCTCGAGCTCAAGGTTAATAGAGTGGAACACTAAAGTAGGTAAAAAGAGGCGTAAGTGGTCGTGAAGCTTGCGTGAAAGGATTTAATCTTTAGCCAAATCTAATGTTGCAGCCAAGGGGTTACAAGTCGCTCGAGCCTTCGCAAACTGTAATCACTCAGTAACGCCAAAAGGGCCACAGGAATTGCCCCTTCTAACACGAGCGACAAATTATTCGTAGTAAGTCCTGCAACCATGGGCACACCGAGACCGCCTGTACCGACGAGCGGGGCGAGACTCGTGGTAGCTAAAACAAGCACGAAACTCGAGCGCACCCCTGCAAGAATAGCAGGGAGGGCCAGGGGAAACTCGAGCTGCCTGAGGCGTTGCCAATCACTCATACCTGCTCCTAATGCTGCTTCGCTTAATTCGGGTGCGACGGCGCGAAGCCCGAGGAGCGTACCGCGAACCGTTGGAAGCAAACCATAAAAAAACAAAGCGAGAATCGGTGCCGTCGTGCCAAAGCCAAAAATGGGGAGGGCCAAAAAGAGCACCGCGACAGGTGGAAAGGTTTGACCCACTGCAACACTATTTTCCGCGAGAGGTAAAAAGGCTAACCCTCGAGGGCGAGTACAAAAGACGGCAAGTGGAATACCAAGCCCAATGACAAGAGCCATGCTCGAGACTGTAATTTGCAAGTGTTGCAGTACGAGTCTCAACAAGGTTGCTCGTTCAAAAAGTAGTGGCTCCGCCTTTGGAAAAAGTTGACCTAAAAAGAAAGCCCACCCATTCTGCTGTGAAACGAGGATAAAAAAAGCAAGCCACAAAACTACAATACTGAGGAGACCAAACCAAGAACGCTTTGCCAACTGCATCACTGAACTCCAAAATCGCTCACAAAGTCACTTAATGCGATGACACCAAGAATGTTGCCCGCGTCGTCTCCAATAAAGAGTTCACCCCTATGACTCAGTAAATGAACGAGAGCGTCTTTAGCGGTACTAGAAACAGGAATTGTTTTTGCCCTTTGAGATGCGCCAGTATTTTGAGACACACCAGCATAAGGGCGCATCATGTCTCGAACGGACAAACGACTCAAGCGTTTCAGTTCTCTATCTTTACCTAAAAAGCTAGCGACAAAATCATTGGCGGGTTGACGCAGCATGGCTTCAGGTGTATCGTACTGCTGAATTTTACCCTCATTTAATAAGCAAACCTTATCTGCAAGTTTAATCGCTTCATCGATGTCGTGAGTGACAAAGACAATGGTTTGATTGAGTGATTTGCGAATCTTGGCAAATTCATCTTGCAAGGTTTCCCGCGTGATGGGATCGAGTGCGCTAAAGGGTTCGTCCATGAGCAAGAGCTCGGGATTGGCGGCTAAAGCCCGCGCAATGCCGACGCGCTGTTGTTGACCACCCGATAAATCTTTGGGATAGCGAGTGCTGTAAAGCTGGGGCTCGAGCCCCATAAGCTCAAGCAATTCTTTGGCGCGTTCTAAACGTCGTGCTTTAGGTGTTCCTAAAATACTCGGAACGACGGCGATATTCTCGAGTACCGTCATGTGCGGAAAAAGTCCGATGCTTTGAATAACGTAACCGATACCACGTCGCAGTGTTACAGGGTCGAGTGTGGTCGTGTCTTGGCCTCTAAGTAAAATCTGCCCACTCGAGGGTTCAATCATGCGGTTGATAAGGCGGAGCATCGTAGATTTACCCGAGCCACTCGGCCCAATTAAAACGGTGAGTGAGCCTTCGTCTATGCGAAGCGAGATAGCCTCGAGCACGGTCAAGGTTCTGTAGGCTTTGCTGATGTTCACAAACTCGAGCATCGCTAGGCACGCAAGCCTTTCGGAATCAAAAGCCATGTGGCTCCGCGCAGAAGAACATCGAGTAAAAGCGCGACCACCACGACAGGAACTGCCCCTAGCAAAATAAGATCACCCACGGAACCCTCGACACCACGCAAAATAAAAAAACCTAATCCGCCCGCACTAATGAGAGCAGCAATCGTCGTTAAACCAAACGATAGTACTAAGGACGAACGTAAACCTTCCATCATAAATGGCAGTGCTAGCGGCACTTCGGTACGCCAAAACAGTTGCCTTGGATTCATGCCCATACCGAGTGCAGCATCTTTTACTGCGGCGGGAACATTGTTTAAGCCCACTACTGTATTGATGACAAGCGGTAGCAGCGCGTAAAGCGACAACGCAAAGAGAGCCGGCGCAGCTCCAATGCCGCGCACGCCCGCATCAGCGAGCGAGCTTTGCAGGGTTAAAGGTTTACTCTCGCCAATAACAACTTGAAAGAGCATGATGCTAAGGAGAAGCCCACCCAAAAAAGCACCGAGTAAAGGCAGTAGCCGTATGCTCGAGACCCGCGTGACGCGCAGAAGGAGTAAGCCAACGAGGATAAGCCCAGCACTAAGCGTGACGGCAGCGAGCAGCGAAACATGTTGACCGAGCCAAGCTAAGGGTGGTAGAAGCAAACCAAATAAAGCTACGGAAGGAACCGTTTGTAAAAAACTGATGATGGGTAAAACAACCGCGCTCAGTCGTTTGGAGCGCACGGTGAGTACGGCGAGTGGAAAGCCTAGCAAAGCCGCCAGGCTGACGCTGAGAAGGCTTAACAAAATGTGTCGCAAAAAGTTTTGTGCAAATACGTCTCGAGCTCCTGCGTACTCGAGCCAAGGACCAAGATTGTTAAACATACCTGTAACGAACGCAAACAGTAGAACAAGCAGACTTGGTACTGCCGCACCAAACCGCGTATCGCGGCGAAGTCCAAAAATACTGAAGTAAAAAGCCAATAAACCCAGCCATGCTCCAGAGGTAACGGAGACTCGAGCATACTTTCCAGCTTCAGCAAGGAGTTCTGCGCTACCCTGGCTTAGATAAAAGCAGGCACAGAGCAATGCCGAAGCGACAGCGACAGAACTAAGCCAAGAGCGTAGCTTTTTGGGCATTAATTTGGGAGGCACGGGAACAACTGCACAAAGTAGAACCACGACCCAAAAAAAGAGCGCAAGATAAGCAAATGGTGTGGAAATGTCTATTAACGAAACAGCCTTACCTGCCAGGAGGCGATTCGGTTTTAAGCTGAGCCAAGGCAAAACCATAGCAAGAGCACCGATAAGACTGCCTAAAAGAAGAATAGGATTCATGATGTAAGCGGGTAAGAAGTGAAACATAAAACGTGTGGCGCGGTATCAGCAATTCGCCACACGTTTTGCGTTTTACCTATAACTTGCGCAGCTATTTCAAAAAGCCTGCTTCAGTGAGATACGCACTCGCTACGTCTTCGGCGGGTGCGCCACTGATGGCGATTTCACCGTTGAGCCTCGAGAGTACCGCTTCGTCGAGAGTGGCAAAGACGGGCTCGAGTACCGTCTGAATATTTGGGTTTGCATCGAGTACCTCTTTGCGAATGGTGATGGCAGGTTGATACACCGCCACTGCACCTTCAGGGTCAGTGAGTGCGACGAGACCGAGGTCAGCGAGCGCGCCATCCGTGCCGTAGGCCATTGCTGCGTTTACACCACTCGTGCCTTGCGCTGCTGCTGTTTCGGTTTGTGTCGTGTTACCACCAGGTAAAATCACGAGTTGCTCGTCACTGACCTCAAAGCCGTAGGTTTTCTCGAAAGCTTGTAGAGCATCTTCACGGTCAACAAATTCTTGACTCGCAGCAAGTTTGAATTCTTTGCCGTCGTTGATATAGGTTGCTAAATCGGCCATCGTTGCTAGACTTTCAGCTTCCGCTAGAGCTTGGGGTACAGCAATGGCCCAGGTGTTATTGGCGGGAGCAGGTTGTAACCAGACAATATTATTCGCTGCATCGAGTTCATTCGCCTTCGCAAACGCTGCTTCAGCATCATTGGCAATGGTGGGTTCAACACCTTCAAAAAGATAAATGACATTTCCTGTGTACTCAGGGTACAAATCAATTTCACCTTGCACGAGTGCCTCACGCACGACGCTAGT
>JBOFGY010000220.1:0-5756 GCA_051649365.1 Trueperaceae bacterium
GGCGCAATGTGTCGAGATGAAACTCGGGGCTAAAATCCTCAACCGCATGGCTGCTCTCGCTATGCCTGTGTCTACCAAAGTCATTAGCTAAGGCTTACCCTCGCTCAACCTCTTGCTATTTATGCAACAACGCCGAAGCGCAGTATACTCGTGTATAGAAAAGAGAAATATCGTGACTGCCTTCTTCAAAATTTTAAGCTGTGCTGTGGTCTGTCTTGCTTTACTTACTGCTTGCTTGCCCATATCACAACAACTTCCCCCTTCAGTCTCCCCCATTCACTACCGCATTGCACCCTCAGAGGTTCAAAGCAGCTATAGTCACCTGGCAGGTTATCCCGAACCACACACACCAAGTGAATTCAACCAAACCATGTATTCCCGCTATTACATAAAAGGGGAAATAGCCGACACAATTATTATTCTTCAGCCTGGCATTTTTGGTGGGGCGAGTAGTTTTGACATTTTAGCTCGGCAACTCGTCGCGGCGTTGCCCAATACGGAAGTGTGGGCCGTAGATAGACGTGCGAATTTACTCGAGGATCTTAGCGCGATGCAAGAAGCATTGAAACAGCGTGACCCGATGCTCGCATATGATTACTACGTTACGAACTTAAATAAACCTAACGGCTTTCAACCTTTAGGGCCGGACACACTTGGCTTTATGCGCCATTGGGGGCTCGAGGTACATCTCCACGATTTACATGTCATTGTGAAAGAAGCCAATCGCCAAGCAACAAACGTGATATTAGGCGGCCACTCACTTGGTGCTGCGCTGGTAAACTACTACAGTTCCTTCGTGTTTCCAGATGGTGCCGGTCATGAACATATTGACGCACTGCTGCTCCTTGATGGTGTGCTTGGCCGCACGGGTGGTTTCAATACGCCCATAGGCAAGGTGCGTCTCGGGGAACTCGAGCTGTTACCTGGACTGGGTGACTTGCGAAGGGGCAACGGCGCACCCTACTCTGACCTTCTTCTGCCACCCGCCTTCTATGCACAGCGAGAGTCTATGGCTCTTCTTGCCCATTTTGAACCCGCAGCCAATACTCCTGCCGATATTGCCTCTTTTCCTATCAGCAATTTAGCAGCGATCAGCATTCCAAATGATGATAGTTATAGTGGCTTTATCCCCTTTAGTTCTTCGATGGGTGATGCGGTTGGTGCAACTTTTGGGGGCAATCTTAGTGCTGCACTTCTAGCAGGCCCACCAGGGATTTACAGCAAGTCCGTTGTTGGTATTGCCAAGGGTTACGAGCGTATAGATTGGCAACGCGGCGACCCACAAGAGAATCCTGTAAATCCACAGGCGGTGATGGCAGTGTGGGTAACACCTGACACGAACCGCTCCGAATGGTATTTCCCTTTGCGTCTTGCCTTTGAGATTGCGTCTTACGATGTGCGACTCGAGAACACCCCAAACTTTGTACCCACAAGCACTGTCCGCACGCCAACACTCGCCGTAGGCGCAGAGCGTGGTCTTGTCACGAACTTAGAGGGTTTTGCTGCCTACAACAACGTACGCGCAGGCTCACTTTTTTCCATGTACGTGCTACCTCGTTTTACACATTTAGATATTGTCTACGCAGAACGCAATCCACTCGTTTCAATTGTTGCCAAATGGCTCGAGGGACTCGGGGTTTAGCAGGTCAGCATTTCAGAAATTGTTAAAGTGTTAGGGATTAGCTAAAACCTAATGGCTAACACCTGCCTTTTTACGTTGTGTAATCCGCATTGACGTGAACATACTCCGCCGATAAATCACAGCCCCACGCTGTTGCACTGGCATTCCCTGCGGCTAGCTCTACCTCGACGAACACCTCCGACACTGCTTTCATCGCACCCGATACTGCCGCCGCATCAAAACTTAGCGATTGACCTTTATACACTAAATGACTTTGTAGTTTGATGGTGAGACCTGCCATATCGGACACAGCACCTGAGTTTCCAACAGCAACTAGAATGCGTCCCCAGTTTGGGTCGTTGCCGTGAATGGCAGCTTTTACGAGTGGGCTGCGCACGACGGCTCTCGAGGCTTGCCTCGCCTCGAGTTCATTTCTTGCTCCAGTAATTTTTACGGTTAAAAGTTTTGTCGCGCCTTCACCGTCTCTGGCAATTTTTTGAGCAAGTTTACTGCATACATCGAGCAGACCATTCGTGAAGTCATTAGCGTTGGCACGCACTTGGTGGCTCGAGAGCAAAATCGCCATGTCGTTCGGTGACGTATCGCCATCTACTGTAACTTGGTTAAAACTGTTGTTGACAATTTTTTGCCAAATTTCGCGCAGCGTTTCTTGGGGCAAGGCCGCATCCGTCATAATAAAGGCGAGCATCGTCGCCATATTTGGGTGAATCATGCCTGAACCTTTGGCAATACCCACAATTCTCGCGCCGCTCTCGAGCGTAACTGCAATTTGCTTTGATTGTAAGTCTGTCGTCAAAATCGCTTCCGAGAATGCGGTACTGTCACCCGTCATCTGCCGCGCCAGTTTATTGAGTGAACCTTTAATCTTATCTACCGGCAACTTCTGCCCAACCACACCCGTGCTTGCTGTCAACACATCTTGAACGCGCTTGAGTGACAAAACATTGGCAGCATGTCCCGCCATGTCTTCGTTATCCCAAATACCCTGTTCGCCATTCGCACAATTCGCGTTACCACTATTTACAAGCACAGCGTGAACGGGTTGCTTTGAGGTATAACGCGAACGGTTGCGCGACACACACGGAGCTTTGAGAGCATTTTCGGTAGAGGTAAAGGCCCAGTGCAGCGGATAAGGAGAGTAAATAACCCCTAAGTCAGGCTTGCCTGATTCTTTAATGCCACTGCTGAGTCCAGAGGTCTGAAAACCGACAGGAAGTTTCATAATCGTTATGATATCACTGTGTTACAGATCAAAAATAGCCTCTACACTTAGTGAGGTTTGTAAAATAGGAACAGCCAGGTCACCTTGAGTTACACTGCTCGAGACCCAAGCATTCGCATTTCTTTCAAATATATCAATAGCTTTTTTCACACCATCTACAATCCAATAGGTTTGCAATGTTTCAATACTGCGGTAAGCCTCGAGCTTTTCGCGTCTATCTATTGCCTCACTACTAGGAGAAACGACTTCAACAAGAAAACAAGGGTACTGGAAAATCTTGGGGTCTTTATCTCTTGCATCGCAAAGCAACATGACATCAGGGTAGTAATAACGATTAAATCTTGGAATCCATAACTTAACACCTTCAATAGCCACACGACACTAGCTCTTCTTGGTCGAAGAGCGCAAAGCAGTATAAATATTTCCTGCAATCTCGTTGTTATTTAAGGACTCTCCCAGCACTTCATAAAGAATACCATCAACATATTTGTACCGGGTCAACGAGGTTTCCTCGCGCTCGAGATATTCCTGTGGAGACATAAACGTTGGAAGCCTAAGGGCCATAAGCATATCTTACTACAGAATTTAGCAAAGTACTAAAATTATTGAGCACTGAATTTAGTGATTTACTAAAACACTGAGCTTTGTAGAAATAAAAATCTCAGGTCTCCACATTTTTACATGAAGACCCGAGTCAATTTCTTACACAATTTAATTTAATGTGGCAACAAGTTCTTTCGTCTCAAACGTAAAGCCTTGTGAACCTGGCTCTACCTGAATTGTGTCACCATCCTGGATTTCACCCGCAATAATCTTTTTGGAAAGCGGCGTTTCAATCAGTTGCTGGATGGCGCGTTTGAGCGGTCTGGCACCAAACACGGGATCATAGCCGACCCTTGCTAGGTGTTCCATTGCAGCCGAAGAAAACTCGAGCGAAATCTTTTTATCTGCCAAGCGTTCACGGACTCTCGAGAGTTGAATCTCGGCAATCGCTTGTACCTGATCTTGTGCCAGCGCGTGAAACACAATCGTGTCATCAATGCGGTTCAAAAACTCAGGTCGGAAACTTTGTTGCAAGAGATTAAAAACCGTTGCCTTTATTGACTCATAAGATTGACCACTGCGGGAAGCCTCGAGAATCTGTGGGCTGCCAATGTTACTGGTCATAATCACAACTGTATTACGAAAATCCACCGTGCGTCCTTGCGAGTCGGTCAAGCGTCCGTCATCGAGAAGTTGCAGCAGTGTATTGAAAACATCAGGGTGTGCTTTTTCGATTTCGTCAAACAGAATCACGCTGTAAGGCTTGCGGCGCACGGCTTCGGTGAGTTGCCCGCCTTCGTCGTAACCGATGTAACCAGGAGGCGCACCGATAAGTCTCGAGGTCGTGTGTTTTTCCATGTACTCGGACATGTCTAAGCGAATTAAGTTATCAGCACTGTCAAAAAGTTGCTCGGCAAGTGCTTTTGCGGTTTCAGTTTTACCAACACCCGTCGGGCCCAAAAAGATGAACGAACCAATCGGGCGATTTGGGTCAGCCAGCCCTGCACGGCTGCGGCGAATGGCATCAGCGACGGCGGTAATCGCTTCGTCTTGTCCGATGACTTTGTGATGAAGTTCTTCCTCGAGCCTCAAGAGTTTTTCTCTTTCACCCTCCATCAATCTTGAAATAGGAATATGCGTCCAACGACTGACGACCTCGGCGACTTCGTTTTCACCGACCTCGAGCTTGGCATACTTGGCATCTTCCAAACCTTTTGACAGCGTGCGAAGTTGCTGCTCGAGCTTGGGCAAACGTCCGTAGCGTAATTCAGCCGCTTTGTTTAGGTCGTACTCGCGCTCCGCGCCTTCAATGTTTGTTCGCACTTTATCAAGCTCTTCCTGAACACCTCTAAGCTCGTCGAGTTGTTTTCTCTCTGCTTCCCAGTCTGACTGAGCTTTGTTGATGCCATCTTCGATGACGCGCAACTCTTCTTCAATTCTTAAAAGGCGGTTAATCGAGTCTGGGTCGTTTTCTTTTTTAAGTGCTTCCTGTTCAATCTCGAGTTGCAACTTGCGACGACGAAGACCGTCAATTTCTTCGGGCAGAGAATCTAACTGCACACGAATACGACTGGCTGATTCGTCAATTAAATCAATTGCTTTATCTGGCAAATGGCGGTCAGCAATATAACGATGCGACAAGGTAGCCGCCGCGATAATCGCAGGGTCAGCAATTCTTACACCGTGATGGACTTCGTATTTTTCTTTGATACCGCGCAAGATGCTGATGGTGTCTTCGACGGAAGGTTCATCAACGACAATGGGCTGGAAGCGACGCTCGAGGGCTGCGTCTTTTTCAATCTGACGATATTCATTCAGCGTAGTCGCACCAATCATGCGGAGTTCGCCCCTTGCTAACGGTGGCTTGAGCATATTGCCCGCGTCTACTGCGCCTTCGGCTTTCCCTGCACCAACAATCGTGTGAAGCTCGTCCATGAAAAGAATAATCTCGCCCTTGGATGAAATCGTTTCTTGAATCACGGCTTTTAAGCGTTCCTCGAATTCACCGCGATATTTTGCACCCGCAAGAAGCGAACCCATATCCATCTGAATGACGCGCTTGCCTTGCAGACCTTCGGGCACATCTTTTTTTACAATGCGTTGCGCTAGCCCTTCGGCAATGGCGGTTTTACCCACGCCAGGCTCACCAATTAACACAGGATTATTTTTAGTACGGCGCAAGAGGATTTGCACGGCGCGGCGGATTTCTTCGTCACGCCCGATTACGGGGTCGAGCTTCCCGTCTCTGGCTTGCTTGGTGAGGTCAATCCCATAACGCTCTAACGCCTCGAAGGTGTTCTCGGCAGATTTGGAATCCACAGTTCTACCTCCTCTAATTTCTTTGACGGT
>JBOFGY010000221.1:0-11173 GCA_051649365.1 Trueperaceae bacterium
GCTGCACAAGAACTTTCTTCCAAATGGACAAAAACTGTTGGTTTAAGTGATTGTTTTGGTGGACGGCGGTTAGGAGCATTCTCGACGTACTACCGCGAAAATCTTTTTAGAGAGTTGCAACTGCGTGGCTTTCGCCCTGAGGAGTTGCCCACACGCTCAGACGGCTTGCCCGAGCGTGTTAGCGATTTAATCGTGCTGACAGGTTTACTTGAGGACGACCCGCGCATTCACTATCTGCGTGAACTCGATGTTCCTTTCGTTGTATTCGGTCATGCAGAGAGGGATGAAGGGAACAAGGTGTTTTGTGTAGCTCAGGACAACTACGGTGGCAGTAAACAAGCAACTGAACATTTATTGCGTCTAGGTCACAAAGAAATTCTTTTCGTCACGGGCAGCAGCCTGCCAAGGCGTGATACCACGGCTCCCTTTCTCGCCAAAGTATTTGATGAGCGTTATCGCGGTTATAAGGACGCGCTTGAGGGGGCAGGACTCATTTTCAATCCTGAATTCGTAATTGAAACAGATTATACCTTTACCACCCTCAGTGCCTACCGCGCTGTTGTTAAAGCCATTCTGCGAGGTCTCAACTTCTCGGGCGTATTTGCTATCAGTGACGATGCTGCCATTGGTGTTATTGCGGCTCTCGAGGATACCAGTTTGCAAGTTCCTAAAGATATTTCCGTCGTCGGTTTTGACGACATGCCCGAAGTCGGTGAGAGTCTTACCACCATTCGTCAAGATATTCCCCTGCTGGCCGCTTCAACTGTTGAACTCGTGCAGGAGGCTCTCGAGCGCAAAGAGCCAAGGCACATCGAAATTCCTGTTCAACTGGTTGTGCGTGGTACAACAGCGAGAAAGCGAGGATAAGACAAATTTAAGATTAAAGATTCAAAACGTATCGTCAGAATCTCTCAACCTTTAAACTTATATTCACATTTTTTAAGGAAGGATTATGAAAAAACTTTTACTACTTATTGGCGCATTACTTATAACCTCGAGCTTGGCTCAGACTGAAATCAGCTTAGCAACGTGGGAAACAGGCGACGGTGCCGAGCGCCTCAAACAAATTGCAGACGGCTTTATGGCCGAAAACCCAGATGTTAAAGTCAACATCGAAAAGGTAACAGGGTCAGATGATCCCTCGATTTTGGTTCGCATGGCTTCGGGTACAGCCCCCGATATAATTCAAACAGGGGATTTTAGTGTGAGACGACTCGCACTCGCTTCTGAAGGCGGTTACTTGGACCTGGCACCCTTAATTGAAGCTGACCCAGAATTCAACCGTGATAATTATTTCCCCGAAGTCTTTGATGTCGGTGTGGTAGATGGCAGCATTTACGCGCTCGGAAAAGATTTTCACACTACAGCCTTTTATGTGAACACAAAGATGTTTGAAGAAGCAGGCATTGAAGTCCCGGCGGAGTGGACATACGACGACTTAGTGGAGATCGCCCAAGAACTCACGCTCGATGCCAATGGAAATAATGCGCTAAGTCCAGACTTCGACCCTGAAAACATTGTGCAATACGGCTGGTGGCACGATACGAACTGGGTGCGTGGCTGGCAGTCCGTTCCTTATGCTTACGGTGCGGAATTTTTAAGTGAGGACGGCAAGACTGCTACAGGCTATCTCAACTCGGAAGAAATCGCTACTGCTCTCAAGCTCTATCAAGATTCTGTTCATACTTATCACATTTCACCTTCCGTTGCGGCTATTGAGGCGCAACCAGGAGTAAATTTATTCCAAAGTAGTCAAGCTGCTATTCAAGGACCTACAGGTTCTTGGAACATAACGCCGTACAGCGAAAATCCGGAAATCAGCTTTGCGACTGTCCCGATGCCCTCTGGTCCCGCTAAGCAAGCAAGCGTTATCTGTTGGTCAGGATTTGGAGTGAGCAAAGACTCAAAACATCCTCAAGAAGCTTACGAGTTTGTTAAATACTTTTCCACAAAAGGTCAGGAAATCATGGTGGAATTAGGTTTGACCGCAGATAAAGCCTTATCCGACAAGACAGGTAGAGCGAGTGACCCTTTATGGTCACCTTTTGTGCAGGGCATTGATACCTTACAACCTTTAGATGACTTTAAAACAGCCCATTGGGTTGAGTGTATAAATATGCCAGTAAGTAATTTACTTCAGTCTATTCAAAGCCCTGACGGTGCAGATGTAGACATCCAAGCCGAGCTTGACGCGATGGCTACTGAAGCAGACACTTGCTTAGCCCAACCCTTCTAACCACTTCTTTACTCACCTCTTAACGAACGAGGGAACTTTCATCCCTCGTTCAATTAATCTCTCAAGGAAATTATTTTCTATTAGGATAAAACTTATGTCACTTCAAAATCCTCGCCAGCAATGGCAAACACTCAGCAAACGACAACGGAGAGAAGCCGTAGAGTTTTACCTCTGGATTTCCCCTTGGCTCCTTGGGTTTATCATCTGGCAAGGCTGGCCTTTTCTGCAGTCGCTCTATTTAGCTTTCACTGATTTTAGGCTCCTTAATACACCAACATTTACAGGCTTAGACAATATTCGCAAACTTATAAAGGACGAGCAATTTTGGAGCAGTTTGCGCGTCACCTCGCTTTATGTTCTCGGTACGGTTCCTGTTGGTAATGCGCTGGCTCTTTTTGTCGCAATGGTTCTAGCACAAAAACTCCGCGCCATTAACCTCTGGCGTACGATTTATTTTTTACCTTCGGTTATTGGCGGCGTGGCGGTTGCCGTAATGTGGTCGTTTATATTCAATCCTGATTCGGGTTTGGTAAATTTGCTGCTGAGTTATGTTGGTATTCAAGGTCCTAACTGGCTCTCGAGTGAACGCTGGGCCTTGCCCGCCATCATTATCATGGGTTGGTGGACAATGATAGGTACTCAGATGGTGATTTATCTGGCAGGGATTAAAGGTATTCCGGATGTCTATTACGAAGCTGCTGAGATTGACGGCGCAACCGCCTGGCATAAATTTTGGAACATCACTCTGCCGCTTTTGAGCCCCACCATTTTCTTTAACGCCATCACAGGCATTATTGCTGCATTTCAAATTCTTGACCCTGCCCTGGTATTGACCAAAGGTGGACCTAACGATGCCACCCGCACCTACATCTTTAACGTTTGGGAACAGGGCTTTCAGTTCACCAACATGGGTTACGCTTCACTGCTTTCCTGGGTATTATTTGTTGTGATTCTTATTCTTACGGTTATCGTGATGAGGGTTTCGAGGCGGTATATGTATTATGAGAGTGAGGTTGACTAAGATGGCATTAAGCGATGTCACTCCAAAACAAAGAGCTAAGCCGTCCAAGGCTTACAAGTTCACCTTCGGTACCAAGGCGATCGCGGCTTTACGCCACGTGCTCAGTTACGTCTTTCTTTTCATTGGTTCGCTATTCATGCTCTTTCCAATTTTCTGGATGGTAACAACAGCCCTCAAACCCGACTGGCAGATTTTTGCCCGCCCGATTATTCTTTTTCCGCAGCAGTGGCACAAAGTGGATGCGGGTGACAGCGTGCGCCTCATTAATCTTTATCGTGCCACGCAAGACGGAGAAAAACGTGAAGTTGTCGAACTCGGCTCGAGACGCTACACCTCTGCCCTTGCTGTTGAAAATTTACCGACGCTCGAGGTAGCTCCCGCAAATGAAATTAGCAAAGCATCCATAAAGACCATAGCGGATATTCAGGTCAACGTGCGCTCTTGGCAAGGGAAAGAAGTGATTGCGGTAGGACGCTCGGGTGATGCTTTGCTCGTTGTGCCTACTGAAGCGTTGCAAGGTATAGTCACGTTGCCGCTCGACGAACTTAATTCGGGGAAACGTGAAACCGTAACGCAAGGTGAATACAAGGTGCAAGCCAGGCAAATAGAAATAGACGGCGTGCAGAGAATGTTTCTCACACTTGGACCGCAAACGCAACAAACCACTGTCACGCCTTCTGAAATTGCAGGGCACGCCAAGCTCGTCTTTGCCAACGAACTGAGTGAGGGTGAAGCTGTAGATGTAGGTAATTCGCAAGTAGAAACAGTCACGTTTGACAATAGAGCACATGTTTTACTCGAGCAATCCCCTTGGCAGCCCACACTCGATTTATCAGTTGTGCAAAGTCAAGCTGAAGTTGTACCTGCCTCAGCATTTGTCGAAACAGAGCAAGCTATTTTCAATGGTGGTGTGTTTGCGGTCGGAACCCTTGAAGGGAAAAATGATCAGGTGGCTCGAGTCCTCACGCTTGGAAACACTGTGGTCGTTTTGCCTTTAAATGTCATGCAAAGCATTGTCATGGTGCCAGGAAAATCCCTGCAAAATCCGCTCGTAGCGCGATTTGAGAATAGTAACATTCGGTATAAGGATTTTACTCTGCCCAGCGTCCGTGACGAAAGCATTAACTTTGAGAAATTACCCAAGCAAGTTGTCCTTCTTGGCGCACCCCAAGACATGTCCCTTATTGCTCCTGTGAATGAAATGAAAACAGCTTTTGACACGGCTGGCACACCTGCTCGAGTTATGACTCCAAAGGCGAAGTGGAAAAATATCAGTGACGCACTCTCAAGACAAATTGCCAACGTCGGCTTTCTAACTTTTTTCAAAAACTCTTTTATTATCACGATTTTAAGCATTATTGGGCATTTGTTTTCCTGCACTGTCGTCGCCTACGCTTTTGCTCGAATGCGAGCACCCGGCAAGAATGTTTTGTTTACGATTGTGATTGCAACAATGATGTTACCCGATTTTATTACGCTCATTCCCGTCTACACGATTTTTAGGGATTTAGGCTTGGTGGATACGCTCGTGCCGCTCTATATCCGCTCGTTTTTTGGTAATGCCTTCTTAATTTTTTTACTGCGACAGTTTTTCAGCACGCTTCCTCGTGATCTCGAGGATGCCGCCATGATTGACGGCGCGACAAGAGTCCAAACCTTCACACGCATTATGCTGCCGCTCGTTACGCCCGCTTTAACGACGGTGGCGATATTTACCTTTTTGTGGCGGTGGAACGATTTGCTCCAAGCAACGATCTACCTCAATAGTCCAAAAAATTATACGGTGGCAATTGGGCTGAATGTATTTAAGGATGCCTACAAAGCAGATTTCACGCTACTCATGGCTGCCGCGACAATTGTCATGCTGCCTACCGTACTGCTGTTTTTCTTTACTCAGCGTTTTTTTATTGAAGGGATTACCTTAACAGGTTCAAAGGGCTAGGTCATGCAGCAAACAGTGGTACAAGATTTCTCGCCCTCGTTTACAAATAAGACAAGAAATCATTGGGTAGCTTTGGCGGTTTTGCTTTTGTCAGCGACAGGGTTTTCTTTGCAAATTAGCCTCACGCGCATTTTCTCCCTGCTCTTCCAGTACCACTATGTTTTTTTAGTTGTTTCACTTGCTGTTCTGGGGTTGGGATTGGGTGCAGCTCTCGGTTACGTGGCAAGGCAGCTTAACTTTTTGAAAGATACATTAAAAGCAATACATCTTGCACTGCTCGCACTCGCGTGGCTTCTGGTAGTTACAGCTTGGTTATTGTCTAGACTTGAGTCTTCGGGTGTTATTGCCATCGCTGTTATCCTGTCACTGTTACCCTATTTACTGGTTGGATTTATTAACGCACTTGTTTACTCACACTTTGCCAAAGACAGTCATTTCATTTACGGTGCAGACTTAATCGGCGCAGTTCTGGGTTTAAGTTTGTCACTCTTGGCTGCGGCAGTGCTTGGTCCGTTTACGGTTACATTATTGAGTGCTATTCCCATTGCACTTACCTCACTCTTATTAATGGGTAGCAAAGTTAGTCGGTGGTTAAGTATTACAAGCTTTTGCCTATTTGTGTTACTTGGCATAACGAATTTTTTTACAAATATTATTGGCTATCATCCAAAAAGAATTGTTACAGCACCGCCTGATAAAACGATGATTCACGTTTTGCAAAACAGAGAACTCGAGCCACACCTTCTTGAGTCGCGCTGGGGTGCTTTTGCCCGTGTTGATGTCGTCAAAATAAAAAATGACGCGCAGCGTTATGTGTTCACAGACGGTGGTGCAGGAAGCCTGATGCAAAGACTCGAGCCAGATGTCCATATTAGCCGCTACGATTGGCTAGAGAAAGAAATTCCCTACTTACCTTTTACACTGGGTAATGTTGACGAAACATTGATTATTGGCGCGGGTGCAGGTTACGACGTGTTCATGGCAAAATATGCAGGTGCGAAAAACATCATGGCTGTTGAAATCAATCCAACGATAGTTGATGTAACAAGAAGTTACAAAGATTACAACGGAAATATCTTAGATAGCGAAGGTGTGACAACATTAATCACGGATGGACGAAATTTTGTCGAGCGAACGAATCAAACGTTTGACATAATTTTCTTAAACAATGTTTATAGCCAAGCGGCTGCTCCGACGAATGCTTCGCTTGCAGAAAATTACACGTTTACGCTTCAAGCATTTCATGCCTACTGGCAAAAACTCAACGCCAATGGAAGACTTGCAATTGTTGGACATAATGGGATTGAGGGTGTCCGCCTACTTATGACAGCACTGGCCATGCTAGAAAGCGAGGGACTCGAGCTTACAGACGCACTCCAACATACTTCACTCGTGATGAGTGACCCTAAACAAGACCCTAATGTTGCACCGTCTGTTTTAGTTTTGACGAAATCTCCTTGGACAAAAGAAAGTGCAGAGCGTTATGTAACCCAAGTCACTTCTATGAATCTTTTACCGCTTTTTATTCCTAGTGTTTTTGAACAACCATTAGGTGTATTAACGAGTGGCTCGATGACCTTGCAAGACTATTACAGGGCAAATCCTGGCTATAATATTTTCCCTACAACAGATTCGAGACCTTTCTTCTACAACCTAAATCCTGGTCTGCCAGCGACACTTTTATCCCTGTTTAGCATTAGTGTAATTTCGGCTCTTTTATTTTTTTTTACTATGTTTTTTGTTCGTCCTCAACACTCTGTTAGGATAGGTGCACGCTTTACTTTGTTGACGTATTTTTCCTTGCTTGGACTTGCTTACATTCTTGTTGAAGTTGCGCTGCTCAAACGCTTTGAACTCCTCTTAGGTCAACCAGTCTTGGCATTTGCAGTGACACTCGGAACTTTACTGCTGGCAAGTGGTGTGGGAAGTATGTTGAGTAAGCGACTTGCGAGTGGAACTCGAGGTGTTGTATTTGTCACTTTGGGTATTGTGGTGTACTTATTACTTTTTATTTTTTTGTCACAGATTTTGCTTAGTGCCGCATTGCTCCTTAACTTATTCAACCGGGTTGTTATCACGACGCTGTTACTTTTCCCTTTAGGATTTCTAATGGGGATTCCTTTCCCTATAGGCTTGCGTGTGGCTGCTCGAGTTGATGAGAGAGGTATTCCTTTGTTGTGGGCTGCAAATGCCCTCACCTCGACACTGGGGGCGGTGCTGGCTACCGTGTTAGGTTTGCTCGCAGGATTTCAGGTGGTACTGTTCGTAGCTGTTGCCCTTTATCTTTTGGTCAGTGGTTTGTTACTGTTTCGTGCTTTTTTCCACTAATTTTGTCAACGCACTTCGCTCGGTCAGCGTACTGCGGTGTTTGATGGTAAAGTCACCAGACTTGGGAAGAGTTGATGTATTTTTTATTCACGACTTGTTGCGACGTGTATCACATTGGTGAAGGTTGTACAAAGCTAAGGATGTCTCAGTGTTTTTACGATAAATAGGAACATTTCGCGCTCGAGTACAGGTTGTTATTCAATTTAACATCTTAATAAATTGGTTTGTGGTGATTATTCATTTTTAGCTAAAACGAACTCCTCTTTAGTTTTTGCTACGATACGAATGTCCATGATTATTAGCGAGGAAAACATCATCATGAGAACGTTTCAAAGGATAATGCGGGAATATATGATTTACTTATTTCCTGCCTTAATCAGCCTGCTGATCCCAAGCCTTATTGGGGCTTTCACCGCTTATTATGCGGCGAGAGTGCCAGCAGAGGTTTTAAACAAGGCGTTGGTAGCCAGCCAACTCTTCTCTTTTGTGGGAGGGTCATATCTAGACAACCTTCTTTACCAAATGGGAAGGGAGTGGTATTACGCTCCCATGACCTGGGGGCAATTACTGGCGGACATGAAGCACCGCAGTGGAATAGGATTTCTATTGGCATTTGTGCCAGGAGTTTTCCCTGGATATTTCTTTATCCTTGGTCCACAAGGGCTAAGATTAGATCATCCCCTTCTACTTCTTGCAAGCATAGGCCTGCAAGTATTCTTTGTGTCAGTTTATCCAGCACTGTTCCTTGGGCTATTAAGAGCTGCCTTGCTCTTCATACCCAGGAACCTGGTGTTTGATAATTCATTGATTAGTAGAAATGTCGTCATGACATTTCTACTATTCCCACTAGTCTTGGGATGGTTTTCTGGCATCATTATGCTAGTTCGCTAAGAAGGATGACAGACAAATTCTAGCTCATCAAGCTAGAGTAAGAGGCTCAACTGAGCCTCTTATATTTTTTTGCTCCTTACTCCTTACCGTATTTGTTTGGTAGCAAAAAGAACAGTGACCAACCTAGGTTGGTCACTGTGTAGCAGTCTCATTAGAGTGCTACTAGGTCAAACGTAGTCTAGCTTTGCCAACGAGCAATAGCTTGCTCGAAGACGGCTTCATAGCCCGCTACCATACCCTGCCCAAAGCGTCGTGCGTTTTCCCAACAGGTGTTGGATGCAAACGCGACTTCTCCTGAGCGGATTTGGCGAATGGCTTCAGCCATTTGACTGACAACAACGTCATCAGAACCGCGCTCGATAACGATGCCCGCAGGTGGAGCACCCTCTGGCCAGATAATCTCAGGTGTTGCACCAAGATTAACCGTAATCACAGGTGTTCCGCAGGCATTTGCCTCAACAGACGTGAGACCGAAAGGCTCTGGGCGATCTGTATTTGGAGTGATGACCGCAAGTGCCTCACCCAAAAACCGTGCTTTTCGGTCTTCGGTAATTAACTTCACGTATTCGACCAAAGGATGGTCGAAGTAGGGTTTTACTTCCTGGGCAAACCAAGCCTGTTGTTCTACAGGAACATTAGGTGAGGCAGCAATCTTGATCGGCATATTTGCCTGGATTGCTGCGCGGATTGCCACGTCAGGACGCTTATGCTCATGGAACCTGCCAATAAAAGCAACGTAGCCCTGCTTGGTGAGTCCTTGGCTCCCCTGAATGAGGGGTTCTACAGGTACATCGAGGTACACCAATTGGGGGTCATTGACACCCAACTCTTGCATGAACCTCTTCTCACTTTGGCTATGCACAATGTGCGTCACATGCGGGAAGTACGGAGCGGTCCACTGATCCAAGTCGTGACCGTTGTGATGTGAAACCACCAATGGGGCACACGAGCATGAACCGAAAACATCCGCACCCTGATTATGGTCGTTAATCACGTCAGGCGTAATGTTGTTTTCTTTGAGCCACTGGTGAGCCAGCGAAGAATGACACACGCTTTTTTGTGTATGTTCATACGCTCCTGCGATAAACTCCACAGGCTCGAAAAATGAAACAACATCTACACCAGGAAACGAACTTCCTTCAGCCGCAAAGAGGATCACTTGATGTCCTCGGTTACGAAGTCCTTCGATAAGAGCTGTAAGGGGCCTTTCAGTCCCTCCATACTCCTGAAAGTTAGGCTCGAGTTTTGCGAACGGAAGTGCAATGATAGCAAGTTTCATGTCCTTTCTTGTTGATTTACTAAACTACAGCACCTAAGTGCTATACTAATTATACAAGCCTTTACAGGGCTCCACGAAATTATTTATATCAATGTGTTTTGATAGCACAAAAGAACAGTGACCACTTTTGTGGTCACTGTTAGCAGCCTCGTTAAAGATTGCTATTTAGATAAGGATTAGTTACGCCACTGCTCGATGGCGTGTTGGTAGAACTCCAAATACTCCTGGGTCATACGACCTGGCAGGAAATATCGGGCTCTTTCCCGACAAGCTTCCGCAGAGATTTGCTGCAAACTTCCGCTCAGCAGAATCTCTGCCAGCTCGTCTACAACTTCTTCATCTGAGGTTGCTTGAAGGATTATGCCACAGTCAGCAATAACTTCTGGAATCGATCCCCCAGAGGTTCCTACGACTGATACACCAAAAGCCAACGACTCTGCCATCACGACACCAAAAGGTTCATTCCAAGGCTCAGAGAAGCTATTATCATAGCAACGATTTGCCATGATAAAACCAGACGCTCCTGCATAAAATGCAGGTTTTTGAGCATCATTTATTGTGCCAATATGTGTGATATTGACACCATCTACAAACGGTAGTATCCGTTCTTGATGCCACTGTGCATATTGACCTTCGGGGGCTTGCCCTGCCAAAACTAGTTGAATGTTTGCGCCCGCTTGTCTGGCTTTGAGAACGGCTTGGATAACCAAATCGGGTCCTTTGGATGGGTACATTCTGCCCATCCATACATACTTATTGGTTTTGGGCTGTAAAGGCGAGTCAAGCATGTTGAGCAAGTCAATACCGTAGTAAATATATCGCTCTACAGGAATCCCGGCTGCTTGCAAAATCTTCCGATCTGCATCAGTAAGAGCCACATTGTATGACTCTGTACACTCAGAACCGAACATTCTGGCCTGACTAAGACCATTGTGCAATGTGACTACAACAGGACAACGTGATGAAAGGGATTTCGCCCGGATCATTCCGTACCCTGTATTGTCATGCACGACATCAGGTCTGATATCGTGTTTCACAATGTAATCGTAAGCATCCATCACCTGGGCAAGGGACATACCAAGATAATCGTCGAAAGTCAGATTATCTCTTGGCTCAACTAAGGGAATTACCTCGACTCCTGGCACGTCAGACCCGCCACACGTAAATAGTGTGACTTCGTGTCCTTGGGAAGCTAGGTCAGCAAGGAACGGAGCTAAACCACGTTCTATGCCACCCACGCCAGGTGCTGGAATCGGGAAAATCCGATTAGCAATGACTACAATTTTCATAATCCTTTCCTGCCATTTGGCGTATTGTTTACACGCTATTACTAGCGCACTAAAGATTATAAATCTTACACGGATGACGCGAGAAACTATTTTTGGCAGATAAAAGCACTACCTTTTCTCCAAAATGTTCACTTAACAAAAAAGAAACCGCTAACAACAAGTACATAATCTATATTTGTTATTAGCG
>JBOFGY010000222.1:0-3827 GCA_051649365.1 Trueperaceae bacterium
AAATTCTTTGCTGGCAAAGTCTATGTTTGCAAAGTTTATGCTCATAAGTTTCTCCTTGTGGGCCAAGGGCTAAAGTCGCCTTGCTGAAAATTATTTAACCTCACGTTTTAGGTGTAACTGTTTGAAAAACTGAGACTCGAGTACGTGCTGCTTTGCCAGCTTTTCTGCTTTATCCTCCTGACCTGCTAAAAGTGCTTCAAGCAAAGGTTCGTGTTGTCTCAGTAACAGTTTTGGGTCGCCAACTAAATCATCTTCAGAGGCGATACATAGTTTTATCTGTTGTGAAATATAGCGGTACTGTTCTTGCAGGCGTTGGTGGTGGGCGAGGGAGACGATGGTGGTATGAAGTTCAAAGTCTGCATCAGCAATACGGCTTTTTTTGCCACCTTTTTGACAGAGTTGTTTGAAGGTTGTAAAGCTGTTCACCAGCGTGTCACGAACGTTTTCGTGTTTACTCTTAATGCGTTGTGCCACGAGTGCAGAGGCTAAGGACTCGAGGCTTGCCCGCAGGGTAAATACCTCCCAAATATCCTGGTCGCCAAAACTGCTAACCTGCCAGCCCGTGTAGGGTCGCAAGGAGATTAGCCCTTCGCTCGAGAGTTGGTGCAGGGCCGCGCGGATTGTGCCTCTCGAGACGGCTAAGTCTTGTGATAGCGCAATCTCGGTGAGCCTGTGACCAGGCCCAAAATCCCCCTCTAAAATGCGCGTCCGTAAAATATCGGCAGCCTGCACGTCAAAGCTGCGTTTGATAACACCTTGGTTCATCGCTAGCTGAATCTTAAAGCTAAAATTGTAGATTGTCAACAATCAGCAAAATAAAATGACAGGCTATCAAGATGTCTTAAATGTATAAAAGCTGGTAGCTTTGTCTTCTTATGTAAAAGGCCGACCTACCCTACTACTTAAAAGCTGCCGAAGAGAATTCACCGTTTCTTAGCCACCTTGCGTCCTGTCAAAAAGGCTGTCACGTATTCACGTTTGTTGAATTTGTTTGTGATGCTACTGTCGAACTGCCCTATAACATTCATGAAAATAATTGGACTAAGCAGTGCGCTAAGCGTAGTCATAGGAGGCTCTTTCATCAACTTTCCTTCTTTTTGATAGCGCGTGAGAATTAAAGCAAGGGATTTGAGAGATACCATAAGGTCTTGTAACCCCTCACGAAGTTCGCCGCGTCTGGAGAACTCGCTCAAGATAACAGGGATTACTTTGCCCCTGGTCTCAAAAAGGCTTTGATAGAAGGTGACAATTCTTTCTAAATCATCTTCTAAATTCCCTGTGTACTCGAGTTTAGCCTCTTTGAATGCCTCGAGTTCTTGCTTGACGGCACGGAGGATGAGATTTGTCTTGCTCCCAAATTTGCGAAAAAGCGTGAGTTCGTTGATTGCTGCCTTTTCTGCGATGAGGCGCGTGGTTGCGCCGTCATAGCCGTGTGTGCTGATGGTCTCGAGGGTTGCTTGGAGAATGCGTTGCTCATCAATCATTTTGGGCATGGATACATCCTTGTAAGTTTGAAAGTATAGCATTTCACACCAGAAACCCGAGGCTTGACATTCACCTCCCTCTTTTCTATTATAAAGCAAGTACTTACTTACAATAAAGTAGGCGATTTAGAAAGGAAAATCATGACAAACGTTCAAAATCCAGAAACAGTTGCCAGCATCCGCAAAGAAGCAAAGCTCGTCACGGTGCTCTATATCATGACGGTTGACCCCGATGACCAAGATACGCTCGTTCAACACGTCAAAACGATATACGCTCTCTTGACGAAAGAGCCTGGCTATATTTCACTAACGATCTTGCGTTCGCTTGACGGCTTGCGTGTCGCTACTTACGAGCAGTGGGAAAGTGAGGCGCGTATGAACGCTGCCAAGGAAAGCCACAACTTCCAAAAGGGTTTAACTAAACTACAAGAACTGGTTATTGAAGGTGAGCCACGCATTTACGACGTGCGTCATATTGGACATTTGCAACCTAATGAAGTGACGGTAATTCAACCTGGCAAGGGTATGGCTGCGTTTAATGAAGTCACGACCACGCCCGAAAAACAAGAAGAGTTATTGCGCTTCATGATTGGTGTAGATGGCAACGCCCAACGTCAGGCGGGATACGTTTCGACAAATATTCACGCGAGCTGTGATGGAGTGAGAATTCTCAATTACGTGCAATTTGAGAACAAAGACATTATGCTTTCAGGTCTCGAGAAAGTCATGTCGGAAGTGATGAAAGAACGCTCAGATGTAAATCTTAATCAAGTTGCTGGACTCGGCACGACAGATTTGCACTTGTTTGAAGTGGTCATGAGTTACTACAAGTCTTATGTATGGGAAGCTGCTATGTCCAAGGCGGAAGAAACTGCCGTACAAGATGTAAAACCACAACAGTCAGAAGTACAGGAACGTTTAACACATTTGCAAAGTAAACTTACGCCTGCGACAAAAGATTCGATTGATACTGTGTTTGCTATTGCTTTTACCGATGACAAACAGCATTACACCATTGACGCACGACGTGGTGTTGGACAAGGGCTGTTAGCGGGTGCGCCAGAGACACATGGTTTAAGCACAAAAGCGACCATCAGTACCTCGAGTTCAGATTTTGTCAAACTCGTTTCGGGTCAACTCATGGCACCTATCGCGGTTATGTCGGGCAGACTGAAAGTCAAAGGGAATCCTAAAGACTTACCAAAACTCGTGCCACTCTTTGGCTAAAGCTATTACACAGGAGAGGCTTGGGTTAAGGCTTGAGCCTCTCGATTAGCGTTTTTCGGCTCTAGGTTGGGAACATAGCTAAGCCTACCAGATTTGCTGATTTAACTATAGAGTCTACCCAGAAGCCTAACCGTTCTCGTATCTTTTTGGAAATTTTAGAGTGAGTGCTGAGATTACAAGTTCTTGGACTTCAGTTGGAATCTGTTTGTCCTGCCAACGTCGCTCACTTTCGGTTGATTTGCCAGCAGCTTCTACAGCTTTCAAAGCGTAGTAAGCGGGTCCTAGCGAATGGTCTGCCATGTGTGCTGTCGCAACAGCGTGTCCAACAGCCCTGGCTACTGCAATCTTCACAGGACTCGAGGTTTCTCTTGCTACAGTATGTGCTTTCCAAGCGGCTTTTTGTGCATCACCCACCGAGGCTTTTCCTTTTTCCCAAGCCTTAGCTGTTTTGAGAGCGTCAGTTAGCCGCTCGTCTATGTTGTCTTCAAGGAGCGGTAAGACATGTTTGGCACAATTACAGGCCCACCGCATTAACAGACAGTGATGTTCCTTGCTAAGTGGCCCACCACGATGAACCGCCACAAAACGTCTATCACGCATTGACTTAGTGCTCTTGACAGATTTGATGTTGTCTTTCATTACAAACAAATTATGCAAAAAAAATCGCTTGTTGTGTATTAAATGTTTACACAGGTGATGCTTGCGTTGTGGCCCTAGTTTCTCGGGCGATAAGTCGTTTTTGTTTGGCTGCCAGATTATCCATAATTTGCTTAGCCGCACGTTTACCACTCAAATACGCGCCGTGAACCGTTGCGGCTTGCTGTTCTGATGCTGTAGCTTCACCAGCCCAGTAAAGTGGCGGTGTAGGTTTTGCCAAATCTTCTCTTGCACCATCACAGCCAGGCAGCACGAAACTGTAACCACCGCGAATGTAGTCTTCTTCGGGCCAGTTCATTAAATGTGCAGAGGTAGGGGAGAGCTTTTTGTCCAGCTCGAGACTGAGTGAATCAATCGCTTCCTCGAGTGCGCCCTGTTCACCCAGTGAAAGTAAATCCATTGCCCAATCCCCAGACACAAACGCAGTCCAAACCGTTTGCCCACGCCCTGAAAACTCAC
>JBOFGY010000223.1:0-6524 GCA_051649365.1 Trueperaceae bacterium
CTTCCCTTTGTTGCTTGGGTTTCGGTTTCTTCTCTCGTTTGTTCTTCTTAACCTTCTTTTGCTTCTCTGTCTTTGCTGTCATTCCCTCAATCTAGCAACTTCCCCCGCTTAGCTGCAAAATAACTCCGCGACCCCTCAATTACATTTATTTCTAATAAAGTGACGAAGGGAGCAAATCATGCAAATGAAGAACAATACTATTCTGATTACGGGTGGGGGCTCGGGTATTGGCCGCGCTTTAGCCGAGGCGTTTCACACCCTCGGGAACCAGGTCATTATTGCGGGTCGCCGCAAGGCACTACTCGAGGAAGTTACAGCCGTGAATCCAGGTATGAAAGCTGCTGTCCTCGATATTGAAAACGCCCACGAGATTAAGGGGTTTGCAGAACAACTCAAGGCCGATTGCCCGAGTCTCAACGTCGTGATTCACAACGCGGGCATCATGCGCCTCGAGAGCGTTCAAGAGGTGGAATCGCTAGACACCGCCGAGGCAACAATAGCTACTAAGTTTATTGGGACCAATTCGCCTCAACAGCACACTGCTACCACTTTTGCTGTCTCAGCCAAGTGCTACCATTCTCATAGTAACTTCGGGTCTAGCCTTCGTGCCACTGGCAGGAACGCCCACCTATAGTGCTACCAAAGCGGCCCTTCATTCATATACTCAGGGATTGCGCTACCAGCTTCAGGACACAAATGTACAAGTGATTGAGCTTATTCCGCCTCAAGTACAAACGGAGCTGATGGGTCCAGAACAAGCTACCAACCCGAACGCTTTGCCCTTAAAAGATTACATTTCTGAAACCATGCACATTCTCTCGAGCACACCCGACGTAAGCGAAGTCAGTATCGAGCGGGTCAAACCTCTACGCTACGTCAAGGCTAAGGGCGAATATGATGCCTTCTTCAAAAAATTCAATGATATGGCTAGTGGGCGTGGAGCGAAGTAGGAAATGTTCTTGAACAATGTTGCTCACTTTGTCTAGCTACATCGTTTGAATTAACGTGAGTGCTAAACTCGCCAACTTGGTCGTCTAACCATGCTTACTCCTAAAAGCTCAGGACTTAAGCAAAAGCGGTGAAGTAAGTGGAAAAAGGGTGCTGTAGCCCCCAGTTCTCCGCAGCTAACCCAGCGATTCGTCATCAACTGCGTAAGTCCTGAGCTAAACTATCCCTATGCCCCGCACTGGACTATCACAAGCAGACTTAAAACTCGCTGTCCTAGAGGCTGTTGAAGCGAACGTGCGCCGTTATGGTCTCGAGCGCACCCGTTTGGTAGATGTTGCCAAAACCCTTGGCATCAGTCACTCGGCACTCTATAAACTTTTTCCTGACAAACAGACGCTTCTCGATGAGGTTTCAGATCGCTGGCTGCTCTATATCGAAGCTGAACTCGAGAAAGTCGTAGGTCGCAAAAGCAAAGCTGCCACAAAATTACGTGACTGGTTCGTTACGCTGCATCAGCTCAAGCTCAAAAAAGTGCAAGTTGACCCTGAGCTTTACGCCGCGTTTGATATGGCTAGCTCGAGTATGCGTCCTTTTATCCAACGTCACTTGCAAGTGAACAAAGAGCAACTCGAGCGCATTATCACGCAGGGTATGAAGACAGGTGAGTTCAAAAAAGCAAAGATAGAGGCTTTAAGCCAGATGCTGTCTACTGCAACCTTGGCGTTTCATCACCCTAAATTAGTCTTGGACAATTTGGGAAAAGACCGCTTGGTTGAACTCAATGCTTTATTGGATGTGCTTCTTATCGGCATTTCTAATCGCCCAAATCAATAGGATTTTTATTTGACGACAGAAACAAGAATCACACCCGCCAGTGCCAGCCAAACACCAAACCACTGATGTTTAGCTAAGTGTTCCCACAAAAAAACCAGGTCATTACCACACTGATGATCCTGTTCAGCGAACTTAGCACCGCGACAACCAATGTTCCTTCACCCGGTTAGCCCCTAGTTGCCTAGGCAAGCGCAATGGGCTACATCGAAACCAATGACTGACTTGCGGGATTCTTCGCTTCGTTCCAAAAAGCAACGCTGTACAATAAAACCAGTGTGATTGAGGTTAAGGGACTTTACAAATCGTTTAACAGTATCAAGGCTGTAGACACCCTTTCTTTTGAAAGCTCGAGCGGTGAAATCTTTGGGCTACTCGGTCCAAATGGTGCAGGAAAAACCACCACACTCCGTATTATGGCTACCCTGCTCCAAGCCGACAGTGGCACTGTTACGATTAACGGGCTCGAGGTCAAAGAGCATCCCGAAGAAGTCCGCAGGATGATTGGGGTCGTCAATGGTGGTATGGGACTTTATGATAGGCTCACAGGGCTCGAGGTCTTACAGTATTTTGGTGGGTTTTACGGCATGAGCAAAGCGGCCGTAAATCAACGGGTTAAGCAGTTAGATGACCTGCTGCACCTTGGTGGAACCTTGAAACGCTACTGCGGCAGTTTTTCGACAGGAATGAAGCAAAAAATCGTGATTGCGAGAGCTGTGCTCCACGACCCGAGTGTCATTTTTTTTGATGAGGCTACGAGCGGTTTAGACGTGATGGCTTGCCGCGCCGTTCTCGATTTTGTGAAGCAATATTCTGAAGGCAAGCGCACCGTCATTTACTCCACGCACATCATGAGCGAAGTTGAAGAACTCTGCCAACGTGCAGCGGTGATTTATGGAGGCAAACTTATTGCAAACAGCACAATTGCAGATCTTCTCGGGCAAACCCAAACAAAAACCCTTGAGCGGGCCTTCTTTGCGCTCATTGAAAATGTGAGGGAAAACGTGAAGCAACACCCTGAGGTCACGCGATGAATTTAAGACTGCCGATGCTCTGGGCCATCATGCGTAAAGAGCTTTTGTCTACCTTTAGAGACAGGCGCACGATTCTCTCAAGCCTCCTTATTCCCCTGTTAGCTTTGCCCATCTTGCGTATCGGCTTACCGCTCGCACTTGGTAGTTTTTTTGAACGTGAGCGAAGCAACACCAGCGACGTTCCCGTGCTTGGTTTAGACGCGCTGCCCACAGAGTTCAAGGCGTTGCTCGAAGCTGAAAAACTTTCACTTCTTCCTTTAAAATCTTCTCAGTCCGCTAGCAAGGTCGTCGAAGAAGGCGATTACGCCATCGCACTCGAGATTCCCAAAAGTTTTGTTGCCGACCTCGAGCAAAATAAAGCCACGCTCATCGTTTACCGCAAAGAAGGCAATGTACGCAGTGAACTCACGGCCAGCAAAGTAGAAAATGCCTTGAATGAGTTTCGTACGCTACTCGTGGGTGAACGGTTAAAGGTAGCTAATCTTGATGTGGCGATTCTCGAGCCTGTCAGACTTGAAAACCGCGACGCGAGTTCGAGTGCTGAAACCAATAACGGTCAACTTGCTTGGATGATTCCGTTTTTTATGGCTGTGTGGGCTCTCGCCGGTGGACAAGTTGCCGCGATTGACGCCACAGCAGGTGAAAAAGAACGGGGGACGCTCGAATCTCTCCTTATCTCCCCTGTACGGCGGGGTGAAATTGTGGGCGGGAAATTTTTGGCTACGCTCTCGCTCGGATTGCTCTCTTCACTCATGGCCATTACAGGTTACGCTGCAAGTGGCCTTTTACTCAATGTCGTATTTATTAACCAACTTGGTGAAAGCGGCAAAGCCATTGTTGAGGTGCTAGGTGGTTCACTCGTTATTGCTCCTGGAAGTTTGCTCATTCTAGTGCTTACGGCACTCTTTTTGGCTGCCCTCCTTGCCGCACTTCTTATGAGTATTACGATGTTTGCGCGGTCATTCAAAGAAGCACAAAGTTACGTCGCACCGCTCAGTTTTCTCTTTACTATTCCAGCCATCGGTTTACAGCTCGCTGACTTTTTTAATCAACACGCAGTTATTTATCTCGTGCCGTTATTTAATGCTTTGCTGCTCATGAATGATACTGTAAAAGGTAGACAGGAACTGCTGCCCACACTGTTCACTTGGTTGTCTTTGCTCATCTTCACACTCATTTTCTTGCGCTTTGCTTACCGAAGTTTCAATCGTGAAAACGTTCTTTTTAGAACCTAGATTGTCGCAGCCTAGATTGTTAAAGCCTAGATTGCATCTCACCAAAATTTAGCGCAAGATAGAGCTATGAGAGAACGTTGGATTGATACGGCACTGATTGCTGCCCTCATTGTAATTGCAGGTGTAGTCGTTCTTACCCTCTTTGGCGCAGGGGGTCTCCAAGGCACAGGCACCCCCAGCGTAGAAGTTTCGCCACAACCAGAAGCCTTGACTGTAGAACCTGTTAGGATAGAACCCGCTCAACCTACACCAACTTCACAGAGTGAGACTCTAGAAAGTGATAGTGTTCCCGTCGTTCCTTTAGATAATGCTAGTCGTACAAACAGCACGGAATCCGCTGAACCTTCGCTAACAGACTCGAGTAACGATTCAGCTATCAATGCAATAACTCCGAATACAACCCCCGAACCGTCAGAAGCCGCAACGACACTTGAAACAACTGTACAAGAAACGGCAACCGAAACACTCCCGACAACAGAGGGGTCTGTTGACCTCGAGCGCGTAGGGTTCAGTTATGTCACGGGTGGAGTGGGCTCTTGTAATGTCGTGCTCGAGCCTTGGCGACATGTCGCGGTGAGTTTAGACCTGCGTGAAACATACCCCTGTGGTAGCGAAATCACCTTAGTTCTCAATGAAGAAGTAGCTGGACGAGGCTTTGTGCGGGCTGTTGTCGGTGACAGTATCCGCAATGCCGAGCGCACGGTAAACATTTATGTCGGACAAGATGAACCCGCTCTTCAATATGGGGTAAACGATGGCACCCTAAGTCAGTGAGACGTGAAAAGTGAGCCGCTAGTTCATCTCACTTTTCACGTCTCACCCCCTACCTCTAAGCGTTCTCTAAGCGTTTGGATTTTAGACTGAACTATCCACCTCTCAGAACGTGTGAGGAGCTATGCCAAAACAGAGAAGAGAGCTAATCCGTCCAAAACCAACCTTTGTAGAGACCTATTTTGAAGAGGGAGGTGAGGAACCCTTATTTCGACATGGTCAAGAACCCCTGCGTGAAACTGCGTATGCACACATTGCCGAACTTGTCTCGACAACACCCACCGAAGGGGAAAGTTACTGGACGTTCAAAACCCTAGCCGAACAGGTGCAGCGAGGCATCAAAGCTTAGTGAATCAAAATTAGCGAACTAAAAAACGTGTGATTTGTTCTGCATGCAATAAACCTGGGGTGAGGGAGTTGGGTGTTTGTATGAAGCAAGTTGCACGTTTTCCATTTGGAGTTTTGGAAGAATAGTGATAGCTAAAGCAAAGGGCTAAGGTTGGGGCTTTCAAGGTTTTTAGCCTTTTGCGGATTTTCTTTCAACTAACCTAAAACTTGCTCAACGTTTTGGTTGGATGGGAACGCAGGATAGAAAGCTTTTTCTATCTTGCCGCTCGAGACAAACTGCTACACATCAGCCGTCATCCAACCTTAACGACTTTGCTTAATGGAGCACAGCCGCTCTACGATCTCTTGTGTGATAGGTTCTGAACCCAAGCGTTTCATCTCACCGGGGCCACCGTGTTCATCTGAGCCACCTGAAATAGCTAGACGAAACATTTTGGCAAGCATGGCAAAATGACGACGCTGTTGGTCGCGCAAGCGGTAATGGAAAACTTCAATCCCATCAAGACCCATACGGGCTAAATCCATCACGCCACGCTCACTAAGCAGTTCACCATCTGACGCACGGCGAATGATAGATGGATGCGCCAAAATCACAACACCACCCGCATCACGAATGAGTTGTATCCCTTCGGCAATGCTAAAGGGTGACTGACTCGCGGAAATATAAGCACGGTCTGTTAAAGCATGTGCTTCTTGGAGTGACATTACAAGATTCAAGCGTTGTAAGCTCTGAACAATGGGCATGTAGCCTGGATAAGTGGGATTGGTCTCGAGCACATCCTCTAAACGAAGGTCATAACCTTGTTGCTGTAATACACCACAAGCGGTGGCAGCTCGAGCCACAATGCCTTCAGCAAGACGAGTTTCTGTCTCTTGCCAGGTAGACGACTCGAGGTCTAAAAAATAACCCAAAATATCAACATCTGCCCCACCACCATGCCCGGTGTAGCCTTCCCAGAAACACGTGATTTCCACGGCAGGAATAACCTCAATCCCGTACCGTGCCGCAAGCGTCTGTGCCTCACGGTTTCCTCGGGTTGTCTCGTGATCGGTAATGGCAATGGTTTGTAAGCCGAGTTGTTTAGAACGCTCGAGCAAATCCTTCGGTGAGGCTTGCCCATCAGAAAAGTGGGTGTGTATGTGTAAATCAGCAAAGTTCACGATATGTATTCTGACATAAGCAGAGCTCCTGAATGTCCATGAAAAGTACAGGGGGCGGGGTTGGAGTTAGTCTGGAATCCTAGACAAAAGTAGTTTAGTTCAAGCTGCGGCGTGAAGCAAGACCTCCTTTGCTTGAATAGTTTGATTCATTTCAAAGCCGTGTGGGGTTTTGTAAAGCAGCGAGCTGTGTAAACGT
>JBOFGY010000224.1:0-62477 GCA_051649365.1 Trueperaceae bacterium
GAACTTTGCGTCTAACCTTCTTTACTTGCTTTGGATTTAACCCTAAAGATTTCAGCGTTTCACGGATAAATTCTCGACCAACTTCACCTGAGAGTTCTTGATAAATTAAGCGATAACCATAGGTGGGATGTAACTCGGCTGTCTGTTGTATTTTCTCAACCTGCTGTACGTTTAACTGCTCCTTTGTCCATTTCTTCTGCTGTTTCCCCATATTCCTCCATTATTCGCTGGACTCTTAAATACTATACTGTCCAGGTTTTGGAAGGATTTTCTGGGGCATTACCCACAACTCACAAATAACAGTAAAAGCACTAAGTAAATGGGTCTCATATGATATAATGGTGAAGGGAAAAAGGGAAAGTATCAAGTAGATTTATCATCATGCTAATAATTGCACGTGTGGAACTTATTTACACCTGAAAATACCAATTTGCATGTTCAGCGTTTAGCATCTCCAACTCCAATGACATATCCATTATTCTATGACCTTCTTAATTACAGACAGGGTTTCCGAGGCACATTTTTCCCAAGAAAACTGTTTGGCTTGCTCATGCCCTTTTTGTTTTAGCTCGAGCCTTTTTTCTGAACTACTCATTAGCAGCATGATTTTAGTGGCAATATCTTTAGGGTCGTGCGGATTGCAGTAGAGAGCCGCGTCACCACATACTTCAGGTAAAGATGCAGCATTAGACACAACTACAGGGCAGCCGCAGGTCATTGCCTCTAATGGAGTAAAGCCAAAACCTTCATAGAGGGAGGGATACACGTAAGTGCTGGCATGTTCGTAGAGGGCTCTGAGTTCACCATCCGACACATAGCCTAGATACTTCACATTATCTGGAAGAGCTTGTACCTCAAATATATTGGGGTTTGTACCACCCGCAATCACAACATTAAAGTCTCGAGTTTCTATAAAATTAAGTGCTTTAACCAACGCGCCAAAGTTTTTACTTGGGCTTAAACTGCTTACTGCTAGGATGAATGGCTTACTTTTCAGGTCATGCTTTTCCAAAATGCGTGTGTCGGCGGGATGCTCGAGGAGCTGCGAACCTCCCAGATAAATCACGTGAATATTTTGTTCTTGTGCAATGTGATATCTAATCAACTCGTTTCTCGAGAACACTGAGTCAGTAAGGATTCCCAAACTCGCTTTCCCCAAACGTGGTAAAAGAAACTGATACCACGTACGAAAAGCTCGAGAAAATGTTTCTGGAACTGTCAACACAGCCGCGTCATGAATGGTGACAATTTGATTTTTTTTCGCAATGGGTGCAGTATTGCATAAATTAAGTAACACACCATCACGGCAGTAAAAGGGTAGCTCAAGCTGTTCCCAAGCATGACCTGTCAAATAACCACAAACTTCAACATTGAAGGCTTGAGCCAATTCTGTATGCAGAATGTTTTTGGGTGCCAAAAAGATAAACTCAATATCAGAAGCAAGTATCTTGAGTCTTTTTGATAGTTCTATAGCGTACCGCTGCACACCAGTAATTTTCTGCGTGAGAAAGCGAGCATTAATGATTACTCTCACTTTTCAACCCCTGACCACTCGCCACGAAGATATAACAATACACCTATATTGATCCAAAAAAACGAATGTAGAAACTCATATCCTATTAGCATATTTAATGTAATAGCAATTGCTCCGAATAGGTATGGTAAAAACACAAGAAGCTTTTCTCGGGATAACTTCATTGAATAAAACAACATGTGAACAACTGTTGATAGGATAGCGCATCCTAAAATAAACCCAAAGATACCTATCTCTGCGAAAAAAGTTAAAAAATCATTATTTGCAAAATATTCAGCTTCTTGATTTGGGTCATCATATAAAATGGCACTGCGTACAGGACCATATTGTCCGACACCAACACCAATCATCCAATTCTCTTTAATAATAGAAACTAGCAATTCAGTATTATCCAACCGTTCGGCAATAGCACCTGCTTCAACGCCTCGTTCAAAAAGTTCGGCAAAAGCAGAGAAATTGGATAGGATGCCACCCGTGATGGGAATTAGTAAAAGACCCAAAGCAATTAAACTCAAACGTTGCCGTCCATAAATAATGTATAGAAAAATAGCAAGTACTCCTAGAGAAACAACTGCAAATTTGGATTGCGATAAAATTAGTGCTCCTACCCCCAACAGTGCGACAAACCAATAACGTCTGAAGTACTGTGGTGTTAGCATGATAAAAAGTGAAGTTAGGAAAAGAACAGAAAGTTGTTGTGGCTCTGCACCTGTTCCCGCCAATCGAGGTAGAAATGACCCGGTTGGCAAAACAGCAAGATTATTTCCAAAAGATGGCGCGAGAATCTCATTTTCGGTTCTAAACCCTAGCCAGTATAATCCCAAGAATAAATACGTTAAGCCTACAGATACTATACCTGAGTACATCAAAAGATATCTAAAAATCTCAAATCTTACATAATTATTTTTAAGAGTGAAATATATGAAGTAGGAGGTGGCAAAAACTGCTATATATTTTGAAAGCTCTGCAACAGCTCTTATATCATCGAAGAAGGGGGATTGCATTTTATTGACTAACAAACTAACAAAAATGAAACTCATAAAGATTAACCAAAGCGATAAATAGAGTTTTAGACCCTTACCTACACTTACTGATCTTCTTAATGCTAAAACTATAAAAAGCAGTGGCACACTCATAAAACCAAGCAACCGCTGAAGAGGTAATGCGACCCCTGCTACATCGGGAAAACGGAGCCAAGGAAAAGCATAAAGCGCCGCAAATATATAGGCAAATCTAGCGCACAACTTACTCAAACGAATACCTCTTCTTTCTTAACAATCTTCAAATTATTAATTACACTCTCAATTATGAGATTAACTTTAATTAGGCTTCTGCCCTTTAAGTAGTAGACTTACTGCTTGCCCTAATGTTTTTATTCTCACCCACTCTCCCCGCAGGACTCGTTTAGCAAACATGAGAAAAATTCCTACATATACCGTAGGTAATGCTTCAGGAAAATGATTTCTTGTGAATATTAGGCGGCTTCTTAGACTATAAAACTCTGAACGCAAACGTTTTGCTGAAGGAATTTGACTCTTTGTTGTTCCAATAGTTGACCCCTCTTTATGGTATACGACACTCTGAGGTGCGTAAGCCAATGTATATTTATCTTTTGCTCTGATTGACCAGTCAATTTCTTCATAGTAAAGAAAATAATCCTCATTCATATACCCTATTGTTTCAATCAGAGCACGTGATACAAGAAGAGAGGCTCCTATAATGTAGCTAAGCTGTGCTTCGATTTCATTTGGCGTGTGTATAATATCAGCACTCTCACCCTCTCCTATTGGTTTTTGCACACCCAGCCACTTATTATAAGTAGAACCTCCTAAAACTTGTACTATTTCTTTCCGATCATAATAGAGTAGTCTTGAGCCACACATGCCTGCCGAGGGCTTTTCTTGCATTCGCTTCACAAGATAGCTTAGGGATTCAGGATCGACAACGGTATCATTATTTAAAAGCCAAACATAATCAGTGTTTTTCTGGATTGCATATCGAATACCCAAATTGTTACCGCCTGCAAATCCAAGATTCTTACCACTTTGAAGCATTGTCCTGTCTGGAAAATGCTGACGAATAATTGTTTCAGAATTATCAGAAGAATCATTATCAACAACGACAACATTGAAATGTGAATATGTAAGCCTAGTAAGGGAAGTAAGACACTCAACTGTATCTTTCCAACCGTTGTAATTAACAATGATAATATAAACTAGTGGTTCGACTGAATATTTTTCCATGAGGAATCATCCAAGAGTGATTCAAACCTAGCAGCAGAGGTTGACCAATTAAATTTAGGAGCAATTTCCAAACCATATTGTATAAGCCTTTGCCGGAGAAGTTCATCTTGATATAGCTTAACAATAGCTTGTGCCATTTCTTGAGGCTGGCGAGCATTGACAACAAGCGCGTTTTTTTGGTCAAAAGCGTATTCTTCCGTTCCGTAGGGTGTAGTAATAACTGCTGTACCACAAGCCATTGCTTCAAGTGGGAAAAGAGGAAAACTTTCATACCAGGAGGGGCAAATAATAGCATGAGAACTCGAGTAGGCTTGGCGTAGATTAGTGCCAGTAATAAATCCTAAAGATTCATAGGGTGCAATAGAATTATTAGATGGTAGTTCAGCGTCTCCATACACTTTCCAAACTAAGTTTGGAATCACCTGGCTAGCCAATCGAATTGATTCGGCTGCGTCTCGAAATCCCTTCCAGGTAGCTTTACGTCCACCGTAACTAATCACAACAAAAGCTTGCTGTTTTTCAGGTGGCTGTCCATCTGGGTAGTAACTAAGATGATCTATAGCATTAGAACAAACTTGGGCGACATTAGATGAAGGATGTTTTTCCTTAATTTCATTGGACAACCACGACGAGTTAGCTATCTTTCTGAGAGGTAAATAATATGTAGATTCTGCATCAAGCCTCGCGAGGTTAGGATTATCAAAATCTATTGTGAAGTATGGCTCGTAATGTTGCATAAAGTAGTATTTTTTTCCACATCCAATTAGATGAACAAGTAATGCTGTTTCATAACCTGTTGCGACGGTAAAATCAGCCATTGGCATACTCTTCACAAAGCTCAATTGGCTAGCTCTTGCTTGAACATAACTTCCATACATCGAGATTCTGGTTGTAAACGTATTAATTTCTTCTTTTAACGCTTTTTTATTATTTTCATTTTTTTCAAAAATATATCTTGATGTTTTTACTATCAAATTGTAAAAAGTTTTTTGAATAGTAGATTGAGTTGGAAAGTGAATTTTAAACTTGGGTTGATACCATTCAGGAATTTCACTCGGCAAAATAGGGCATACAACAACTTCATACCCTCGTTCAACTAGAGCATTAGCATACTCGAAGATGCATAGTAAGCCACCACTAAATGTCCTCTTTTTTATTTGCGGAACCACAAAATTGATTATCTTTTTCAAAACTTCTCCTTCATTAAAATTAACCAATACTACACAAACTAAGTTTGCAATTTATTCAAACCTCTGTAAATAAAAGGGTTGAGACCTCTTCGCCATAACACTATAAACATACTTAGCGTTATGAAAGCCTCAATAACAATTACCAACCACGCAATACCTACCGCACCGAAGCGTGGTGCAATCAATAAAGCCGCCCCTAAATTCACTAGCCCCGCCACAATTACAATGGTATTAAAGCTGCGGTCAAGATGATGCGGCAACATCCACTGAATTCCCAAAACATTACTTACAGCAACAAGAAAGGGAAGTAAGGATAAAATGCGAAGAAGCTCAATGGTTGGTTCGTAGCCTGGTCCAAGTAAGTGGCTAACAATGAATGGAGATAGCGCAAAAATCGACAAACCTATACATAATCCTATACTGCTCATCAATAACAAACTGAATTTAACCAAGCGTAAAGCATGAAGAGGCTCTGGTGCTAGCAGGGAATTTATTCTTGGATAAAACACTTGATAGAGAGGCTGATTAACCATTTGTGAGGTTTTGACAAGTCTGTCGGCGTTACTATAAAAAGTGACTGAACTAGGTGTAGCAAGAAGCCCAAGCAGAAAAGCATTTGCTGTCGTATAAAGGCTAACAGCAGCTTGGAAAAGAAACATGCTAAAACCTTTTTGTAAAGCTTTATAACTTTCTCTCAACGTAATTTTGGTAAAGGAAACTTTTTGATACATCCAGAAGCAGGCAAGGAAAGTGGTCACACAGCCTGCTAAGGCTTGGAGTGCAAGCACTAACCAAGCATCATTAGGATGACGAACTACTATAAATATAAGGAGCGTAGTGAAAACCCGAACTCCTAAATCTAAGAAAGCGGGTGGTTTCATATTTTCGATACCTTGGAAATACCAGAGGGGCATAAAACCCGTAGCACTGGCAGATAACCAAGCCAACCACAGGTGCAAAGGAAACTCCCTGAAGCTGGGGACAAACTGGTTCACACCCAAGGTAATAATAACGGATAACACGAGGAGTAAGCCTTTCGCACCCATTACGTTAGCCACTATTTTTGAAATAGCAGAGGGACTACCTTGAAAGTTGGCAATGTCTCGACTCGCCGATAAATTGAACCCGTACTCCAAAATCAAAATGAGCCAAAGGGAGAACGCTTGGGTGAAAAGAACATGTCCCCAATTTTCCACCCCCAACACTCGAGCTAAATAAGGAATTGTGACTAGAGGCAGTAAGTAACGCGCAAACTGAACAATATAAAGAGCCAATGCGTTTTGTGCCAACCGACTTTGAAAAATTCGCTGACGCAGGGTAGAGAATCGTTGCACCGCTGTAGTCTAAACCAAAATGTGCCTTATTAGGTAGTTAGGTGCTAGCATAATCCCATGAAAACCCTCCCCAACCCCATCCGTTCCCTCGAAACTCCTTTCTACGAAAATACCCGCGTCAACACCAGCGCGTTAGAACGGCGCACGAGTACCTTAGGCACCCGCCGCACTGTCAAAAAGCAGCACCAAGCCGCCTGGCTCCTTAAAGCCATCACCTGCATAGACCTAACTACCCTCGCCGGCGACGACACTCCAGGGAAGGTGCAACGTCTGTGTGCCAAAGCCAGAAACCCCGTTCGGGACGATATTTTAGAGGCGTTGGGCGTTCAGGATTTGGGGATTGTTGTAGGTGCCGTTTGTGTCTACCCAACAATGGTACGCCACGCGGTAAAAGCCCTCGAAGGCTCAGGCATTCCTGTTGCTTCTGTAGCGACAGGCTTTCCAGCTGGACTGACTCCACTCAAGACACGGCTCGAGGAAATCCGCTACGCGGTTGGCGAAGGTGCCAGAGAAATTGACATCGTGATTACCCGTGAATACGCCCTGACCGGACAGTGGCAGTCCCTCTATGACGAAGTCGTGCAAATGCGCGAAGCCTGCGGCGAAGCACACCTCAAGACCATTTTGGCCACAGGCGAACTCGGCACGATGAAAAATGTTTACAAAGCGAGTATGGTTTGTATGATGGCAGGTGCAGACTTCATTAAAACTTCAACAGGTAAAGAAACCATCAATGCGACGCTGCCCGTAAGCCTCGTCATGGTGCGGGCGATTCGGGAGTACGGCGAACATACAGGTTATAAAATTGGCTACAAACCCGCTGGTGGCCTCCGCACGGCAAAAGACGCGATGAACATGCAATTTTTAATGCGTGAGGAACTGGGCAAGGAGTGGCTCGAGCCCCACCTCTTCAGGTTTGGAGCTAGCGCACTCCTCACCGACATCGAGCGGCAGTTAGAGCACTTCGTGACCGGACGCTACGCAGCAGCTTACAGACAACCCACAGCGTAAAAAGTGAAACGTGAGACGTAGGAGGGCTTTTCACGTCTCCCCTCTTACGTCTTCCCTCCTTCCCCCGTTATACTGACCCAACACAACCGGTCTGGGAGGAACTATGTACAAACTTGGGAGAGCAAAGAAGGGCAATAGTTTTTGGCTCGCGTTTCCTTCGGTTTTTTGGTTATCACTCTTTTTCCTCATTCCGCTACTTTTTGTATTCGGGGCAAGTTTTATGTCCAGAGGTCAAGGTGGTGCGCCGGCTTTACCCCTTAGCCTAGATTCCTATATCCGCACCTGGGAAGTGTATAGGGGTGTCATTGGGCGCACGATTGCTTATGCCTTTTACACGACGGTGTTATGTCTTATCCTCGGTTTCCCCGTGGCCTATTACATCAGTCGCCGCAAGAGCAACGGTTTTCGGCAGCTTTTACTTTTTTTAGTCTTGCTTCCCTTCTGGACGAATTTTTTGGTTCGCACTTACGCACTGCAAAGCATGATGGGCCGCGAGGGAATTATCAATACTTTTTTGCTGAATCTTGGACTGATTGCCGAACCGCTCTCTATGCTGAACACACCGTTTGCAGTTTTAGTTGGGCAGGTTTATGGCTTTCTCCCTTTTATGATTTTGCCCGTTTATGCTGCCGTGGAACGTTTGGATTTTAAGTATGTCGAAGCCGCCAACGATTTAGGTGCTAATGATTGGCATTCATTTTGGAAAATTATTTTTCCACTGACGCTACCAGGAGTTGTCGCAGGCTGTATGCTCGTGTTCATTCCCTCGATTGGTTCGTTTGTCACACCCGATTTGCTAGGCGGTACAGGCGGACTGATGATTGGTAATCTTATTCAGCAGCGTTTTCGTGGCACAGGGGCGAGTATTCCACTTGGTAGTGCTGTTTCAATGGTCATGATGGTGATTGTTTTTGCAGGGCTACTGATTTATACACGCTTTGGCGAGAGGGAGAACTGATATGGCACGCGCGCTCACAGGTACAGAAAAACAATTTGAAATCAATCAGCGCAAACTCCAAAGTGACAGACTTATTCGACGTGTAGGACGTTTTGGGCTCGTGCTTACGCCTATCGTGAGTTATTTCTTTTTGTGGGCTCCGATTGTCGTGTTGATTGTTTTTTCGTTTAACAACTCGAGCTCGGTGTCGGTGTGGCAAGGTCTGACGGGTAAGTGGTATGCAGGTATTTGGAATACGCTCATTGGTGCCGAGGTTGAAGGCTCGAGCTTTCGTACCGAACTACTCTTGCAATCGGTTAAAAACTCGCTTATCGTCGGCGTGATTTCCACCATCATCACGACCATTCTCGGCACGACCTTTGCCCTTGCTGTGACGCGCGGTAACTTTCCTGGCAAGAAAATTTTTGACGCACTCTTTTATTTGCCCGTGGTCATTCCCGAAATTACACAAGCGGTTTCACTCGCTGTATTCTTCAGTGCAATCTTCGAGTTTTACCAAACTCTCACCGGGCAACGTGCTGTCCCTGGTTTTGGCACGATTATTATTGGTCACGTGGCGTTTTCAGTTTCATTTGTGGCGATTGTCGTGCGGGCGCGTTTAGCTACCATGGATCCTACACTCGAGGAAGCCGCTAACGACCTTGGAGCCAATCACTTTCAAACCTTTTGGCGCGTTACCTTTCCCATTCTCGCGCCAGGGATTGTCGCCGGTTCACTGCTCGCTCTCACTTTGTCCCTCGATGACTTTGTGGTTACATTTTTTAACTCGGGGATTGGCACCACGACGCTGCCACTCTTTGTCTATGGTCTACTCAAGCAGCGCGTCTCACCTGAAATCAATGCAATTTCAACCCTCATGATTTTGCTCTCTGTTGTGTTGGTAGGCGCGTCACTTATCTTGCAAAATCGCAGTGCGAAATAGCGTAAACTAAATCATGACTACGCTAAGTAAAATGCCTGTCGAAGACTACCTCGAGCTTGAACTATCCAGTGAAACCAAGCACGAATATGAGAGCGGGGAACTTAGACTAATGCCAGGTGGAAGCGAGAATCATAGCTTAATTTCCCAAAATATCAGATTTTTTTGAAAGTAGCTCTGCGCGAACGTTCCTGCAAAATTTACGACAGCGATTTACGTATCAAAATTGGACCAAGTATCTACACCTATCCAGATGCCTCAGTCGTCTTGGGGGAAGCTTTGTTTGAAAATGCCAGACGAGATTCTCTGCTTAATCCGACTGTTTTTATTGAAGTTTTGTCACCGTCCACAGAGAAGTATGACCGAGGTAAAAAATTTCAGCACTACCAAACGCTTCTTACCATCCGTGATTATATTCTCATTGCCCAAGACGCTCACCGCGTAGAGCATTACTTGCGCCAAAGGGACAACACCTGGCTTATGACCGTTTATGAAGGTTTAGAAGCCAGCCTAAACCTCACATCACTCTACTGTACGTTGTTATCGCTGGCAGATATTTACGAGGGTGTGACGCTCGAGTCTTAACTCTTAAAACTCTCCACAAAGGCCTCAGCTGCACTCAAAATATTTTTTACTTCTTCAGAGGTAGCCGCTTCACAGTAAATCCTTAATACAGGTTCTGTACCACTGGCCCGAAACATGAGCCAGGCGTTGCCACTAAGGTTGAGCTTGACACCATCTACACGTTCGACAGACTCGAGGATTCGTTCGGCAACTTTTTTAGGCGGGTCAGCAAGTGCGTTCATGACGGCATCTTTGAGAGCATTGCCACTAAGGTGCAAGTCTAAGCGGTCATAGGCATGTTGCCACCCTACCTCTTGCTCAATCTCTGCAAAGAGCACATCGAGTGTCTTACCCGTTGTCGCCATCGTCTCGAGTAACAGCAAAGCGTTTAAGAAACTATCGCGTTCAGGAATATGCCCTTGAATACCAATCCCGCCGGACTCTTCACCAGCGATAAGCACGTCACCCTCGAGCATCGCATCCACCAAATACTTAAACCCCACTGGCGTTTCGACAACTTCAATACCGCACAATTCAGCCAAGCGTTCGATGACCCTCGAGACTGTAAAGGTTTTAACGACACGACCTTGTAACCCCTTACGTCTTAAGTGGTCGAGCAACACAGCAAAAATCTGGTGCGAGTTAAAAAATCGCCCGCCAGGTAACACGACACCAATACGGTCCGCATCACCGTCGCTACACATCACGATGCCTTCCCCTTTCCTAGCCATTTGATTGATAGCGTAGCCCAAGTTTTGGGGCAAGGGTTCAGGGTTTACACCATAAAAAAGCGGATGGGCTTCACTGTGAAAATCCGTAACAGTTTGCGGCAACCCAACATGCCGAAAAAAGCCTGCGAGCCAACCCGTGCCTGCACCACCCACCGCTTCGTGGTAAATCGGCATTGTGAGTTTGGCAATGGCCTCTAAGTCTATTTGTACTTTCAAAAAATCATAATAGTCTTCACGAATATTAAAGGTCTCAACGCGGTGCTCTTTAGGGTCAAAATGTTTGACATCATCACTACCAAGTTGAGCAACGCGCGCACTTACCGCACTATAAATATCTGGCGTAGCCGTGCCGCCATAAGGGCCTTTTAATTTGAAGCCATGAAAAATCGGTGGATTATGTGAAGCAGTCAGCATGAGGCCGCCTGCTGCCCCATAATGCTTTACCGCGTAGGACAAGGCCGGGGTTGGCACAAAGGCTTCCGAGAGTAAAACGTGCAAGCCATTGGCCGCTAAAACCTCGGCAGCATGTAACGCAAATTCAGCACCCATAAAGCGTGTATCGTGACCGACCAATACAGTGATTTTTTTTGACGCTTGCTCTGGGGTTTGCGTCGCATCTGTAACTTGAGCTACGTCTATCGTTTGGGATAGCAAATAATCTGCGTAGGCCTGCGCCGCCCTTGCAACATTTGCAAATGTAAATTTATCCGCGATAACATCGCGCCAGCCGTCGGTTCCAAAAGTAAGTGTGTCCATAAAAAGTGTTCCTCGTCAATTGATTTGTTAGCATTTCAGCGTGTTAGGTATTAGATGTTAGCTACATCTAATACCTGATTGCTTTTATACGTTGGTGAGTTCTGCGAGTCGTTCATCCTCGAGCAGCTTCTTAATATCCTGCACGCGGTCTTTGTGAACGAGCAAAATCGTGTTGCCTTGCTTGACAATCACGAGGTTTTCCACGCCCAAGGTCACAATCACGTCTTCAGGATTTTCGGTGTAAATAATGTTGTTCGATGTTTCTAAACCTACGTGCGTGCCGACCACGGTGTTGTGTTCTTCCTCGGTTTGTAGTAAACGCTCGAGCGCGACCCAGTCGCCAATATCGTCCCATTCAAAATTTCCTGGAATTACATAAACCTTTTCGGAGTGCTCCATGACCGCATAGTCAATACTGATTTTCTTAAGCGACGGAAACACCTGTGGGATGCGGTCATGCTCGAAAGCTTCCTGCAACGGCCCCATGAGTTCGGGAGCGTAACGATGCAGTTCCTCGAGAATGGTTTTTGCTGGCCAAACAAAAATCCCCGCGTTCCAAAAATAATTCCCCGACTCTAGGTAACGCTGCGCTTTAGGCAAGTTTGGTTTTTCTACAAACTTGCCCACATGGAAACCGCCATATTCTACCGCTTCAGCTGCTTGAATATAGCCGTAACCTGTCGCTGGGCGCGTCGGCGTAATGCCAATGGTAATGAGTCCCTCGGTACTACTAGCCAGTAGGGTAGCTTGCTGCACGGTGGATTGAAAGGTGCTCACGTTGCCAATGCGGTGGTCGGAAGAAAAAAACCCGACGATTGTATCTGGGTGATGACGATGCACGGTAAGCGAGGCATACGCCACCGCTGCCGCCGAGTCTCTGGCTTCTGGCTCGACAATAAGGTTACGTTCAGGAATCATTGGAAGCTGTTCACGTATAAGGTCTAAATACTTCTGCGCCGTTGCTATAAAAATCGCTTCTGGATTCTGTACTAAGGGTAAAAGCCGATCAAAGGTGCTTTGCAAGAGCGTTCGTCCTGAACGCTCTAAATCTAAAAACTGCTTCGGTTTATCACTCGTGGACAGGGGCCAGAACCGCTGACCTTTTCCCCCCGCCATAATCACCGCACTAAATGGTCTCATCCCTCTCCTTTACCGTCATCATGGTTAGATGCTGACGCTATATCCCCTCATTATTCTCCCTCGAGTTTACTGTGCTACCGTGATGGTTTCACCAGGTTCGGTGAGAATATGGTGAAACTCGCACACTTTCTGGTAGAGAGCACCACCGGAGTGTTTTAAATTTGTAGCTTCTAATACTGTCATCAAAGGTAAGAATCGTCATGCCTTCTATCTGCGCTTAGGAAATAAGCAACCCGTCACAGAGGTCACGGTGATGAAGGGGTAATTTCAGAAGCCCTTCAAAGTGTGCTTTTTCGATGCTAGGCCACGCAATACTATTTTCTGCAAACTCTCCCTCAAATAAGCTCTCGCCAGTTTTTTGCGAGCCCGAGCTTACCGAGACTTTTCTTGATGCAAAGCTTCCAGTAACTCACCATACTAAAGAAAAGTTGATTCTCTGGATTCAAAAAAGCTTAAGCCACTTAGCTAAGTCCATCCAACCTGGCGGTACTCTACAAAGATATTAGATACTAAAGCAAAAGACGAGTGCAATTTTTAAGCACTCGTCTTTTGAGCAACTATAATATTTAAGAAAAACGAATATTAAGTTCGTTATCAAGGTCAAACGCCTGAATTTTGGCAGGGTTCGCAAGTAATTCTACTTGGTCACCCGCTTTAAGCATGACACGTGCATCGAGACGCGCCACTAAGTTTTGGTCACCATCTACCGAAGCGATAATCACGGTTTCAGCACCGAGTGGCTCGACAACTTCAATCGTGGCTTTTACCGTATTACCTGTATCAGGAATATCGGTTTGACCTTTTAGACCAAGGTCTTCAGGACGCACACCTAAGTAAACTTTTTTGCCATTGTACTTACCAAGTTTCGAGGTGAGTTCTGCATCTGGCTTGACGGAGAAACCATTGCCTTTCATCGCGCCGTCCTGCACCGTACCCACGAGGAAGTTCATGGCGGGTGAACCCATGAAACCACCCACAAATTTGTTCACGGGTTTGTCGTAAAGATTAATGGGTGTATCTACTTGCTGAATGATGCCATCTTTCATCACGACGATGCGACTACCCATCGTCATGGCTTCCACTTGGTCGTGGGTCACATAAACGGTGGTTACACCAAGACGGCGGTGAAGTTTACTAATCGAAGCACGCATCTCAACACGAAGTTTCGCATCTAAGTTTGAAAGCGGCTCGTCCATGAGGAACACTTTTGGCTCACGCACGATGGCGCGACCAAGCGCAACACGCTGACGCTGACCACCCGAGAGTTCGCGCGGGCGACGCTCGAGCAAGTGCTCAATCTGCAAGATTTTGGCGGCTTCGCGCACACGGCGGTCAATCTCGTCTTTAGGTGTTCTGCGAAGTTTAAGCCCAAAAGACATATTCTGATAGACGTTCATGTGAGGATAAAGTGCGTAGTTTTGGAAGACCATCGCAATGTCGCGGTCTTTGGGTGGGACATCGTTCACCACGCGGTCACCGATTTTGAGGGTACCATCGGAGATTTCCTCGAGCCCAGCAATCATCCGTAAGGTCGTGGTTTTACCGCACCCTGACGGGCCTACGAAAACCATGAATTCTTCATCTTTGATATTTAGGTTGAAGTCTTTTACCGCTGTTACGTTGCCGCCATAGCGTTTATAGACGTGTTCTAAAATAACCTCTGCCACAAATAACCTCCCAAAGGATGTAGATGTCGTTTGGAGGAGTGTAGCATGGTCTATAAGTAAAGGTAAAGGCTGAAAAGACGTGAAAAGTGAAAAGTGAGTGGTTAACGCGTTAATTTTGTACCTTTACCCTTTGACCTGTTGAGCCTCGAGCCATGTTTCTTCAATACACCTTCGACATTACGTTTTACACTCATCTTAGACTTTGCCTCAAACATGCGTGCTTTCGCCTTTTGATAAGCCATTTTTGAGTCCACGATAGGTTGGGGATAATCTTTACCTATTTCAAGCCCGAGCATTCCTTGCAGCATGGGCGGCATAGTGTGAGGTTGAGCTAGATGCTCATCTGGAACCTGAGTTAGCTCGGGAACCCAACGTCGGATAAACACACCCCTGGGGTCTTGGTCCAACACTTGCTTTTCAGGCGAATAAATCCGCACAGTATTAATGCCTGTCACACCTGACTGCATTTGAATCTGCGACCAGTGAATCCCTGGTTCGTCGTCAATCCACTGCTTGCCAAGATAAAGACCCGTTTCACGCCAGTGCAACCATAGATGATAGGAAGCGAAGCTCGTTACCATCGCCCGCATCCGGAAATTGAGCCAGCCTGTTTCTTTGAGACAACGCATACAAGCATCTATCAGTGGGTAACCTGTCATGCCGTGCTGCCAAGCCTCAAAGTAATCTTGCCGAAATTCATCTTCACGTAGACCATCAAACCCTCGGTTCGCGTTGTAAAACTCGAGCCCGGGTTCATCTTCTAACTTTTGAATAAAGTGACAGTGCCAGCGCAGCCGACTTTGAAACGACGACAACGACCCGAGCCAACCTTTGGTCGTGCCTTGCTTAGTTGTACCTTGCGCTTTGAGTTCTTTTGCGCGTTGCACACTCGCCTGGTAGATTTGCTTAACAGAAATATTTCCCCAAGTGATGTAGGGGCTAAGACGGCTCGAGCTTTCAAAGGCCGTGACCGGGCTCGACATTTCAAAACGGTAGTTCTGCCCGCGTTGCTCGAGAAAAGAACGTAAAACGGCATGGGACTTCTGCTCGCCGCCCGATAAATCAGATAAGATTTGAGAAGATAGTGCAACGTTCTCTGTGTTTTCTTGTTTTAGTGTTTCCCCTTCTATTTTTAGAGGAACTGGAACTGTAGGCTGTATCATTCGGGTTTGCCAGGTTCTGGCCCAAATGTCACGGGTCTCGAGCCTTCTCACTACACCGTTACTTGGAAATTCTGTAAAAGGAATTTGTTTTAGCTTCGCCCAAGCACGAACACGCTGGTCGCGCCTATACGTGTGAAAACTTCCTGTCTCTTCGTGAGCCCATATGTGGCTAAACGGAATTTCAGAATGCAGTTTATCCAAAACCTCAGGAAACTCGCCTTGCAGAATTGTAAGTGAACTACCAAGTTTTTTTAAGTTGTTATCAAGCTCTTGCAATGACTCAGCAATAAACTGCACATGTCGTGGGCTTAGTTCATGCTCGAGTAAACTTGGCTCATAAACGTACAAACACAACACGTTGCCACGTTTAGACGCTTCATAAAGCGGGGCATGGTCAGAAACACGCAAATCACACTTAAACCAAACGAGCTGAGTCACAGAGTTATCATCGAGTATTTAGCTGAGACAGACAACGAACCAAAGTGCTATTCAAAATGATTAAAGATTGAAGAGTAAAAATTCAAGATTTTGCGAGCTTCACTTTGAAGTGCTTAATCTTTAATCTTCAACCTTCAATTAAGCCATGAGCAGGGCGTTTATTCATTTCCAATATCAACTTTAGCTTAGCTGTTGATAACGGCATGATACGCCCTGCTCATGGCTGTTCTGGTGGAGGCGGGCGGAATCGAACCGCCGTCCGAAACACCAGGCGATAGGCCTCTACACGTTTAGTCACGGCTCAATTGTCGGCGTTGGTTAAGTGCCGTAACCTACTTAAGACCAACGCTTACACGCCTAAATTTTCACCATCTGCCCGACGTTAGAAGCTTAGACTAGTCTGCTTTGATGATGCCCGACCTAACGAACCACAGACAGGGTTTCTAGGGAGCAAGCAAGCCTAAAAATTAGGCTGCAAGTGCAAGACGGTCATTGCTGAACGCCATGCTGTTATTTACTTTGCCACTTAAGGCTTTGCGGTTTGATAACGCGGCCAACCGCCCCGCGACGTGCCACCATATCACCGTGAATGCCCCGTCGAAACCTGGTCACCCCCGCGCACAGAGACTGCACTCTTTGTAAAGTGCAAAGGAGATTATAGCAAAGTGGAAGGTGCTTCTGGGGTTTGGCTGTTACATTTTTACCCCGTAGTTTATTTGCGACATACGAAGTTGGAATCATTCATTCGTACACTTTCCCCTATGCAGGGGGGACTGGTCCACGTGATAAACGTAGTTTTTATGTACCACTAGCAAAGCACGGGGGGTAAACTAGCCACATGGCACACCACGCCTTCGCCTTTGTCGAATATAGCTACAACCGCTACAGCATCGCCGTGCTGACAGGTGCACTCGAGGCTGACGAACGCATGAGCGATATAGATATTCACTTTCTTAAAAGCAATCCCAAAAACGAACAGGATGCAGCGTTTATAGATGAAGCCTTAGAGCTTGCCAAACGTTACGAACAACTTATTTTAGGGTTTTCTTTTCATACACCCAATGTCATACCGATGGCGCAGACGATTGGCGAACTTAAACAACGCTTAGTGCAAACACACACAGACAATGTAATCCTCATCGCTGGTGGGCCACATCCATCGGGTGACCCACTTGGCACTTTGGAAATGGGTATTGACATTGTGGTAGTCGGTGAAGGCGAAACGGTGTTGCCAGCGTTGCTCGAGAAACTCTATTCGCAACAAAGCTACGCAACTATGCAAGGTATAAGTTATCTCGAGAACGGCACCTACAAATACACAGGCAAACCCAAAGCGATTGACTTGAGTGATTACCCAGCTTTTGCTGTAAGACATAAACGATACTCGCCGATAGAAATTGGTCGCGGTTGCCCTTGGGCTTGCAAGTTTTGTCAGACACCTTTTTTGATGGGTGGACGAATGCGCTACCGCTCGGTAGAAAGCATCGTAAAGTACGCGAAGATTGCCAAAGAGCAAATGAACATCCGCGATTTGCGCTTTATTACGCCGGTGTCGTTCGCGTATGGTTCACCGGACGGGCGCACGACCAATCCTAGAGCCGTTGAAGAGCTGCTCAAGGGAGTCTCGAGCATCTACGGGCGCGAGCATTTATTTTTTGGTTCCTTTCCTTCCGAAGTTCGCCCCGAAAGCGTCACACCAGAAATGCTGACGCTCGTCAAAAAATATTGCGCCAATGACAACATTATTATCGGCGCACAATCGGGTAGCGAAACCATGTTAGATAAAATCCATCGCGGTCACACAGCGCAGGACGTTTTGAACGCAGTGAAGCTAATCCTCGAGTTTGGCTTTACTGCCAATGTAGATTTTATTTTTGGGATGCCCGGTGAAACAAAAGAAGACATCGAAGCTTCCTTGGATTTTATGAAGCAACTGACGAATATGGGTGCAAGAGTTCATAGCCACACGTTTATGCCCTTAGTAGGTACGCCTTTATCCATAGGTAAGCCTGGGGTTGTGGATGAAAAGACTAGAGAGATGCTCGAACTGCTTAGGTCAAAAGGGCTCGAGTATGGTCACTGGAAACAGCAAGAAGTCATTGCAGAAACAACCACAGGCTTTGTGAGTCAGCAAGTGAATAAACGTCAAACAGAATTGAAACATATCAAACCCTTGCACCGCCAATAAACTATATATACATTTTCATTTGCGCTTGTAGGGGTGGGTCTATTTTATAGATACAAATTACTTTGCTTCATCTTTTTTCGCCAGAGCGTTCGAGACCCACCCTCGCGTAATCCAAAAACCAACAACGTATGTGGTAAAACACATCAATTAGAAATGAGTGGGTCTCGAGTACATTTCAAATTACTTCAATAACGGTTTGAACCTTATCATAAACGAAAAGACCCACTCCTACGAAAACCCAAATGTCATCAACAAATCTATGTCATATTAACGCTATGAAAGCGGCTCTCTATCATAGTTTCGAAACACCACTCGTTATTGAAACGGTTAGCGACCCAGAGTGTCCATCTGACGGTATTATTTTAGAAACAAAGGCGAACGGTATTTGCCGCAGCGATTGGCACGGTTGGATGGGTCACGACCCGATGATTCAATTGCCCCACGTGCCTGGTCACGAAATGTCAGGCGTGGTTTTAGAAGTTGGACGTGAGGTGAAAAACTGGCGCGTTGGTGATAGAACCATGGTGCCGTTTTGTCTTGGTTGTGGTGTTTGCAATGAATGCAGAAGCGGTCATACACACATCTGTGATAATGATTATCAACCTGGTTTTTCGGGTTGGGGTGGTTTTGCGCCGTTTGTCGCTGTACCGCGAGCCGACCTCAACTTGACGCAGCTACCAGAAGAGTTAGATTTTGTAGAAGCTGCCAGTCTAGGTTGCCGTTTTATGACTTCGTTTCATGGTGTTGTCAATCAGGGCCAGGTACGTGCTGGAGAATGGCTCGTCGTCTATGGTTGTGGAGGTGTCGGTCTGTCTGCCATCATGATTGGCGCAGCACTCGGCGCAACCGTAATTGCTGTTGATATTGATATGGCAAAACTAGAACGTGCCACTGCGCTTGGTGCGACAGCAATAATCAATGCGGCAACAGTCAATGCGAAACAGAGTGATGTTGTTGAAACTATCAAAGATATTACAAAAGGTGGCGCACACGTTTCGATAGATGCTTTAGGGAGTGCGACAACAAGCCGCAACTCGATTCGCAGTTTGCGTAAACGTGGGCGGCACGTACAAATTGGTTTAACACTTGCTGACGATGCCAATGTTTCTGTACCAATGAACGAAGTTATTGCCAAAGAGTTGCAGCTTGTCGGCAGCCACGGCATGGCTGCACATCACTACGACGACATGTTACGTCTTATTCTCTCTGGAAAGGTGCAACCCAAAAAGTTGCTTGGAAAACGGATTGGACTCGAGGGGGCTGGTGAAGAACTCGTGAGCATGGGCAGCTTTCAGCAACTCGGCGTAACCGTGATTGATAGCTTCTAACACTGCTACTCCAACTGTCTAACAATAGCTCCTTCTTAACCATGCTACTTTTTACATCAACATCTGAATGCAAAACCTGAGTACACATCAAAACTCAGGTTTAAGAAAACATCTGGTATTTTTTTTGCTTATTTTTTTGTAACTTCGTTTCGCTACGCAGCGGCTTCGCTGCACTAACGTAGCATCTTTGTAGCTTCGCTTGATTTCATACCGACTTTGTGGTGAAATTTTTAGTTTTGATGCGTATTGAAATACAAAACACTAAAAAGTGAGTCATTCCCTTTTCCAACTGTCCGCCTGACCAACGGAATCATCTGCTAGACTAGCCACAATGGTTGCCATTACCAAAAAAACAAAATACGCTCTTAAGGCCCTCATCTTTTTGACCAAAGAAAAAGAGCGCGGCCCTATTTTGATTTCTGAAATTTCTGAGCGTGAGCGCATTCCCAGAAAGTTTTTGGAACTCATTTTACTCGAGCTAAAAAATCACGGACTGCTGCAAAGCAAAATGGGTAAAGGCGGTGGTTATTATTTGAGCCGCAGCGCAAAGGATATTTATGTCGGTCATGTCATTCGGATTTTTGATGGGGCTCTCGCACCTCTTCCCTGCGCGAGCAAACGTTACTACCGCAAGTGTGAAGAATGCTTGGATGAAACCACCTGTGAAATTCGTAAGGTCATGCTCGAGGTCAAAGCTGCCATCTTGCAAGTGCTAGACAAAACCTCCTTAGAAGATATGCTGACAAAACGAGTGAAGAAGGCTCTAGAGCTCGTCAGCTAAGTCGCCCACTCTCACTATTCTACTAAATTGATAGGATAGATATAGATACTCTTGAGTTAGGGAAAAGCATGAAACATTTCCCTCAGGGAGAAGGACCTTATGTCTTGGGAAGCCTGGATTGCCACTGCTGTTGTTTTGCTCAATATCCTTTTGCTCATGTTTTCGCGCTACAGCGCAGACCTCATCATGATTGCAGGCGTTAGCTTGCTTGTTTTATTAGGCATACTTAACCCCGCAGATGCGCTTGCTGGATTCTCAAACGAAGGCATGGCTACTGTAGGGGTAATGTACATTGTCGTGGCAGGTCTCGAGGCCACGGGTGGCATCAATTGGATAAGTCGTTATCTCTTTGGTAAACCTAAAACCGTCATGGGTGCGCAACTGCGCATGATGCTACCCATCGCCGGTCTTAGTGCTTTTATGAACAACACGCCCCTCGTTGCCATGATGATTCCCGCCGTGATTGATTGGTCGAGGCGTTTTAAGATTTCACCTTCAAAACTCCTCATGCCGCTTAGTCACGCCGCCGTACTAGGTGGCGTTATTACGATTATTGGCACGAGTACCAACTTAGTTGTTAGTGGTCTTATTCGCTCAGAAACAGACTTGCCCCCACTGGGTCTGTTTGAGCAAGCTCCCATAGGCATTCCAATTACAGTTATTGGTATTGCTTATATCGCTATCTTTAGCCGTTGGCTTTTACCGGCACGTCAACCCGCAGTGAGCAGCTTGACAGATTTCAAAGAGTATTCGGTTGAAATGCGTGTAGACCCAAGTGGTGCCCTCGTGAATAAAAGCATCGAACAGGCAGGTTTACGCCATCTTGTTAATCTCTATCTTGCGCAAATTGACCGTGACGATAACCTCATTAGTACTTCACCAAATACCGTGCTTCGTGGGAATGACCGCTTGTTTTTTGTTGGTGCTGTGGATTCTGTGGTGGAACTCAACAAGTTTAGCGGTTTAATTCCAGCAACCAAACAAGTTTTCAAACTCGAGGGCCCGAGAGCCAAACGCACCTTAGTCGAAGCTGTTGTCTCCGATACTCATCCACTGCTTGGTAAAACCATTCGTGAAGGACGGTTTAGAAATCTTTACGACGCAGTTGTTATTGCTGTAGCCAGAAATGGTCATCGGCTAAAAACAAAAATTGGTAGCATCCGTCTTAAGGAAGGCGACACCTTGCTGCTCGAGACCAAAGAGTCGTTTGTAGAACAACACAAAAACTCCAGGGATTTTTTACTCGTCAGCAACATCGAAGGCTCCGCCCCCTTACGCCACGAACGGAGTCTCGTTGCTTTTGGCATTTTACTGGCCATGATTCTCCTTGCCACCTTTGAAATTTTGCCGATGTTTCAAGCTGCTCTCTTGGCGGCTGGAGCCATGCTCCTCACGCGCTGTGTCTCGAGTAATCAAGCTCGCAAAGCCATTGACTGGTCGGTACTTATTGCCATTGCAGCATCCTTCGGACTGGGTAAGGCCCTCGAGACCACGGGAGCCGCCGCTATCATTGCCAACGGATTTGTTCAACTTGCACAGGGCAATGCTTGGCTTAGCCTCGCAGTTATTTACATTGTGACGATGGTGTTTACCGAACTGCTTAGCAACAACGGTGCCGCCGCACTTGTCTTCCCGATTGCCCTTGCAACGGCAAATAGTTTGGATGTAAATTTTATGCCCTTTGCTATTGCCATGATGATTGCAGCGTCGTGTGCCTTTGCCACACCCATTGGCTACCAAACAAATCTTATGGTGTATGGCCCTGGCGGCTACCGCTTTTCGGATTTTACGCGCTTGGGGTTGCCACTTAATTTTATTTGTATGATTATTAGTCTTTCGTTGATTCCAATATTTTGGCCGTTTTGATGGTTCAGTTGTTTTGAGAGTTTGACAGATAGGCTCGAGTCAAACTTCAATCATGAATTCAGTGCTACAGATGTGTCGCTCTTGAAAAACACTCTTTAAGTAAACAACAAAATAGAAATTAGTTTTTGTTCTGAATTGCGTGAATGGAAATCCAAAAGTGATAAACTTCATTTTGCAAAATACTGTGAGATTTCTCACTGCCCCCCCCCCTGTAATATTTCTGTAAACTACAATTTATAAATTAAGCAGGAAGCTTCCAAGAAAGGAGATTAAAAGGTCAGCCATCCTTCCATAAAAAATATAGCTTTAAGAAAGTAGGTATTACTTATGAGTAAGGCGTATTTGCTGCTTCCTTTATCTTTACTTCTTCTCCTGTCAGCATGTAACATTAACCCATCAACTAATGCTTCAAGTGGAACTTCTACCATGCAACCAAATATAAACGACACAAACGTCACTGATTTAACTTCTGCAGAAGTTAAAAATTTAGCTCTAGATTACTTTCCTATTGATAGAATAGTGAGTTCCCTACCTGAAGAAGAACATAAACACATTTTGAAAAATGACGTTACACTCTCCGCAATTTCAGAACACGTAAGGATAGGTGAACCTATTCGTGCTCGCAGCTTGGTAGAGCTTGATGAGCAGACCTTATCAGACTTTCAAACAAAACTTGTGGCAAATTATCAAGATACCAATTTAACTGCCTCCGACCTCGATTCATTGAGCGAAGCCAATTCATTTCTTGCTAAACAGCAGCTTGCCTCCATTAAAGTCAATATGGGAGATATTTACTATGTTCCTGTATTTGTAGACAACCTGTATGTAGCAAGCATACAAACATTTGCTTTATCATCAAAAAGTATAGGCTCATCAGCCACCCTGCTCGGCCCTACGGAAAAAACTACAAAAGTTTTCAAAGTCAGCCGCGAAGAAGCTAGTACAATCGGTGGATCAGATGCAGAGTTAGTAATCGTGCCATCTGTAGGTATTTACTGGTTAAGCGGTAAGACTGCCATTGATACTCACACAGGTGAGATTGCTACATTTAAGGATGAAAAAGGTCAAGTGATTGATATTTCTTCAGGTATAAAACCTCATTTCGATGAGGCAGCTCTACGTCAAGATAATCTTCCAGTTAAACTACTTGTCACAGCAGGAGGAGAATAATGAAATTCATTGCCAAACTTAGTATCCTTGGACTAATCCTTCTGTCTGGACTTTTAGTTCTCTGGGATGATTCAAGAGAAATAACACCTCTAGCAACGACCATTTCTTGTGACCCTGTTTTTTTTCCTCCAGCAGCTGACTCCTTTATTTCGGACGCTTACATTAATGCAGATGTGGGGAAAAAAATTGGTTCCGACTGCGCTTCTAAGAAGGGGCATTACTTTACTCTGGTGGGCTATATTGATTGGGTGCCTGTTTAGTAGGACCCAGATCATTCGGGACAAGAATTTACGTATCTGGTGCCTCTGGAAGTAATTGTCCTGGGTATTGGGTAAACACAAGTCTCACCTCAGGCCAAAAAGCATATGAAGTTAGACACAGCACTGGCGGGTGCATCTTTAGTTCTACCGGAACCTATCAAGGCTACGTTAAGTACAGAACGCCATCTACATCTACTAGCTCTGGATCAACTGTTATGGTTACTGATATCATCTTTTATCAATAAACATATACGGAATTTCAAGTTGGTATTTAGAAAAAATGCTTTTCCACATTTCATTATCTCCGTCGTATAGTAAGACCCACGACGGAGGTTTTTTTATTTATGACGACAACCCCAAAATCCACACCCACCACCGCAGCCATAGAAGCTGGCTACATCTACCTAGACGGTAACATTGTGCCCCAAGAAGAAGCTACAGTCTCCGTACTCACCCACGCGCTGCACTACGGCACGAGCGTCTTCGAGGGTGTGCGTGCTTACGAGACGAGTCAAGGTGCTGCAATTTTTAGACTGAATGAACATAGTAAACGGTTGCTCGAGTCCGCCAAAATTATCGGCATGAAACCCACGCAAACTTTAGAGCAAATTAACGGAGCCGTTATTGATACAGTGAAGAAAAATAACCGCAAATCTTGTTACATCCGTCCGCTACTCTGGTACGGTGCCGAAGCTCTTGGTGTCAACCCAGGGCGCAACAACGTTCACTTTATGGTGGCAACGTGGAATTGGGGAACCTATTTAGGTGACGAGGCAGTAAAGCAAGGAGCCAAACTCATGACCAGTTCTTGGCGACGCAGCCCTGGTGATGTCATGGCTACAAAAGCCAAAGCAGGGGGTAACTACGTGAACTCGGTACTCGCCAATTCTGAAGCCAGAGATCACGGCTACGATGAAGCCTTGCTCCTTGACAAAGATGGGTTTGTCGCGGAGGGTGCAGGCGAAAATATTTTTATGCTCAAAGATGGTATGCTCTATCCCATTGCGCATTCTGTTAACTTGCGCGGCATCACGAGAGATTCTGTTATTCAGATTGCGAAGTACCTCGGTACACCTGTCGAGCCAACCATGGCCACGCGCGATGAACTTTATACAGCCGATGAAGTCTTCATGGTCGGCACGGCTGCCGAAGTCACACCAATTGCCTCGATTGACCGCCGCCCCATTGGTTCGGGTAAAGCAGGCGAGTATTCTCTTAAAGTTCGTGAAACGTACTTGAACGCGGTGACGGGGAAGTTACCCGAGTTCGAGCACTGGCTTACTTTTGTGAAATAAAGCTATCAGCCGTCAGCCATCAGCCGTCAGCGAATCTAGCTGATAGCTGATAGCTTCAAAGGTTTACTTTGAAAATAGCAATCCTAGCTGATATTCATGGCAACCTTCAAGCGTTGCAGGCTGTGCTCATGGACGTGAAGCGTGAAGCACCTGACCTCGTAGTGGTGAATGGCGACCTCGTGAACCGTGGCCCGAGTAATCCTGAAGTCATGGAGCTGCTTTGGGAGAAGGGTTATATCATCACCCTTGGCAATCACGATGACTTAGTGAAAAAATTTGTTGACCACGATGTAGAGTTACCCCCGCATTATTTTACTGATCCGTTTTGGAGTGGGCTCGAGTGGTGCGCGAAACAATTAGACAAGACGGGTTGGATTCACGCTTTTCGCCATTTACCGATGACCTACAAAGTGGAAATCGGCAATGCACCCACACTTTTAATTTCACATGGCAGTCCGCGCCACTACCGCGAAGGCTATAGTCCATATCTTTCAGATGAAGCCCTCTCTGAAATTTTAGAAGCTTATCCTGCGGATATTCTTATTGGTTCACACACCCACGACCCGATGGAACGACGGTGGGGACAGCATCTTATTCTTAATACGGGCGCAGTGGGTGCGCCGTTTAATGAAGATGTTAGAGCGCATTATCTCATCATGACCTTGCAAAAAAATCAATGGGACTACGATTTTCGCAAGCTCGAGTATGACCGTGAACGCGCGTTACGTGCTTACGAAACCTCCGGCTATTTGCGCGAAGGCGGTCTCAGCGCAGCTATTTTTAAGCTCGAGTTAGAAAACGCCCGCTCTTACCTCACCCCCTTTTGGATGTGGACAGAAGAACGCGGCGAACAGCAGACGTGGGAGACGTGGAAAGCGTTTAGAAAAACGTTCTCTGAACGTTTTGAAAAGTGAGTGAGCCACCACCAGGTTTTTAGCTTGCCACCTTCTCGTGTACATTCACCAACGAAACCCCACACCAAAACCAATGCTCTGACTTGCTTCAGCGATATCTATGTTCGTCTCTAGCCTCACTAAAGGTGTAATGGCATAACCCAAATCAACACTCAGTTCAGGAACGGCAGAAAAGCTCGTGTTGCGAAAGTTAAGGCGACCCGTGAGGTCAAGCTCGAGTCTGTCAAACTCGTAGCGCAAATCGAATTCGTTTGAGAAGGCAATATCGGGGTCTAAGTCAATATTGCGAATTTGATAACTTGCAAAAACGGTTTCGCCGAGATAACCACCAATGCGAACAGCCACCCCAAACTGATTGCCACCTGCAAAAATTTCACTTAGCGAGGTCGTTTGCAACTCGAACAAATCCACGTTGAGCGCATCACCAATTTGGCGTTGCAATTCAGACACGATGAGATAATCTACGGCGGTATCCACCGCACTTTGCGTGACGGATTCGGCAACGCTCCCTGTACCAGTAATCGTTGAAGCGAGTTCCAACCTACCGAGGGTTAAGAGAGAGTAAAGCTCGTCTTGAGTAAGTCCACGTTGACCACCGAAACTCGTCCCTGAGGCAGCTTCCTCGAGCAATGCATTCGTTGACAGTTCCGTCTCTGTAATCTCAGGTGTAAACCCACCCCCAGGACGTTCCCTTAATTCAGCTTTTAAATCAAGGAAGACATCAAAATCTCGCCCAGAAGGTTCGACAATATCAACATTCCCTAAACCACGCAGAGCCTGTGTTTTATCAAAAGTACTAAAAGCACGTATATCAATGGTTGGGTAAAATCCTTGCGAGGGTTGAAAGCTTGCCACCGCACGTTCAATCGTAAAATCGCGGTTTGCAAAACGGAAGTTTCCGCTAATGCTCTGGGCTTCACCGGACAATTCAGGTTGTGCTGCACTCCCCGTCAGGACAAGCTCGAGACCGAGCTCGGCACGGCCAAAATTTTCTTGAAAGGTAATGCGCTGCGGCGCACGAAGTTGAATGCGTTCAAAACGAATCTGTTCTAAATAACGCGTATCAGTTTCGCTTGGTGCGACTTCACTACTTGGTGCGACTTCACTACTTTGCGCTGAAGTTTGTGGTTCTGGGTTTTGAGCCTGCGTATTGCTTTGAGTCTGTGTAGTCTCAGTAGTGTCTTGAGTCGTTAGGTCGAGATTGACTTCTGAAGCATCCACACCACCTGAAATAATAAGCGCGTCATCGTAGCGCACGCGCATGTCTACATTAGATTCACTCGAGGCTACAAAATTATCCGGCGCACGGAGATTGAGATTCTCGCCTTGTACCCGCAAATCTAAGGGTGTGAGACTGCCTGTTACGGTAAAGGAATTACGTAAGGAACCATGAGCGACGAGTTGCCAACCCCTCGAGGCCGTCGCGGTAATCGTGGTACTGATATCGCGCACGGGGCCTAAGGTTGGTACGTTGGCATTACCTGTAGCTCGCAACGTCAGGGTCGGACGAATGGGACCGAGCAAAAGTTCTCCACTCCCTGCAACGGTTAAGTTCCCTGTAATTGGTGACACACCGCGCACTTGCGCTTGCGTCGAGAGCTTACGTCCTTCGAGGCTTAGTCTCGCACCCTGTAACTCGTAACTCGAGCCACTTACAGCAACACTAAGAAGCGGTGCCACGAAGCTAACGCGCGGGTCTGCAAAATTGCCCTGTGCAGAAACTTCCAAAGAACCTGAGGCACCTAAACCAAAATTCGCAAGTTGCGGAAAGAGGGATAGAATCGGTGTAAAGTTTGCTTCTCTGGCACTGAGGCTAAAATCTAAGAGTTCGGGTGAAATTTGCCCACGCGCTTCCCAACGCCCGGTTCCTTCAAAGAGAGCGCGGTCAATAAATAATGCGCCCCGCTCATAGCGAAAGGCCACATCACCGCGCGTTTCGTTTGTGGGCTGCGTCACCTCAGGTTGAGGCTCAAGCAAGCCTATCGTTTGCGGCTCACCTTGTGTAAGGCGCAAATTCTCGGTAGCAAAATCGAAGGTCGCTTCGCGCATATTATTCCAAGGTAGATAAAAGCGTGCGGCACCCGCTAGCACACCCGATACACCTGTGTCACCGAGTACCGCTTCCACAGGGCTCTCGAGTGGAAACTCATTAAAAACAATAAGACCCTCAGCTTTTTCGGAACCCAGCGTCGTGCTGATACGACTACGACCTAAGGTGCCGCGCACCTCGAGGTCAGTCAAGGGGCCGTTAAAGTCGAGCTCGAGCGGCAGACGCTCGTCATCTACAGTGAGTTCGGGCGCAATGAGTCGCCCGACAAGTTGCCGGCCACTTAGTTGAATGCGGCCTGCAAGCACCGCTTGCAGGTTAGGCACATGCTCGGCAACAAAGGGTAAAGCTTGCACGTCTATATTTTGAACGCGGACGTTCACACGGCGTAAGTTGTTCCCTTTTGGAAAGAGTTCAGGGAAGGCACCTAAACCATAACTACCCTCAACACTGATTTGTCCATTGCCGAGTGCAAAATAGCCCGCACCTGTCACAACATCAGGTTGAAGCTCGAGTTGGCTCGAGAGCGTTAAACCCTCGAGAATCGGCAGTGCTTCGATGTTCAGTTCACCTTGTAATCCCACACCTAGCTCGTAGCGCACATCGCTGACGAGTTGCCCGCTACCAAGTTGCAAAGTGCCGAGGAGCGACGAGGTCAACGTTTCTCGGTTGATGTTGAGTTGTAAATTACCTGCTTCACTTACAAGGTTGCCAGCAATCGCTCCTTCCGTGATGGTGGTCTCGAGCGTCAGCTCTTGGAGCGAAGACAGCCAAGGTAAAATAACTGTGTCCCCACCGCGACCTTGCCAGCGCAAACTCACAGCCCCTTGCCAATTCTGACGTTGCGACACACGTCCGGATACACTTAAATCACCGACTTCACTCTCGTAACTCAGCGCGTCTGCTTGAAGGGTCAAACCGTCTTGCACACTGAGCACGAGCCAACCCGCACTTTGCTCTTGGCCTTCAAACCCTAAACCCTGCTCACGAACGAGGGTAGCAATCTCCGCCACTGAAGCCCTAGGCACGAGCGTGCGAAGTGTGAAACCCTCGAGCGTTTTACTCGAGACCGATAAACTCGTGCCGCCCTCAGGCACACTCGCTAGCACGGCGCGAAAATCACTGATGCTAAGATCGAGACTGCCCTCGGAGACAAGTTGATTATCTTCTAAAAAGAGGCGAATGCGGTTATTTCTCGAGGCCGCAATACTTAAATCTGTGGTAGGAAAAAGTGTACCTGACACGAGCAAAGGACTTGCCAATTGGGGTGACGTGAGGTTTTGCTCGAGCGACACGACACCATCACGCACGAGCAGTGAACCTGACAGCGTTGTCGTGCCTTGACCGGCTTGCAATGTTGCTTGCAGTTGCGGCGCAGCAAAGGCACCCGTAAGCTCACCCTCGAGATTTGTCTCGATGCCTTGAACGTTTAGATTCTGGAGCTCAATCTCGCCTTGCCAACCTTCTTGAACACGGCCTTGAGCCTGAAGGTTGACTCGCCCACCCAATACGTCACCTTGGCTCGAGACGAGAAGTTCATTCTCGAGGTAAGTAATATTAAGGGGTAGCTCTAGAGTTTCTTCACCTACTGTTCCCGTCACTGCACCTACGAGACTCGCACTCTGCGCACCTTGCCCTGTACCTGTTAACGACAATGTATACGTACTAACTGTAGGTGAAAATTTTTCTAGTGTCCAGTTTGCCGAACTGGTGTTGATACGCGCCAACACACGCTCACCTGTCAGGCTAATTAGGTTGCCCTGAGACGAGGTAACTTCAATATCACCCACAGTTAAACCTGCAAAGGCTAAATCACTAACTTCACCTTGAACCCAATTTACTTTGCGTGGGTTCTGCCAAGAGGCACTTACGTTCACAAGACCTGTAGCATTGGCAAGGAGTCTCGAGACATCACCTGATAACGTCACGTTTTGTTCTTGCATGTCAGCGCGCAGTTGCCACCCTAAAAGCTTTTCTTGACCGAGTAAGGTCGTACTCGTTGAAGCAGGTGCTTCAGCAAACATGAACTTATAGGCACCATAGGCAAGAGAACCGTTGGCTTGAATGGAATCTTTATCAAGCAAAATATTAAAATCACTGACAAACTCTCCAAGTTGCAAATCGCTACTCAAGGTCGTCGGGAAACCGGGCTCGAGACTCAATATCACATCACCTGACGCAGCACCCGACGCACTAAGGCGCGCCGTAAGTGCAGGCGCAGAGAATTCACCCGCAACAAGTACGCTGCCATCAAAAACTGCGTCGTTATCTTGCAGCTTTAAGTTTTGCGTTTGCAGTTCACCACTAAGTGATGTCTTATCCACAAGAATATCGCCAAAGACACGGCCCTCGAGCGGCGCACCCACCCTCAGGTCACGAAGTCGAATATCGGTTTGCACCTCGCCTTGCCACACACGGTCATACTCTAAAGTTCCCGTTAAGAAACTCTGCCCCCCACGCAGGGACAACTGTTGCACTTGAACCCTATTACCTTCGCCTATACGACCTCTGGCCCGAACGACGGTACTCAGTTTTGGTGACACAAGTTGGGGTACAAGGGAAGCGAGTTCTAATTCACTCGTCGCCGCATCAAGTGTCCAGCCTCTGGCATCAAGTGTACCTAACAGGTTGAGTCCTTGACCGGATACCTCGAGCTTACCCGCACGGCTCGAGCTTACGCCGTACGCGAGCCGGCCTGTAGCACTTAAACCGCCTGACAATTGCAAGGTACCTTGCACCACAGGTTGTTGCAACGTACCCGACACGGCAAGACTACTCTCGAGGCGGGTTGAATTATCCGCATAAGCTCCACCGAGCAACGCCGACGTTGCATTCACTGCCAACACACCCGACACCGCACCCTGCAACGCTGCAGGCAAGGTCAAATTGAGACTGAGAAGTTCGCTGTCGTTCCAACGTCCTTTTCCTCCTAAGCTCAGTGGGCCCGAACCTGACGCAACAAGCTGCGCGGTTAAATTCGTATAGGACAACGTGGCATCTGCCTGGCCCGAAAACCCCCGTTCTACTTGCCAATTCAAATCTCCCGCGTACTCGAGCGGCAAACCTATATCGGTCTTGAGTTTGCCTTTTGTCTCAACCGATTGCACCGCAAAATTTTCAGCGAGGCGTGCGTTTAGCACAAAGCTTTCTGCATCCTCTGCGCCTTGTGTAAGGCTAATCGCATACAAACTGTTTTGCCGTGACACTTCAATAGTTGTTGGTTCTATTCCCGTGATAACAAATCGTCCGCTCACGGCAGTCTCTGGCATAACCTCACCGGCAAGGGACACCTCGAGCGTGCGTTCATTAATAGCCCCATTAGCGTTAAGTTTTTCAATCGTGACGACATCCTCGACAAAGGTTGCAGAAATATCCGCAGAAAGTGGCCAGGCAAGCACTGCACCTGGCTTTACAGAAAGTGTGCTCGAGACCCGCACCCCTTTATCGTCAGCCGCATCTTGTTCAACAGGCATCGCTGAGCCCACGAGTGAAGATTCACCCAAGCGCAGCGTCCACATGCCCGTACGTGTGCTCGGCGTATACCGTGCAGACCAGGTGGTTGTTTCACTAGAGAGTGTGCCTTCTGCTTGCAACGTCACTGTGTCTGCAATGTTCAGTTCACCTTCGACAAAGGCAGGACGTGTTGGGCTTGGATCAGTGTAGGTAAACTTAAAACGGCGCGTATTTGTCGTCATGGGTTCTACAGCAAGAATTGCTGTACCATACGCCGCGCGCACAGTTAAAGGTTCATTAGGTAAAAGGCTCGAGCGTAGTTCAAAATCTTCTCCTGCCATAGCACCGCTAGCACGAACATTAAAAATCAGCGGTTGCTCCCTCGAGGTATCGAGATTAACTTTCGTTTCAAAATCTCCCTGAAGCGATACACCAAGCAAAGGACGCAGCGCGGCCAAGTCACCCTCATTCAAAACCGCGTTCGCCTGCACACGGCCTCCCGAACCCGTAAGCTCGAGTAAAATTTTTTCACCGTTGAGGTCTAAAAATCCTTCGCCTTCATACTTCGCACCTTGCCCTGTCATTGCGGTAGAAAGCTCGAGCGGTAACTCTCGAGCCGTGCCAGTTGTTTTTATAATCGCTCGCCACTCGAGGTTTTGATTTGCAGTTGCGCTTAAAGCAACAGGTTGCGCTTGAATAATACTTAAACCACGTTTTGCCAGCCAGGGACTTGGCTCGAGATTCAGTGTAGTTTTTACTTCTTTATTTGCAACTGTGATGTCTCCCCCAAGCAACTCCCCTGCCACGCTTCCTGAAACCGTTGGATTACTGAGTGGGCCGTTTACATCTGCTTGCAAGGTGTGGTCTTCGTCTTGTAGGACAAAGGGCAACATGAGTTGACCTGTTATACCCTGCACACTTACTGCTAGGTTTGTTTTTTCATCACGCAACGTAACTTCACTGAAATCTCCCGAAAGCTCGAGTCCCCGCGCAGGCAACACAAAACCAAGGGTGTCATTACGGATTTCTTTCGTATTGAGAATCCCTGCTACAAGGGGCTGCGCTGGTGTACCTGTAATAGAGCCTTGCAAGGTCGCACTATCTTGATAGGCAGCGTCTAGCTCGAGGTCTAAGCTTGGCAAAACTGCACCCGTCAAACTCCCTTCAATACCGGCTCCCGCGTAATTCAAAGTCGTGGTAAGCATGTCACCTTGACCCTCGAGTCGCCCAGAGAGTGTGGCAGGTGAACGCACCGCAACATCGAGCGCACCCGACCACTGCCCGCGCCCTTGACGAAGCGAACCCGTCAGTGTCCCCTCAAAGGGAATGTTCTCAGTAAACGGCACCGGATCAAAATCATCAGCGACGATTTCAAACCCTTCATTGTTGTAACTCCCACGAAGCCCTTCACTTTGCAAACTTGCATTTATGTCTGCACTTGCACCTTGCACCGTACTCGTACCTTGCGTTGCACCTGTACCTTGCGCTGTAATCGTCATGCGTTGACCTTTTGCTTGCCACACCCCTGTTACATCGAAGGCTGTAGTACCTGTTAAGGACGCAGTGGCATTTAAGGCAACGTCACCTGCAAGTGGCACAGCAACACCACCAAGTGTCGCGAGCTCCCTTGCTGCTACCGTACCTGCAATAGTTAGATTCTCGAGCGAACCCTGCACAGGCAACACACTTTGTCCTGTGGGCGTAACGAGCGTGAGTGTGCCATCCACATGACTCGTTCCTTCTCGATAAGTTACAGCAGAGTTGAACAATACATCAGTATTGCCACGCTGAATGCGCTGTTGCAATTGCCCTGAAACACTGAGTCCGTTTTCCTGCTGGATAGTGAGCCTCGAATCACCAAGTGTCACCGCAATAGCTGCGATAGGCCCCTGAACCCTCCAAGGTTGTGCGGGAATCTCGAAACCGCCTGCATTTAACGCAGGTGTCGTACCACCACCTGAAAGAACAAAACCTGTATCCGCGCTCGAGAGTGTCACGGAGCCAAGCTCGCTCTGCGCGATTACGTTTATGTCCGAGCCGACATTTATATCTGAGCCAACATTGCCACTCAGTTCGATCTCTTGACCATACGCCGTTGCATCACCATGAAGTTGTAACGCTTCGCCACGACCTGTGAGTGTTGCATTCAAGGGAATACTTGAAACTTCGCCATGGAGTGCAACCGTTCCCACATAACCGTTCACTGAACGAGACAAATCTGCATTGATTGTACCTGTAAACGGCACACCAAAGAGTGAACTCAAAGACTCCGCAGGCAGAGAACCCTGCAAACTCAGCTCTGGATGTAACGCTGTACCTGTTACATCCAAGGTCATCGCGTCATTTCCTGTGACAGCGTCAAGCGTTACACCTAGAGTTTCACCAAAACTGCCACCACCCCTTAAGGTCAAACCTTGCAGCGAACCTGCCACAGAAAATCTCTGCTCAGGTAGATTGACGGAGCTTTGCAGATTCGCACGGTACTGTGCTGACGTACCCGTAATTTGCAATTGCCCATTTGTACCTTGGATATCCAAATTGGCAGCGTTACTTGAAATTGCAACATCTGCACTCAACGTCTCAATGGCTTGCTGAGCCCTCAAACTCAGTGAACCTGTCACAACACCCTTTTGCCCAGCAACACTTAAAGCAGTTTGATTCAGATCAGTGCTAAGTATCGCGCCGTCATAGCTTGCGCTTAAGGTAGGTGATGTAAGTGACGCAGTAAAGGTATCTGTAAAATCAAACTCGAGTGTTCCAGCAATTGGCTCTAAGGTCACACCTGAAGTTGTGAGCGCACCTGTTTGTAACTCGAGCCCTCCGTCTACTACATTATCTTGAATCACCACACGCCCATTGCTGGCCGCTAAGGTTCCATTTACTCCACCTGAAAGTGACGTTTCAGGAAAATTAAACTGAACGTCAGCGTTGCTACCATCTAAATCGGTTTGTCCTTGCAGCGTGAGCGGGCCAATATTTCCTCGCAAATCTTTAAGCGTGATGGCCTCGAGCCGCCCAGTTAGCTCTGCATCATTTACAAAAACTGTTGTACCTGCAATAGACCAATCAAATGAAGTCGGTGACTCGAGCCTTAACTTTACAGGCAGTGCCGTAGGATCACCACTGGCACTGAGTGCAAGTTGCAACGGCGGCGCACCAGGAATTTTCATTTCACTACCATTCAGTTGACCCTCGAGCCCCTTCGTGCCACCTAAAACGAAGGCACCTGTCATGCGCTCGTCTCGGCTCGTCGTTCCTGAAACAACATTTTGCCAACCATCATTGCTAATCGTGCCAGGAATATCGGCAGTAATCTCGCGCCCTAAAAAGTCACCATACATATCCACTTGGGTTTGTCCTTCGGTGACGCTCACACCTTGTGTATTTACACCACTGCGGAGTGCAACGGTAGCATCTGCCAAAACCGTCGGCAAAAGTTTCGCACCGGTGGTCTCGAGGTTAAACACGACATCAGAGCCTTCGCTAAACAGTTCGGCAGTTAAGGGCCCTTCCGAGAGCAAGGCGGAAACATTTACATCTACCTTTTGTTCTACATTTTCCTGACTCGTTGCTGTCCCACCCACGCTGGTAAACGAGTAAGTCGCGCTGATGTCCTCGAGGGGGTAGTCTGCAATCGCTGCGTCACCTGTTGCCACACCCTTCAGCGCAACATCAATCCAACCTTCTGCATTGACCTTGGTCTGCAACGCTCCCGTGAGTGGCCAAGTGGATAAATCTATGGGAAGGCGGTTTGTTGCCAACCACAACGCCGTCTCCCTAAAATCGAGATTGTCACTTTGTGCGCTACCAAACCAGCGTTCTTTTAAAATATCTACTCCGACGGTTGCCGCTATATCCCCGCCAAAAGTCTTCGCAGTAAGCGTGCTGTTAACTTTGAAATCTTCAAAGGTGACCGGCCCCGAAATCTCGGTAATAGTGCCATCTAAAAAAGAAATTGCCCCCTCCACCACTTGCGCCTCGGCACGAACCTCACCGTTTGCCACTGTGACAGAGCCAATGGCTGTTCCCGCTTCGATACCTGGCCACCAGTGCCGCGCAATCCGCACATCTGCCCTCGAGATATTCGCTTTAAGGTTGAGGGGCTCGAGGCTTACTTCGCCCTCAACATCTGCTGAACCCTCTGCGGTTCGCAACGACGTTACAACCTCTAATACATCTCCTTTGTTTTGAACGCGCAGATTTTGCACGCTAAAGTCTGGGAGGGTGAACGGTGCATTTGCAGTAGCAGCAGAAATATCTTCAATCGTGACTTCACGCAAGCGCACGCGAATCGGCAAGACAAACCCAGGGCGATTTGTTGGCTTGGGAGGCAGTTCACCGATAGTCTTACCTGGCGTGCGTGGCGGATTAAAATCCACGTCACCACGTAAACCACTCGCCCTAATATCGAGTGGCAGTTCACCTGTAAGAAGTGAGGGTAGAAAATAATTCACACGTAGAGTCTCGAGCTGTAAATTAAGACCACGCCCTGTCACAGTAGCGTTCTTTAAACTAAGACCTGACCAGACATTGCCCATCGTACTGTCGTACTGAATGTAATAGCCCGCTCGCTGTGCCGCACCTAATGCATAACTTAGGAGCCAATCACGCACGCTTGGCAGTTGTGGAGCCAGATAAAGGGCTAAGAGCACGAAGAGCAAAAGACCAGAGACAAGCCAACGCCGTACACGCCTCGAGGCTTTACGGGGTGTCTGCACTGTGTTGTCTTTACCTTTTGGGTTATCTTTACCCGTTTGCTCAATCACCATTTGCTCCTAGTAACACGTCACATGTTTTATACCAATATCTTTATCAACAAACAGCGTGCTTGATAGCATTATTTTACAAGCGAGCACTGTTCCACAGAATAACGAAGTTTTGTATCTCTCGCGTTAAGATGGCTTCAGAGAGATGAGAGGCTGAAGAAAGAATGAAGAAGAAAAGAATGAAGAAGGAAGCATCGTTAACATTCCGTCTTCTACCTTATTATATTCTATCTTCCTCAGTTAATAACTTGAATTCACTTGTTGGGAGTATGGATGGAAAACGAACGACTCACCGTTCTCGTTTCGGGTAATGTACAAGGTGTGGGCTTTAGAGCCTATGTGCAACGCAATGCTTTAGATTTAGGTTTGACAGGTTACGCTGAAAATTTAGGTGATGGTCGTGTGGAAGTTGTTGCGGAAGGGCTCAGGAGTGAACTCGAGTACCTCCTCGTCAAACTCAAAAACGGCCCCGCACACGCAAGTGTTACAGACATGGATATTTCGTGGAGCAAAGCGACAGGTGCGGAAGGATTTTACACATATTGACTAATCATGTACTAATTATTGAGATTCACAAAAGTCTCTTAAGTGTCTGAAGTCAAAAAGCACGTTTTTCTTGAGCTTTTCGACAAGAAATCTTAAGCAATCAATGTGAACCTCAATAATTTAAAATGATAACTCTAAAAAACAAGAGCAAAACGCGAGGCAGCAGATTGTTCTGTAGGTTAAGAAGTTCCCAACGATGACTAGAAATTCTTATTTATACACCACACTTTCATATTTCACCACCCACGGCTGAATGGTCAAGGCGAGCTTCTCTTTCGTCAACCTTAGCTCTTGAGTGCGTTACCAAGGTCTACGAAACTCAGGTAAATTGCGTTCAAACCGAATTTGTGTCGTCGCAACAATAGTGGCACCAAGCATTTCTCCATGACAAACGCTCTCGTGTGAAAAGCTATACGTAGAAGTTTTTTGCTACATGGCAGTGTAGATTTGTTATACATAAAAACGGTGTTTAGATTTTACATTTTCTTATGCATTATCAACTAAATCAGACCCAAGGGGGCTATACTATCGTGCGCTTTATTCACGATTTGGAGGATGCGCGTTTGGAGGTTTCCGATTCTATCCTTAACGGTACACAAACAGTCTTTCGATGTGCTCGTTTTGAACAAAAGTATGGTAAAAATAAAAAAGAGTATAGTGAAGGCCAGGCAACGTATTTCAATAAAACCTTATTGGAGGACGAGTCATTTTGTGAGACACTCATTACAAACTTCCTCATCCAAGCTTTGCGCTTTTTCTTTTTTATAGATCAGCACTCTGTCCTACGCTTTAGTGAAAACGTGAGACTTACGACTAAGTCCGGTTCCCGTATCATCGCCCTGAGCGATGAAGAGGTGATCTTAACCATCAAATCAGGCATGACCACATTTTGGGGTCAGCTACTTAACGTAGATTGCGTCAGCGTCCACATCAAAACACAACCTGAGGAAGGTGGTAGGGTTCAGAGGGTGTATGGCGATTTTATCATCGACCGAAACTGCCGAGACCTATTAGGTCTCAATAGTCACTTTGTAAACTATTGGGTTCTAGAGACCTTCGCACAGTGTAAGGCGAATAGCAGTACATAGTATAGCCTAAACGTCTATTTCTAAGCACTTACGTTTAGAAGTTAGAAGTAGACGAATGAGCCTCGAGCCTCCTCGAGGCTTTCTTTATTTTACTAGAGGCCTTAGCAAAGATCTTTGGAGACCTACTTTCATATTTCTGATGATGTGTACCACCCTGCTTGTAAACTCAATTCAAACGAAAACCCTGTAAACTAGGACGGTGACCCTGCCACCTATCCCCCAACCTTTAACCCAAAAACAACTCGAGTCTGTTCCGGGTGTTCTCGGCAAAATTTGCCGTGAACGTGCTCACGATTATCGAAACGCGACTCTCGAGGACACGTTCGCCGTGTCTCGTCGCCCGAGTTTTTCAGAAGCTTTAGCGCGTGAAGGGCTCGCGGTTATTGCCGAAGTCAAGCGTGCATCACCGTCACAAGGAGCCATTGCCAACTTAAAGCCACTCGAGGCTGCTCGAGCCTACGAAAAAGGTGGTGCAGCTGCACTCAGTATTTTGACTGAGCCACGCCATTTTGGGGGCGAACTGGCGCATCTCGAGGAGGTTGCCACACATGTCAACTTGCCTCTCCTTCGCAAAGACTTTACGGTTCACCCTGCACAGATTTTTGAAGCAAAACGCGCTGGAGCAAGTGCCGTGCTGCTCATTGTCGCAGCAACACAGCAGTACACTAAAGACTATTTAGATTTTTCCCACGCCCTCGGTTTAGATGTTTTAGTAGAAGTTCATGACGAAGCCGAGTTAGACCTAGCGTTGAAAGCTGGCTCAAACATTATCGGTGTCAATAATAGAGATTTGCGGACGCTCGATATTTCCTTAGAGAACGCCCCACACCTCATCAAACGTGCTAAAGATGCTGGCTTTAGTGGTTTACTTGTCGCGGAATCTGGTTACAGTAAACCTGAGCAACTCCAAAACCTCCTTGGTCTCGCTGATGCTGTACTTGTTGGCACGAGTTTGGCAAGTAGTGGCAACCTCACAGCAGCCTTGCAACACCTTCAGGGTGTTTAGCACACACTATGGTAAAGCTTATTCGAGGTGCTGAGAAGATTATTTCCAACTATCCACCTTCGTACAACTTTATCGTCAAGACAATCACAAAAGTTCCGCTTTTACGGGCCTATTTCATTGAATCCAGTGATAAGTTCGCCCACAAGTTTCCCATCTCCGTTAAAGGGGTCATTCTGCGAGATAACTGTGTCGTGCTCGTGAAAAATGAGCGTGATGAATGGGAGTTGCCTGGTGAAAAATTGGAAGCAAACGAAACACTAAAAGCCTGTGTGGTCAGAGAAATTTACGAAGAGTTGAAGCTCGAGACCCACGCCTCAACGCTCCTTGATGTTTGGATGTACACACCTAAAAACACAGCCAACCTAATTGTTACGTTCAGTTGTGTGGAAAAAGTGGCTCGAGAAGTGACGCTCAGTGCCGAACACCAACAAGCTACTTGGTTTCCTCTTTTAGAAGTCAACACACTCAACATGCCTGAAGGCTATAAACATTCTATCCATCGTTGGCCTCAAACAACATCTTGAACTTTTTCACTTCCTGATGTGGCAACTTGTTTAACGCTGCCTGCCCCTGCGATAGACTGTTTAACCTGTGGATTACCCACGTACTTCACTTCCCCGTAACCCGCTATTTTGACCTCGAGTGTTTCATTTACGGCCACCTCGACATCGCCGTGACCACTGATGCTCACTTTAGCGGTTTGGCTCGTTAAGCCTTTAGCATCGTATTCACCTGAACCTGCGATGGAAATTGTCTGGCTCTGTACTTGCCCTGCAACATCAAGTTCACCGCGTCCGCTAATCGTCACCTCGAGCCCTTCCGCCGTCAATGAAGGTAGTTTGACTTCGCCGTTACCTGTAATAATTAAATGTAGCTTCGTCGTTTTAAGTGAAGGTATGTGAACATCACTCGAGCCCATAACCTTAAGGCTTTGCAAATCTTTCACCGTGATGTGATAGTTGACAGGCTTACGCCCGATAGCATTAATGCCCGCCATGATACGCCCCAACCAGTTTTGCCCGAGTTCTAAAATGAGGGTTGTACCTTCGACTCGGCTCGAGATTTTTTCCAGCATTTCTTCATCACCCTCGATGACTAAGGATTCTGTGGTGCCTTGGGTTATCGTCATATCGCCAAAAGCGCGAAGTTCAACGCTGTTAAAACTTGTAACTTCTCTGGTTTCTGTTTTCACCGTGTATCCTTTCTTTTTGTTAGAGTCTAAACTTTTTATAGCCTAAACCCAGAAAAACAACTGTGCGTCATAAAAAAGTAGGACGTGTGAGAAACTAGCCAACACCTTCCTTCTCTTGTTAAACTAAAGCATAGTTAAACTAAAGCATAGTTAAACTAAAGCATAGTTAAACTAAAGCATAGTTAAACTAAAGCATAGTTAAACTAAAGCATAGTTAAATCAAACAACAGTTAAGCTGCACAACGGAGAACATATGAACAAAATCATTATCGCAACTAAGAACGCACCCCCTGCGGTTGGCCCCTATTCGCAGGCTGTCAAAATCGGCAACATGCTCTATCTCTCGGGTCAAATTCCCCTCAAAAGTGATGGCGGTATGGAAACAGGTGATATTAAAGCGCAAAGTATCCAAGTGCTCACAAATCTCAAAGCTGTGTTAGAGGCTGGCGGTAGCAGCTTGCAACAGGTTGTCAAATGCACCTGCTTTCTTAATGACATGAATAGCTTTACTGCCTTTAACGAGGTTTACGCGACCTTCTTTACAAGTGACTACCCTGCTCGCAGCACTTTTCAGGTTGCGCGGTTGCCTCGAGACGTGCTCGTCGAAGTTGAAGCAATTGCGCTTGCAGAGTAATAGTAGGGACGAATGGCATTCGCCCCTACGTTGTAGTGAAATACCGAAAAGGTGTGTATGAATCAACCTGAAGTCTGGTTACGTGGGTCATTAGAAAATATTAGCCCGACACTCATAGCTGTCGCACATGCCTTGTTGCAAGCTCGGGAAGATATCGAACTGGCTCACACACTGGGCGATAAAATGCTTTGGCAAAGGCCAAATGGTGCCACTTCTGTTGGCTTCCATTTGCGCCATATTGTTGGTAGTTTAGATAGACTTTTGACTTACGCCAAAGGGCAACAACTTAGTGAAGCGCAGCTCGAGTTTCTGCATAATGAAGCTGTATCTAGTTTTAATGCTGAACAACTCGTCCGTGAAGCACAACAAACGATAGACCAGACCATCAACGTTTTGCAAAGCACAAAAGACACGTCTCTTTATGAAGCACGCACCGTAGGCAGACAGCACTTGCCCACCCAGCATCGTGATTGGCTTGCTTTATCATAGTGGTGAACACACGAGCCGCCACGCGGGTCAACTCATCACTACCGTGAAGGTTCTCGAGGGTCTAAATGCACTTATGAATTCGACTTGGACTAAGAAACAACGATAACCATGGGGTAAGCACGAGACTGATAAGCTATGTACTGAAACCTGACGGCTAAAAGCTGTCAGATAAAGAGTCTTTAATAGTGGGTAATTAACATGATGATGATAACAGGCTGATATCCCCTAGTGAAGACTGTTCTCCGGAGGCTTCGTGATTTACCAAGTAAGACTTTATGGTGACCCTGTGCTACGCAAAGTAGCCACACCTGTCACCGTATTTGATAACCGCTTAAAACAACTCGCCCACAACATGATTGAAACCATGTATTACCATAATGGTATCGGTTTAGCTGCACCACAAGTCGGTATCTCTAAGCGAATGTTTGTCGCGTGTGAATTTGACCAAAAACTTCGTGAAGACAGTAAAAATGATGACGAGAACCCTCCGCAAACAATGGCAGAAAAGCGCGAACGCTGGGGTGTGTTAAAAGAACACGTGATGATTAACCCTAAACTTAGTAAGCGCGAAGGTCAGCAAGAAGGAGCAGATGGCTGTCTCAGTTTGCCTGGTTTAGTGATTGAAGATATGAAACGCGACGAGCGTTTACACGTGAAGTACCAAGACCTAAACGGCAACCACCACGAACTGGACGCTACGGAACGCTTTGCTCATGTTATTCAACACGAGTACGATCACCTCGAGGGCATCCTCTTTTTTGACCGCTTACCCAAAGCTGACAAAGAAACCTTTATGGATGAACATCGTGAGGCATTGCTCGAGATGCAACGCGAGGCAAAAGCGTTTTTGCGCGAACTTAAGGAAAATCCGCAGGCAAACTTTGTAAAAAGCTAAAAGAAGCTATTTAGGTATTTAGGAAAAATCAGCAGGTTTTCCAATACCTAATGGCTAATACCTACAACAATCCACTTACCTTTCATTCTATTTTTTTTGCTAAAATCTTTCTCTATGCGCCTTGCCCTTTTCGGTTCACCAAGCTTTGCTATACCTACGCTTCATGCTTTAATAAAAAAGCACGAGGTTGTCTTAGTTGTAACGCAACCCGATAAACCAGCAGGGCGTGGTAATAAACTTACTTCTCCCCCACTTGCTGAAGAAGCGAAGAAGCTAGGGCTTAGGCTCGAGCAACCCACAAAATTAAAAAATAATGGTGACTTTCACACTTTAGTGCAAGACTTAAATCTTGATGCTGCTATCACTGCAGCTTATGGAAAAATTTTGCCACCAAGTCTCCTCGATATTCCCAAGCATGGCTTTCTCAATGTTCATGGCAGCTTATTGCCCAAGTACCGCGGAGCTGCACCGATTCAGTGGGCTCTTATTAATGGCGAAAGCGAAACAGGCATTAGCATTATGCAAACTGAAGCAGGTTTAGACACTGGCCCTGTCAGGCTCGTCACGAAATTGAACATTGAAGAGAGCGATACGGCATTAACACTGTTTGAAAAACTTTCACACGTAGGCGCGAAGGCAATGGCAGAAGCCTTGGAGCTTTTGGAACGTGGTAAACTTCCTAGCATTCCTCAAGATGACAGCAAAGTAACCCACGCAGCGCAATTAGAAAAGGAGGATGGGCGCATTCGCTGGCAAGAAACCGCAAAGCAAATCTCAGATCGTTTTCGTGGTGTCGTCGCTTATCCTGGTTCCTGGACAACGTTCAAAGGTGATACTCTTAAAGTTCACGACATCACCGTTCAAAACACGAAAGGGCAAGCAGGGAAAATCTTGGCAACTTCAAGAGACGGTGTTTCGGTTGGCACAGGTGAACATGCCATCTTGTTAGAATCCGTGCAACCTGCCAGCAAACCCAAAATGTCTGCACCCGATTGGGCCAATGGTTACCATGTCAACATCGGCGACACGTTTGAATAAATCCCGTAGGGGTGGGTCTCACACTTCAACAAATGCTTACTCGCTCTTGGGTGCTCCAATGAATAATTCGAGACCCACCAAATACCGTCAATAAAAACATATGCCATTCACAAAAGCGTTTACATCAATTATCACCATGCGGGGGGGCTCGAATATACAGCGAAGCATTTAACATATTGAATCAACATTCCACCCATGACAAGACCCACCCCTACGGTATGGGGTTATTCATTTTCTGATTTTCTAATTCAATACGCACAACACCACCCAAACCTGCTACGCTAAACCTTCGGTAGGTATTTATGGCTAAGGTCGCAATCGTTGGACGACCCAATGTGGGTAAGTCCTCGTTATTTAACAGAATTTTAGGCAGACGTGAGGCCATCGTTGCAGACATGCCAGGCGTTACGCGCGATGTTAAAACCGCGAAGGTCGAGACACTTTCAGGGCGTTCGTTTACACTTTTAGATACCGGCGGGCTTTGGTCTGGGGATGAATGGGAGCGTGCCATTCAAGAAAAAGTTGCTGCGTCCATTCACGATGTTGACCTCATTTTATTTTGCGTAGATGGCCGCAGCGAACTTGCTCGTGCAGACCAAGAAATCGCCCAGTGGTTGCGCTCGACCAAAAAAGATGTCCTGCTTATCGCCACGAAAATGGATGACCCCAAGCACGAAGAGAGTCCAGAATTTTTTGACCTCTACACGCTTGGTTTTGGTGAACCCTACACGACTTCTGCTGAACATGGTAAAGGCATTTTAGATTTACAAGATTTCATTCTCTCTAAACTACCCGAAGATAACGGTGAACCTGACGAATCCCCCGTGCGCGTGGCCATCATCGGTAGACCTAATGTGGGCAAGTCGAGTTTGCTGAATGCCATTGTCGGCGACGAGCGCGTCATTGTCGCCGATTATCCTGGCACAACCCGCGACGCGATAGACGTGGAGTTTAGTTTTGCAGGTCGTCCCTTCGTTTTGGTAGATACCGCAGGTATTCGCCGTAAACCAGATGGTGACATCGAGTATTATTCTAAATTGCGCTCCGAAGACGCCATCATGCGCTGTGATGTAGCTGTTCTCGTAGTTGACCCATTTGAACTTGGCGACCACGAAATGAGGCTTGCCAATGTAGCCCTCGAGTCTGGCAAGCCCCTCGTCATGGCTGTGAACAAATGGGATTTAGTCACGGACGAACAACTAAAGCCCTTCGAGAAAAAAATCGCTGAAGAACTCGCGCACATTCACTACTCGCCTAAAGTTTACACGAGTGCAAAAACTGATTATGGTTTACACGAACTTTTAGCTACGGCTATTCGGCTTTACGACCAAACGCGCCAGCGCGTGCCAACGGGTGAACTGAATAGCTGGGTTGAAATCTGGACACAACGCCAAACCCCGCCAAACTTTCAAGGTAAACTCTTAAAAATCTATTACATCAGTCAACCCGAAGTTGCACCGCCCACTTTTGTGATGAGCGTGAATAACGAACAGTTTGTGACGAGAGCTTATGAGCAATATCTCCTTAACCGCGTTCACGAAGATTTAGGATTTCCTGAAGTGCCTGTGAGACTCGTATTTAAGGGACGGAATAATGATGGAGGTAAACGGGTCAGGACGTAGTATATACTTTAAGATCGAAGGTGAACAGATTGCTGTGCGCGGCGATATGCTAAATTTAGGCAACCTCGAGATGCAAATCATTATTGGCACAGCGTGGCAACGTGTTGGGTCTGTCTTCACTCTTCCTCAAACCAGAAAAACGCTCAGTATTATCATCATTATTATATAGCATCACTATGTTATATAGCATCACTATGGCGCACAATGAGTTCCCTAAATTTATTGAAATCAATACTTATAAACTCGCGGAGGACACAGCACCACTAGCTACGACGATGCACATTGAGTATCTTAGCGTTAATCAACCCGTAGACGAGACTTTATTTAAAGATTAGTAATCTATACGTTAATCATCTTTAGCACTATTATATATTTTTTCGAGTACACTAGGTTATGAAAAAACCTATCTCTTTTATCGGTTTACTGGCTTGTTATGTCTTGTTTAATACCACATTTGCTCAAAGCTTACCCTGTGAAAGCCTACTCGAGAACTACCCTCAACCCACTGTAGAAATCACCACTGTCGTACAAAAAATCACCTCTGACGTGAGCATAGATCATCAAACCGCTCAAACCGTTGTTACACAAACGCTCGATTATCTCAATCGTCGCCTCGTTCAAGAATCAGAAGCGATGGGTGCAAAAACAATCGTGCGCTACGTAGACGGCGAAGCTAGCATGAGCGTCGCCGTTGGCGAAAACACTATGAGCGTACCCATTCCTGAAGAATCCGGCAAAAGCCTCGAGGCTATCTTCGACCAACCGTTGCTTCAGGGCGTGCCGCAAAATGTCACAGTAGTAAGCTGCGACGGTCCACAGTCTTATGCCGATTTAGTAGCAGGCGAACAAGTCACCGTCAAAACAACTGTACCCAACATGGGCGAGATGACTTCAAAAATTATTTTCAGTAAAAACGGCAAAACCCAGGGTGCTATCAGCAGTCCATCAGGTGCAGGTGGAGAGATGCTCATGGTCTTCGAGGAACTTACTCTCGATGAAGCGAATGTACCCACACATATGAAAATGACAATGTATAGGCTCGAGGGTGACACGGCGACCCTTTTCACTACGACGATGATGGATATTCTTTCCTATAACGAGTCTGTAGATGAGGCGTTCGCAAAGTAGCTAATTCTCACACAATCTATACCATTTTTTAATCATATAATCCTTTGTATAGACTCAGGTCTATACAAAGGAGGATGTATGCGTAAATGGTTAACTCTTTTTAGTTTGTGTTTAGGGGGTTCAGTTCTGGCAGAACCGTTTGTATGGCCGAATACCTGGAGTGAAGACGCTGAAAATGTCGTAACAGGTAGCACACTTAATTTGGCTGAGCAAAGCAGTGCCGCCACATTTAACCCTTTTATGGTAGCAGGTCAAAATGTCATCTTCTCAATTTCTTTCTATCCAGTCACTACGATCATTAGAGACCCAGAAACAAGAGAGTTTATCCCTTATGCTGCCGAATCTTATAAGATTTCAGAAGATGGCTTAACTGTAACGATGAAACTACGCCCTGAACTTAAATGGAGTGACGGCGCACCTATTACTTCACAAGACTACCTCTTTTATTACACAGGTGTCACTGACCCTGCAGTCGAATCACCACGCTATAACGATTTCTTTATTGGAGAAGAAAAAATTCTTCTTGAAGCTCCTGACCCACAAACACTTGTGTGGACGCTACCTACCGCAGATCGCACAGTTTTAGATACCATAGCTAGTGTTCCTGCTCCTTACCATATCCTTGGTAAAATCTATGAAGAAGGTGGAGCCGAAGCTCTCAAAACTAGTTGGGATACCGACACACCCGTAAGCGAACTTGTATGGGCGGGTCCCTTTGTGCTAAGTGAGTACATTCCCGACGAACGCTATATTTTTAAAGCTAATAAATACTTCGGGGATTGGAACGTAGATGAAAGTGGTCAAAAGTTACCCTACACATCTGAGAGAATTTACACCATTGCTGAGCTTCCTGCACAACTTAATCTTTTTGTTGCAGGTGATACCGACACTTTTGGTATGAGCAGTGTTAATGACTTAAGTGTTGTTAAGAATGCTGTGAACAATGGTGATATTGATGCCACCGTTTTGCAAAATGCAGCAACTCAAACGTCTAACTCCTTCTACTTCTTCAACTGGAATAAAGCTGAAGACCCATTCAAAGAAAAGCTCTTCCGTGACAAACGCTTCCGCCAAGCCATGAGCTATCTCACCGACAGAGAATCTATTGTAGAACTCGTGGACGGCTTTGGTGAACCTGCTTATGGACCTGTCAGTCCTGTCTTTGAAAAATGGTATTCGCCTGAACAGCCTATCTATGCTTTTGATCCTGAGAAGGCCCTGGAACTTTTAGCTGAAATGGGCTTCACCGAAAAAAACGAGGAAGGCTGGCTTGTAGACGCTGAAGGCAACGAGCTTGGCTTTACCCTCGCTTCGATTTCGTCCAATGACAAAGCTATGGAGCTTATCCAAATCGTTACTGACACCATGCGTGAATACGGCATTAATGCTGAACCCGTAGGCTTAGAGTTTTCTGCACTTGTTGAACAAATTACAGCAACAGGTGAACATCGTGACTTTGATGCAGTCTATATTTTCTTCGGAGCATCCAGTGAAGATTGGCCTTTCTTCGATGGTATCTATTTATGTACAGGCGAGTTCCACATGTGGAACCGTTCAGAGGAAGGTTGTGTAGATGAAGACGAAAAACGCATTTCTGATCTTGTTGTTGAAGGTAGAAAAACCCTAGATGAAGCAGCAGCACAAGAAATTTCCTATGAGATTCAAACTGCTTTAGGCGATTTACAACCGCTCATCTTTACAACTTATGCAGGACTTCACTACAGTTGGGCAAACACCGTTGGTGGCAATTATCCAACCGAGCTTATCAACTCACTCAATGGCCCTAGAAACTTCAATCTTACCTTCAAAAACGCTGCACAGTAAACGTGTTTATCATTTCCCCAGCAAGTTGGGGAGATGATTTTTACTTTTTATGATTCTATATATTATTCGACGCTTTTTTCACCTTATTCCCACTTTTTTGGGTGGTACACTCTTGGCATTTCTGGTTACACAGTTAGTGCCAGGTGATTATTTCACAACCATGGCTATCAACTCTGGTGCAAAGCCCGAAACTATTGAACGAATGCGCGAACAGTTTGGCTTAGATGATCCTATGCTAGTTCAATATCTTAGATGGATGGGTAATTTACTTCAAGGTAATTTAGGTTATTCTTTCGACAGCAATCAACCTGTTACTAATCTTCTCACTCGGCCTATCTACAATTCGATGATCCTTGTCGTATTTTCATTAGTTATTCTTTATGCATTAGCAATTCCTCTCGGTGTTTACGCTGCAACACGGCAATATTCATTTGGTGATCAGATCATTAGTATCATTGGTTATTTTGCTTTAGCCATACCCAACTTCTTCGCTGCACTCCTGCTCATTTCACTTCTTTTTACATTACGGCGTTGGACGAGCAATACCTTTGGTTTTGATGAACTCATCTTGCCTGTTGCAAAAATGACGAGTAATCATTACAACACTTTAAGTGTCTGGGGCAAATTCTGGGATATCATGTGGCACGCACTTTTACCTTCTTTTGTCGTGGCACTTTCTGGTATCGCAGGACTCACACGTGTTTTGCGTGCACAAATGATCGAATTTCTACAAAGCGACTTTATTCGCACCGCAAAATCCAAAGGCTTATCTGAACACACTGTTGTCTACAAACACGCGCTGCGCTCAGCGATTATTCCTTTTGTTGCTGGCATTGGTGGGTTACTCCCTGGTCTTATTGGCGGAGCTGGTTTAGTTGAAGTTGTTCTAGCTTGGCCAGGCATCACGTCCGTGTTTCTTAACTCTATCGGCAGACAAGATATTTATGTCGTGCTTGGTTTTCTCGTTATCTCTTCTCTACTGCTTATGATCGGCAATCTTCTTTCTGATTTATTACTCGCCCTCGCTGACCCAAGGATTCGGTACACATAATGGCCATTACTAGCCCTACCCCTAAAAGGTTTGATGGTCTTGCACCCGAAACCAGAAGTAGACGCAGCATTGTTTGGCAACAGTTTAGTCGTAGTAAAGTTGCCATTATCGGTGGAATCATTCTAATCTTTCTCTATTTGGCTGCGATCTTCGCTGGCTTTTTAGCTCCATATGGTTTGAATGAATACACCCGCCGTCCAAACTACAGCTTTCATCCACCCACCAAAATTCATTGGATTGATCCAGAAACGGGTAGACTTACACGGCCTTTCATTTATCCAACAAAATCTGAGCGCGACCCCGATACATTACAAAAAGTATATGTCGAAAACACCTCAGAAAAATATCCCATTAAGTTTTTTCACTCGAGACCTGAAAGTAGCTATACTATTTTAGGACTTTTCAAAAGTGACATACATCTTTTTGGTGTAGACGAGCCCGCTCGTATTTTCTTGTGGGGAACAAATAGTTTGGGTAAAGATGTGTTCTCGAGGATTCTTTATGGTGGTCAAGTGAGTTTAACCGTTGGTTTACTTGCTGTCTGGGTTTCACTCTTCTTGGGTTTACTCTTGGGTGGTTTAGCAGGTTTTTATGGTGGCTGGGTAGACAATCTAGTCATGCGTCTTAACGAAGTTTTTGATGCTATCCCAGGTTTATTTCTACTCATTGTTTTGTCCACATTACTACGCGATCCTGACAACCCACTAGCAAAAACGTTTGGGCTCGAGATGAATTCAACCCAAATTTATTTGATGATTGTGACAGTGCTTGGTTTTATTGGCTGGGGTGGACTAGCCAGAGCTGTACGGAGTATTGTGTTTAGTATCCGCGAACAGGACTACGCCCAAGCTGCTAAAGCTCTTGGAGCCAGTAACATGCGTGTTATTTGGCAACACTTACTTCCTGCTACTGCAGGCTACGTCATTGTCACTCTAACCTTAGCCATTCCTGGTTTTATTCTTGCGGAGACTTCACTTTCGTTCTTTGGTTTAGGACCAAGCGAAACGGATAGTGCAAGTTGGGGTATGCTTCTCAAAGACGCAACAGACCAAGGGCTAGCGATTGAATTCACACCTTGGTTGCTCATACCAGGCATTCCAATTATTTTAGCTGTGCTTTCTTGGAATTTAGTTGGTGATGGGTTGCGTGATGCTTTTGACCCACGCAAACGTCGTTAGCATCAGAGTTCAAAAGTTGTTTCTACAACACCAGGCAAAATTTTATAAATAGATTGACCCATCTTTTCTTCAAAATATTTTTTAATGTTCAAATAGGCTTTCCACTTTGGCACGGTGTGCTCAGTCACGCCCAAACGCAAAGCAACATCAATCCTGCGTTTTTCGATAAGACAAATACCTTGAGGTAAAGCTAAACAATCGCAAAGTTGCATAAGCCTGTCGTAATCGTCGTAATCGAGCGTGTTCTGAAATTCTTGAATAAACACCCACTCGTCTTCACCCACATCCCAATGACCCATAAACACTCTAATGTCTTTAAGCGGGAACGAATGAGTCAAACAAATCCTCGCAGCATCCTCGTACTCTAGATTTTTTAGGAAAGTGCAACCGTCTAAGCTGTGACGCATTCCTGTTACACCTTCTCGCCTGCCAATATCATGCAGCAGCCCCAAAATGTAAGCAGCCTCCGCGTCAAGGTCTGAATGCTTGGCAATACACTTGGCAGCCAGCGCGACGTTTCTCGAGTGTGCCACCCAAGGGCCTGGATTGCGCTTTTCTGCTTCGCTCAATGGTGGAATGTTCATGAAATTATTTTACATTCACGCTGTTGTTTTGTGTCTGCAATCGGGGCGAATGGCCTTTGCCCCTACAAGAGTCATGCGGGCGCAGCAACTATGACTTTTCGATTTCCAACGCTATTTTCAAATTTCCCTTTTTCGTCTCACCTTGCACAGACACAACCGAAAATCTTCCCAAACCCTCAGCATAAATTTCATCCCCTGCTTCTGCGTCCGTGGACTTGGTGGCTTTTTGTCCATTCACGAATACATTCCCTGCGGCTACACCTTTAGCAAAATAGGAACGTGACACGTTAAAAGCTTTGGCACCAAGCGCATCCACGCGCAAGGCTGGCACAATTACGTTTTGGCGTTTGCGTGTGCCTGTGGCTACTTTCTCTAGTTCTACAATCCTCACAGGATAAGTTTTCCCTCGCACCGTCACAGGATTTTCATTAACAGCGTCACGCAAAACGATAGCAGAAAGACCATCTTGATGCTCAATAATGTCACCAAGCGCATCCGCAGAAACGTTTTTGTGTAAACCCACACGCAGTTCATCTGCATCATGAGCTTCAGCAACATAAAGTGCAACGAGTGGTGTATTGGCTTCGGGTACATGTTCAGGGAAAGCGGTTACCACACGGCGTTTTGCACCTGGATAACCACCAGAAACATTGACGCTTACGTCCGCCTGGCGCAATTTAGCAACAAGTGCAGCAGTCTCGAGCGGCTCGAGAAAGCCCGTATGCAAAACACGTCCAGCACGGACACCTTTGATTAAATCATTTACATCGTTCATTTTCATCCTTAAGTTTGATTTAAGATTCAAGGTTAAAGATTCAAGATTGAAAGCTTTTCATCTCGAATCTTTAACCTTGAATCGCCTCATTGAATATCCACAACCTCAACCCCAACTTGCTTTAACCGCTCTGCAAACGCTGGCGTGTTTTCACCTGTTACACGCAAGACGATTTCACGTTTTTTGTCAGACTTGCTCGAGAGTGCTACCGCTACAATATTGGCTGGCGGGGCTGCCGCAGCGACTTTCACAAGCACACCAGGCTCGTCTGGAACACGAATCGTAAAGCGCGTACCACCTTCGCGTAAACCAAGGGCATTGGCAAAGGCATGGAGAATATCCGTAATCGTCACGATGCCGACCACTTTGTTAGAGTCACTCGTGTCTACAACGGTTAAACCTGAAATCTTTTTTTCTTCCATCAGGAGTGCAGCTTTTTCCACAGGGTCATCTGCTGAAACGCTGTAAATAGGTGTTTTCATCACATCTTTAATCGTGAGTTTACTGAGCAAATAATTTAGCTCGTAAACAGACAGCGTGGTCGCTTTTGACGGCGTGGCTTCTTTCAAATCTTTATCAGTGGCAATACCCACAAGTTTACCGTTGTCCACGACAGGCAATCTGCGGTAACCACCTTCACGCAAAATTTGCATCGCTTCCATCACGGGTGTTTTACTTGGCACAGTCTTCGGATTTTTTGTCATCCAATCACGGACGAACATAAGCACCTCCTGATAACTTCCACTTCACTGTAACGTAGTTTAGCAGGGCGATACATCTTAAAGACATCTTAAAGGTTGAAAGTAGGAAGGTTAAAGGTAGGAAGGTTTCTTAACTTTCACTTTTAACCTTTTCCCTTTCACCTTTTTCTTGTGTTAGCGTATATCCCATGAAACAAATTGTCATTCTCGGTTCGACGGGCTCGATTGGTACGCAGACGCTCGAGGTCGCCCGTTGGCGTGGGTATGAAATCGTGGGGCTCGTGGCAGGTAAAAACAGTAAACTTCTTTTAGAGCAAATTCTCGAGTTTAAGCCCAAGCTCGTTGCCTGTGATGCGTCTATTGAAAAAGATGTGATGGCACAGCTTCCAAAGGGTACAAAACTTGTAGATAGTTTAGAAGTCGCAGCCATGCAGGCAGATACCGTCGTGGCAGCTATTCCAGGAATTGCGGGTTTAGAGCCAACCGTTGCAGCACTTCAAGCTGGTCGGCAGGTTGCCTTAGCCAATAAAGAAGCGATGGTCGTAGCCGGGCCACTTGTTTGGGAGATTGCACGGAGACACGGTGCAACGATTACGCCTGTAGATTCTGAGCATTCAGCACTTTTTCAGTGCTTGGTGGGTGAAGCCAAAACAAATGTAGATAAACTTGTTTTAACTGCCTCGGGTGGGCCATTTAGAAAAGGCCCAGAAGATTTAAGCTCGGTTACACCTGAGCAAGCTCTCAAACATCCAAACTGGAGTATGGGTCATAAAGTCACACTCGACTCTGCCACGCTTTTTAATAAAGGCTTAGAAGTTTTAGAGGCACACTTTCTATTCGAGTTACCACTATCTCAAATTGAGGTCGTGATTCATCCGCAATCACTGATTCACAGCCTCGTGCGCTTTAAGGACGGCAACATCAAAGCACAAATCGGCCCACACGATATGCGTTTACCCATTCAATATGGCATTGAATATCCGCAACGTCCACAGATTCCCTTAGAGCCTCTACCTTTACTTGGCACCTGGGAGCTTTTCGAACCAGACCACGAACGTTTCCCAAGTTTGCAACTCTCTTACAAAGCAGGTGAAATGGGCGGCGTGGCTCCTGCGGCACTCAATGCTGCGGATGAAGTTGCGGTGGAAGCGTTTATGCAGAAAAAAATAAAGTTTACGGATATTCCAAAAATGTTAGAAAAAGTTTTAGAACATTTAGACAATACTGCACTGACTTGGGAAAGCCTTCGTGAAACAGACACATGGGCTAGGCAATTACTTCAGTGATGTTATGGAGGGCTAGGTCTTCTATTTAGGACGCAACCTAACCTAGTACACGGAAATTGAGTACCCAAAGATTGCTTCGCGGCTATGTCAATGGTGCACAAAGTCAACTGCGAATACACCACAAAGCCAGGCTCGCAATGACGAGTGATTCGTCATTGCGAGCCTCAGCATAAGATGTACTAACCCCTTCATAAAGCCAAGCACTACCAATACCAAGACCGCGAAGCAATCTGGTTTTTCTCGTACACAGCGTCATAACGTGTAAAATTTGTAAGTTTAAGATACTTGCAACCACTCGAGCACACCATATAAACTTTCAAACAGTAAAGGCGTAAGCGTTTTAGCTTTGTGCTCACTGTGTAGTGGTAAACCGTGTGCGGGTAAACCGTGCGTCAGTAAACAGCACGTCATACCTGCACGTATTGCCGCCTCGGCACCTGTCAAACTATCTTCAATAACAAGACAACGTTCGGGTAAAGCATTTAAGGTCTGAGCGGCAAGAAGATAACTATCTGGCTCAGGTTTTCCCTTCTTTACATCATCGGCTGAAAACCGCTGTGGTATATCCTTAGCCCAAGCTTGTTGCTCGAGCGTCTTCGCAATAATCGCGTGGGTTGAATTTGACACGATAGCTCTTGAAACGTTGTAATCCTTCAAAAGTTCAATGAGTTGTGTCGTACCTGGTTGTTCTTTAACTTCAGGAAGCAATGCTTTAACGACGGTCTCGAGTTCTTGCTCGAGCGCAGGCACATCTTCGGGCAAACCATGCTGCGCTTTGAGATAGGTCATAACTGCTGTGACAGTTTGACCAATAAAGCAATCTTGTTGGGCGGGCTCGAGGCTAAAACCGTGCCGTGCAGCAAAGTCATGCTCGGCCACACGCCACAACGACTCCGAGTCTACCAGCGTTCCATCCATATCCAGGAGAACTGCTGCAAAGTGGGCAAGGCGCATACTTAAACGTTAAGCGTGCGCCCGTTTTTTGTTGGCAATATGAATCGCTAAGCCATGAGCGTGTTCGGCAGCTTCCATGAAGGTCTCGGCAATCGTTGGGTGAGCGTGCTGTGTCGCAGAAATATCTTCTAAGGTCGCACCCATCTCAATGGCCAGTGCCGCTTCAGAAACCATATCGCCCGCGCTTGGCCCGACCATGTGGAACCCGAGCAACAAATCTGTTGCTTCATCCCCAATGACCTTGACCAAACCCTCAGCATTACCAAGCGTCATGGCGCGGCCCGAAGCCGCAAGTGGAAAAATCCCGACGCGCACGTTGTGACCTGCATCTTTCGCTTCTTTTTCAGTCATACCGACGCTGGCAAGTTCTGGACTCGTATAGACCACACTTGGCACAATCGTGTCATAGGTGGCCGTTGTTTTACCCGAAGCGTGTTCGGCTGCGACCATGCCTTCTTTCATGGCTTTGTGAGCGAGAAGAGGTTGACGTGCTACATCACCGATTGCATAGATGTGAGGCACATTCGTTTGCAAATGGTCATTGACAGGGATATAGCCACGCCCGTCAACGGTCACACCGATTTCCTCGAGACCTAAACCCTTACCGTTCGGTTTGCGTCCTACCGCAATGAGCAGTTTATCCACGACAACCGTGTCTTGTTTACCGTCCGTCTCGAGTACCACTTCCAAGCCCTTACTCGTTTTCTGCTGACTAATCGCTTTTGTTTTTGTACGAATGCTAATGCCACGCTTGGTAAAAGATTTTGCGAGTTCTTTGGCTGCATCCGCATCGCTAGCTGGCACAATCTGATCCATGAACTCTACAACCGTTGTTTCAGAACCGAGTGCGTTGTAGATATCGCAAAACTCGAGCCCAATGGCCCCGCCACCAATGGCCATAAACCGTTTGGGAACCTCTGAAACGAGGAGAGCCCCCGTCGAATCTACGATGGTTTTTCCGTCCACCTCAAAACCAGGAATTTGCACAGGTTGCGAACCCGTCGCCACGATAAATTTATCAGCGGTGTAGCTCTTATCGCCAACTTTAATCGTGTTTTTATCGGTAAACTTGGCTTCACCCGTGATGAGGTCTACTTTGTTACCTTTGAAGAGGCTCGAGACCCCACCCGTTAGCTTCTTGACAATACCCGCCTTCCAACTCTCCATCTTGGCGAGGTCAATTTTAGGCTCACCAAAGCTCACGCCAAAGTCACCGGCATGATGCGCTTTGCGTAAATCATCCGCCACGTGCAAGAGTGCCTTGGTCGGAATGCACCCAACATTAAGGCACACACCCCCCACATACTCCTTTTCCACACAAGCAGTCTTGAGCCCCAGTTGCGCCGCCCGAATCGCCGCATGATAGCCACCAGGGCCAGAGCCAATCACAATTAAGTTGTAATCCACTGTTACCTCCGTTTGAGGTTTAGTTTAACCCGAGTTTGCGGTGGAGAAAGTACCAGAAAAGCAGAAAAGGAAGAGAAGGGGAAGAGGAAGAGATTTGGACTTTTCCCCTCTGCTCCTTCTCTCCCCCTCTCCCTATTCTTCTACACCAGGACTTACGCAAAAGTGGTGCGGTAAGCAGAACAAGGGCGTTGGAACCCCTTGTTCCTCGCAGATAAACGTGGGATTTGAAGCATCTTGCCTAAGTCCTGTACAATTTATTTGAAATAGAAAACTAAGTAGCAGTAGTGATCAAAGAAAAACCCCGCCAGTTTTCTACGGCACCTGACGATCACCCCTTATGGCTGCTGCTTCCGCCCTGACCAGGTTCGAGGGTCGCCACCGCGTAGAGCCGACGGGGCTTTAGAGAGATTACCATACTCTGCGAGAGGTGTGGTGATGGGTTTTACACTTTTACACTTCACTCAGTATTTCTTTCACTCAGTATTTCTGGTTACGAGGCTCTGCCTCGCTAACCCATGCCCAAACGCTCTGCGTTTTTTGTTGGTAGAGGCAGAGCTTGGGAACTAGAAAAACTAGAAAACTAGCGTTAACCTCTTATCTGTCCGTTGCCTTCAATAAGATACTTATACGTCACAATCTGCTCTAAGCCCATCGGGCCACGCGCATGTAACTTTTGCGTAGAAATCCCAATCTCTGCCCCAAACCCAAATTCAAAGCCATCGGTAAAGCGCGTCGAAGCATTCACGTACACGGTTGCTGCATCAATCTCCATCTGAAAACGTTTAGCGTTGTTCATATCTTGTGTAACAATCGCCTCACTGTGCTGTGTGCCATAAGTCGTGATGTGGTCAATCGCTTCATCGAGTGAAGCTACAACCTTCACAGCTAATTTGTAATCCAAATACTCCATTTCCCAGTCGTGTTCCATCGCAACCTTTGCCGCAGGATATAAAGCCCTTGCCCCTTCATCCGCAAAGAGTTCGACATTATGCTCTGCAAGTGCGCCAAGTGCATCAGCAATAAACTGCACTGCAATGTCTTTGTGAACGAGCAATGTCTCTGCCGAATTGCACACACCAGGACGTTGTACTTTTGCGTTTAGAATAATGGCTTTGGCTTTGTCTAAATCTGCGCTCGCATCTACAAAAATATGACAGTTACCAATTCCTGTTTCAATCGTCGGCACTTTGGCCGTTTGCACGACGTGTTGAATGAGCGACGTTCCCCCTCGAGGAATCACCAAATCCACTTTACCCCTAGCAGATAAAAGCTCAGTGACAAGCTCTCGCTCAGGTGAATCAATGAGTTGAATTGCGTCTTCAGGTAAACCTAATTTTTTAATCGCTTCACGCATCACACAAACTAACACGCGGTTGCTATGCAGCGCATTGGCAGAACCGCGCAACACGGCAGCACTGCCGGCTTTTAGACACAGCGTGGCAGCATCCACCGTAACATTCGGGCGCGATTCGTAAATCATGCCAATCACGCCAAAAGGTACGGACACTTTTTGTACGTTGAGACCATTAGGACATTGCCAGGCTTCCAAGACTTTGTGGAGTGGGTCGGGCAGTTTTACAATTTGCCGTACAGCATCCGTAATGTCCTTGATACGTTTCTCAGTCAACGTGAGGCGGTCAATGAGGGATTCTTTCGTGCCTTTTTGTTTTTCACCCGCTACGTCTTTTGCATTGGCAGCAATAATTTCAGCTTGATGTTGCTCGAGCCCCTCCGCAATCGCCAAAAGTGCGGCATCACGGTCTGCGTTTGCAAGTTTTCGGCTGGCTTTGCGGGCTTTGTGCAGGCAGTCGTTTAGGTTAAAGGTTTGGATGGCAGTCATGGGATAAGTATAGCGAGGTTTGAGGGCTGGGGTGCAGGGTTCAAGAAGATTCTTGAAAGAATATCAGGCATATACTGTAATGCATGAGTCCATTTTTAATTACTGAACAAGAAGGGTTTACCCCACATATTGGTAGGCTCGTTTCTATGATGAATTATGCACGGCAAACGACTCTCTACGCAGTCAAAAGTTTAAGTATAGAAGAGCTAGATGTTCTCCCCACACCAAATAGCAATTCCATTGGGATGTTGCTCGAGCATTTTGCTGCCGTCGAAGTCATCTATCAAGCGAAAACGTTTGATCTCGAACTTTCGCCCAGCGTCGAAGAACGTTGGAAAGCAGGGCTCGATCTAGGTAAATTAGGACGTGAAAAGATTCGAGGACATGACCTTTCCTATTACCCAAATAATCTGCAAACTGTGCGAGAAGAAACGCTGCGAGAATTTCGCAAACGTGATGATGAGTGGTTGCATCAAGAGTTTCCCTTTTGGGGAGAAACAGGCAACAATTACTTTTGCTGGTTCCACGTGTTTGAAGATGAACTTAATCATCGTGGCCAAATTCGCCTCATCACTAAGCAGTTCCCACGTTTCAAAACAGAGGCACTCTAGGAGTTCAGTTTGCATTTTCACGCGAGGGCAAAGGCTTAAGATTTGCAAAGGTTTTCCTCAATGGTGCGGCTGCACTTGCTGGTGTACAATTAGATTCATCTGCTTGAAAATCAAACATTCAATGTTTGATTTTCAAACACCCACTGTCCTGCTTTCATCGTTGCCCGAACAGATAAATTCTCTAAATCCTCGAGCGAGTTATGTGATAAAACCACTGGGTTATGTGATAAAACCACAAAATCCGCATCACACCCAGTCTTCATTTGCCCCGAGCGGTGCTCCCAGGAAATGGCACGCGCAGCGTGTTTTGTGTAGCCTGCCAACGCTTCATCCAGTGAAAGTTTTTGCGACCCTACAACGCTGCCATCTTCTGCAACTCTGGTACACACTGTTTGTAATCCTAAGATCACATCTGGTGTAGCAATAGGCGTATCCGAACCAAGAGGAATAAAGGCTCCCGTATCCGCAAGCGCACGCCAAGCATGTGCTTGCCCTAATCTGCCTGACAGAAGTTCTGCAATGCGTTTAGCATCAAAGCGGTAGTGAATAGGTTGCATGGAAGGAATCACACCGAGTTTCGCAAAGCGCGGCACATCATCTGAGTGCAAATGCTGCGCGTGCTCAATGCGTGGGCGCATATTAAGAGGCTGCCAGAGATGTTTCGTTTGCTCCAACGCATTCAGCACATCTCGGTTTGCTTTATCCCCAATTGCATGAATGACAGGAACGAAACCTGCCTTGATAGCAAGTGGAAAACGCCCTAACAAATACTCAAAACTGTGAACAGGAAATCCTGTCACATTTGTGTTGGTGTAAGCCTCCAACATCAGCGCAGTCATGCTACCCAACGCACCATCTGCAAAAAACTTGGCACCACCAATCTGAAAATGTTCGCCACCGTGACCTGTTGCAATGCCGAGTTGCAAAGCTGCCTCAATGTCTTCCTGGTTAATACATGCCCACACACGAATGGGAAACGATGCCTCGCTCGCCAAGCTTGCAAATTCACGAAAATAATGTGCGGGTTCTGCGCCCATGTGATGCACCGTCGTAATACCAAGCGAAGCAAAATGATTTGCTGCCAGTTTTAGAGCCTGTTGAATATCTGCTCGAGTTGGCTGAGGAAGAACATCTTGGATGAGCCCACTGGCACGCTCGAGCAACATTCCTGTGGCTTCGCCTTTATCGTCTCGGACGATTTTGCCATGTTCGGGTTGTGGTGTTGATGATGTGATACCTGCTTGTTGCAAAGCAAGAGAATTAACCCAAGAACTATGATGGTCTTGTGACTTGAGTAACACGGGATGACGTGGTGCAACTCTGTCTAAATCACGTTTATGGAGTTCGTTTAGATTCCAACGAGACATCAGAAAACCTGCACCTAAAATCCAGGTTCCTTCAGGTTGTTTAGAAGCGCGTTCAGCGATGAGCCCCAAGGCTTCCTCGAGACGTTGTGCTTTCTCGAGTTGAAGGTGGGAAAGCTCGAGTCCGTGCAGCGTTAAATGCACGTGACTGTCATGAAACCCTGGCAAAAGACAGCGTTTGTTCAGGTCTATTATTTCAACATCACGACCAATAATAGCGCGCATATCTGCTTCTGTCCCCGTTGCTAAAATCTTGTCACCACGGACTGCAACGGCTTCAACAACGGGTTGTACGTCGTTCATTGTTAAAATTGCACCGTTGCAAAAAAGCTTATCGCGCATCGTCTAATGACCACCAAAAACAGCTTTGCGTTTTTCCGCAAATGCACGAATACCTTCTTTCGCATCAGCAGTTGTGGTAGCTTGGGCTTGTAGTTTAGCCTCGAGTTTTAGTTGTTTTTCTAATGCTTCGGCATCACTCAAAAGATGTTTAATCAAGCTATAACTTGCAGGCCCCTTCGCTAAATCTTTAACAAAACCAAATGCAGCTTCAGCAAATGTTTCACTCGGCATTACTGTTTCAACTAAGCCAAGTTGCATGGCTTCTGTTGCCATAAGATTTCGATTTGAATAAGCAAGTTCAAACGCGCGACTACGACCAACCAAACGTGGTAGGAAAAAACTCATGCCTGCATCCAGCGATAAACCTATTTTGGTAAACCCTACAGTGAGGACAGCTTTATCCGAAAGCAAGCGCATGTCACAAGCTAACGCCACACTCATACCCGCCCCCGCTGCCACGCCGTTTACAGCAGCAACAACAGGTTTGGGCATGGTGGCAAGCAGCGTTATGACAGGGTTGTAGTAGCTTTCTACGACGCTTTGTACGTCTTGGCCGAGTGGTGTAGCTGCCAAGTCTGCACCTGCACAAAAGCCACGCCCTTCGCCCGTCAGTAAAACAGCGCGAACCTCACGTCGCTGGGCCGCGTCTGTCAACACGTCTTTAAGTTCAGAGAGTAGCTCGAGCGTCAAAGCATTGAGTACATCAGGACGATTTAAGGAAATCCGCAAAACGTTATCGTGTTCGTGAAGCAAAAGGGTCTTGTACATAGGGGTAGTTTAACAGTTAAAAAACAGAAAGGATGATGAGTGAGAGATGCAAAATTTTTCTATCGTCATAATTGTTCAGTTCCCTTTGATAAAGCGACAATTAACTCATAATCATCACTCACGCTGTCATCTAGAGCAGCTTTATTACGGCGCAACTCACCACAAGCTTGGCAACGATGCAAAATAATCCAACCTTTTTTACTGCTATGCTCCACACCCACTGGCTCGAGCACTCCCTTACAGTCGTTCGCTCTGTCGCCAGGGTTGATGTCTACATGCAACGAATACAAACAGTAAGGGCAGTGATTGCGGTAGCTGCCGTTGTCAAGAGGTGGTACGTCTGCGTCACAATGCAAACACCGAAAGGCGGTGTTGGTTCCTTGGGCTGTAAAACGTCTCACCTCGTTAGCATAAAACAACAAGGATCTATTCAAAACGCTTACAGATTACGACGATATTTTTTCGGCAGTGTCTACCCCATTGAATGTACCTACTCCATTGAATGTACTTATCTCGTCATGACCTAACGCAAAAGAGTAAAGGGGTTTGAAACTACCTGGGCCACGCAGCTGTGAAATCAAAAGTCGCTGTCCCAGAAAAAGCGACTGCTCGTAAGGGTGAGGTTGCAAACGCGGCAGGTAAATATTCTCGAGCAACGTGACCCATTCGGGTGCTGTAGGATTGAGCGGCACGATGTTTTGCTCGAGTAGAAGTGTGTCCAAAGCTGCCACCAATTTTTCTAACTGCAGAGATTCCGCAATACGGCACTTGAGAAACTCACGTGCGCGAAAGGTTGAATAGAACGGTGCAACATCTGTACCTTTTACGTGGATGGGTTAGATGGTTTGAATCAAAGCACCAAAGTGTGGTTTAAGACGCTCAAGCCCTTCAGCGTTCGTGCGAAAACGCTGACACACGACATAAAGGGGGCTGACACTTTCACCACCAAATTGTCCCCGAAGCCCTTCGAGCTGTGCTTGGATGATGCTGTTTTGGTTATAATTTGGCACCAGCAAAGCACAAATATCACCCGCCCTAGCTGTGGCATCTAGGTGCTGAACGTTTGGGGTTGACGATAGCGGTGCTCTCACACGAAATCCTTAACCATAAAAATAAAATTAACGATACAAAAGGCGCACGACGTTGTTTAAAGTATTCCACACCTCTATGAAACCACGTTGATGAATATCCTACATCCCGGTCAGGATTGCTTCATTTGTTAGACTGTGAAAAAACCCACACCTAATATAATTAGGAAGAATGCTCTTTCACAAAAGGTTTAGTAAACTTGAAGTAAGTAAAGCCTCAAAAGCAAGTTAGACATTCAGACGTTTCGCGTTTAACGATCTACCCCAACATTCTCCAGGATGTAACCTCTCGGATACGTGCGCGTTGGCGGTAAGATATAAGGCGTTTTGCGTGGTGGTAAAAATCTCAGGATAAAGGCCCGAGTTTTTAAGACCGCTGTCATGATCCAGGTTGCCCAAAGGCGCGGCTGCGGAAAACCGAATGCATCACGCATAGGTTTATCCATAAGCCCATCGATAAATTGCGAACCAAAAGGCCACAAAGATGGTGGCAAAAACCAACTCAAGAACAGGTTACGTGTAGCCTCTGCAAGTTTTTTATTATCTTCGGGAAAGGCAAAGTGTTCACGTTCGTACTCGAGGTTAAAACCTTCAAACTCTTCTAAGGTCTCAGGAATATCCTTGATATTCATATACTGCCCGACCTCACGCCAAAAGTAAAAGCCTGCCAGTTTTTCGTTGTCGCTCAATTTGCGCCAGCCGTACTTCGCGTTCCAGCGAATAGGCTCGAACACGAACGTCGAAAGAACATAAAGAAATTCGTCATTGGGAATCGTGTAACGCCCGTGAATTTGATTCATCCGCCGAAGAGCAGCGCGACCCTCAGAACTGTCATAACCATAAAAGCCAATTGTAGAGATGATAATAACAGTGTCGTCGTAACGTTTCTGGGTACGCTCGGTAAACTCACCCGTTGCCACCATGAGGTTCGAGCTATTGGGGACGGCAAAAGTGCGCAGCAGAGCCAGTTCATAAGCCTTCTGTGTGTCCCAAGGAAAGTCGTAGCCGCTACTTAAAAACGCAATACGCTGATTATCCTTACGCGGGTCAAGCTGCTCGATTTCACGGAGTACGTCCGAGCGTTTTTTCGGTGTAAAAGGAGCAGCAGACGTAGGGCTAGCAGTCACAGAGTTAGCAGACATAGGATTAATGTACCCGAGCCTTCTCAAAGGTTTGGTAAGACGTAAAACGTGTTGAGGTAGGCTTAGATACTTGAGGGGTCGCGGAGTTATTTTGCAGCTAAGCGGGGGAAGTTGCTAGATTGAGGGAATGACAGCAAAGACAGAGAAGCAAAAGAAGGTTAAGAAGAACAAACGAGAGAAGAAACCGAAACCCAAGCAACAAAGGGAA
>JBOFGY010000225.1:0-4716 GCA_051649365.1 Trueperaceae bacterium
GAACAAATCCCTGACTCGTGCTGAGTATTTCGCCACTCAGCCGATTGCTGATTTTCACTACAAAGGAAAATCACCCCAAGCATCCTTATAATTGGGGTGATTTTTCTAGCGATAAACTTAGTTTAGCAAACCATTAAAGTCAATGGATTCAAGCTGAAGTGCAATTTTGTCGTCTATCCTAAATGAAAGCCCGAGTTTGTCATTAGACAACCAATGTATATTTGGAAGTGCGAGAGAGGTGGGTTGGCTGTCAATTTTAGGCCACACATCTTTGATAACAAGAGTTATTGCATCTTGTATATTGCTAAGGATGCTATAACTCGAAACCTCAATAGCATCTTTAATACGCCGTTCTTCCCAAAAGTCTCCAGTTTCAACTTCGACTTCAATACTGTCTTGATACGTAAGCAGGAATCTTGAATCTGCGGACTCTGTTAAAAAATGCTCTGGGATTACATTGTTTAGTCTTCTTACTAAAGAAAATAATAAGAGATCTCGAGACTTTATCTTTTGCACGTCTAATTTTAAGGAACAATGCAGCCGTTGACTTGGCTTACATATTGAGTTCCACTTAATGAAGTATGAGTTGCATACATGGAAAGTGTACTCCCCTTAGAAGCTTTACTTTTTGGTACACTTCCATGAGGAGCATAGTTTTGATTCTTTTCATCTTCCAACCGTGTTTGTTGTACCTCCACGTACACACCCCTCAGTTCACTGACTAACGCCTCGAATTGCTCTACTTTCAATCCCGTGAACCGTTGGAAATTCCTGGGTTGTCGCCTTAGTCGTTTGAACGTAAACATAAACTACTATAACCCCTTATTATGCAGGAAGTTTATTAGATAAATCTATCACCCTAAACACATGACAAAACTCTTAAGATGTGTATGTAAAAGGCGCACAAAATCCGCCCTTGTAAGCTAAAAGTGAACGGGCTTTGACCTCAAATCGCACAGCTTTTGGGCACTCTGTTGAATACTGAAAAAGTTTTGTCATGTGTTATAGCTATCACCTTTACTTCCGAAAGTGCATATGATCCCGTTTGTTCACTACTTAACCCCTACAAAATTTGCTATAAACTGTGTTACTAAGGTAGGTGCTCATGGACACTGCAATGACAACCCAATCAACTACACCTCTCGTTGGGCTCGAGACTCTCACATTTAGCGAGGCAGGTGCTAAAAAGGCTGCCGAACTCCTCAAAAAGAGTGGCAAAGAAAATGCAGCTCTACGGGTTTACATTAAGTCTGGCGGTTGTAGCGGCTATAGCTACGGTATGGCCATTGATGATAGACCGCTCGAGGGCGACCAACTCCTTGAAGACAAGGGCGTAAAGATGCTCGTTGACAAAATGAGCTGGCCACTTCTGAAAGGCTCCCAAGTAGATTATGTAGAAAATATGATGGGTGGCGGTTTTAACGTCGTCAATCCCAATGCAACAAGTTCGTGTGGTTGCGGTCACTCTTTCCGTACAGATGGCAAGAAAGCCCCTGAAGGTGAAGGCTCGAGCTGTCACTAGGTTTGAAGCAAAGGGCGAAGGCTAGGGCTTGAAAGGGTTTAACCTTCGCCTTTTTGTGTTGTCAATTTTTCTAAAGCAATTCATTGCAATAGCGAAAGCACTACCTGTGGTAGTGGTGTAGTTGGGCTTAGAGCGTAAGAGTAAGAATAGTACCTCCCCTAGAAGAAGGGGTTGAGGTACATGGATTTGAGAGGTACATGGAGAAGCATAAGCGGTGTAAGCGGTTGTCACACAGTGTATACGAGTGTAAATATCATGTAGTGTTCTGCTCCAAGTATCGGTATCGCGTTTTGAAAGATGAAGTCAAAGCGTATTAGTGAGAAGTTGATCAGGAAACTTGCGGAACAAAAGACAGGGATGGAAGTGATAGAGCTAAATGTACAAGCGGATCATGTGCATATGGTGGCGGTGATCCCCCGAAGTACGCGATATCGGAAGGGATGGGGTATTTGAAAGGGAAGATGGCCATCCGATTATTCGAATTGATTCAAGCCACCACCTCTGGTGGTGGTCTTGTGACTGTGTAAATACCCGTACACAATTAGCTTGGACTTATATAATTGCGGTTTTTGGCAAAAAGTCCTTTGTAGATTTATAGTTGCAAAGAACATAAGTCTAACTTAATTGTGTATGACTACTCACGAGTACCTACTAAAAATGCTAGGTATCTGTCTTGTAAAAAGTTGGCCTAACTTTCTACAAGACTTATTTTTTTGAGTGCTATAAACTCTACCGTAATTCACGTCCTTGCATTGTTGGAGGTGCAGAGCAAGGAAAATACCACCAGTGAACGTATGGCTCAGAGTATTGGCACGAATCCTGTCGTAGTTAGACGTGTTGTGGGTCAATTGCAAGATGCAGGGTTTGTTCGGACGCGCCTTGGTGTGGGCGTTGCTGAGCTGGTCAAACCTGTTGACGACATCACGCTACTTGAGGTCGTGTTCTCGGGGACAGCGCCGTATTCAGAATTCACGAAAATTCCGACTCCGCCTGTCCTGTCAGCAAACACATCCAACTGATGTGTTACAGGAGACGCAACAGGCTGTGGAGGAAGTTTTGAGCCACCACATCGTGCGAACAGCCCATTCACCAGGAAGCCATAAACTTCAAATTACGCCACATGTTATCCCGCCGCAGATAAGTTATCAATTTAAGTTTCGTTTGGAGGTTGCATGACACTATTACAAACGGCTACGTTTAGCCAAAACGAAGTGAATCACATTTACGATCTCGCCAACGCTGGTCCTCAGCATGAACTCTTAGCGGCGACGGTGGGACACTGGCAGGTAACCCTACGCATTTTTTCCAACCCAGACAAGCCGTTCGTTAACAGCAGGATCGAGTCTAGCAAAGCCTGGGTACTAGACCAACATCACATCTTAGAAACACTCCGCGCACTTGACGAGGGAGCTATTGAAAACCGCATGAGCCTTTGGAGCTACAACCGCGTTAACGGACGTTTTGAGCACACGGCGGTGGACAACCAAGACACCCACCAACAACGCTACGAAGGACAAGCTGACCTAAACCAGCGCGTTATCACACTAAATGGCACCTACACGCAGGCGGTGCAGGCTGACTTGATCGCTGGTGACGGCATTAGTAAAGCGATGCAAGGGGACTCGCCGACGGCGCGGCGCACAGTGGCTGGCGTACTTTATAGTATCCGTACTGTACTTACCGTTCGCAACGGGGACTACCACCTGCAAGAGTTTTTCATGCGGCCAGCAGCAACTGAAGTCGAGTTCAAAGGTTGGGAATTTGAGTATAAGCGCATGTAGATTTTTCATTCGTCGCCGTGCACGCTTCGGTGGAACCGACCAAAGGAATACGGACGAACATCACAATGTGTTCGTCCGTATTGACATCTAGGTTTATAATTTTTATGTGTACTTGACCACCGCACTCTGTTAACACAAGAAGTCAAAAGTTTTTACGAATATTCATTACACATCTTGCAAAATTAAGAAAAGCCTTATTTTACAAGGGGAAATGACTATGGAGAGCCGCGAAAAAGTTGACAAGGATGCTCGGGTAACCTCCGCGTACCCTTGGATAAGAGACTTTCTGAGGGTCTCGTCAGGGATTTCTTGCCCGATCATCCCTACAGCACATCCATTTGCCGCGGCAAGAGAGGGGGGATGAGGAAGGCTTACATGTTCAATAATCCTTACTCTGTCTACTCTTTCTTAATTTCGCAAGAAATCTAGGTTTTAATTGCGCTCCACGTAGTGACTCGAGTCCCACGTAGCCATCCTTAAATTGAATTGGGGAGACGAGAACATCCTCGAGTAACTTCAGGGTAAAACTCAGTTCGCTTGGATGTGTTACGCCGTCTTTGCTAGCAAAGACGGCGGCGTGCAAGGTGCCTAAACCACTTCCCGCTTGCGAGCCTATCATCACACCCTTGGCAGTAGTTTTGGCAAGCTCTAACATTTTGCCTGATTCTGTAAACCCTGTGCGCGCAGTTTTGATATTCAAAATATCGAAGGTATCAAACTCGAGTTCGCGTTCTAAGTCACGAAGGGTAAAGCAGGAATCATCGGCAATAATCGGCAAGATGTTTTCACGCTTCAGTGCGGCTCGAGCTTTTATCTGCTGCACAGGCAAAGGCTCTTCGACATAAGCAAGCCCTAAATTTGCTAAACGTTCTAAATCTTTTGCGGCACTGTTCGCGGATAAACCTTCGTTAGCATCGGCATAAAGAGTAACGTCATCGCCAGAGAATTCATGGTGTAAGGTCGTGACAATTTCTTTATCGTGGGTTGCATCGCGGCCAATTTTAATTTTGAAAACACGAACACCGGCATTAAACACTGTTCTTGCTTCTTTAACCATTGTTGCCATATCGTTGATGCCGAGAATAAAACTAGCGCGAATTTTTTCTTCTTTACCTTTGGTCGTCTCGAAAAGACTCGAGCCTTTATTCTTTGCTCTGGTTTCACAAAGTGCAATATCTAAGGCGCCGCGGGCCGTGTGGTTATTAGTGACGCTGTGCAACACATTCCAAAGTTTTGTTTCGTCTTGGACATCAACGCCGACAAGTTTTGGTGCAAGGTGTGCTTGAATAATGGCTTCGATGCTTTGGGGTGTTTCGCCGTAAATCGTTGGACGTGCTGGAGCTTCGGCATAGCCCACGTGTCCGTTTTCGGTTTCGACGTGCACGAGGACATGTTCGAGCCGCTCTAACTTGC
>JBOFGY010000226.1:0-11491 GCA_051649365.1 Trueperaceae bacterium
CCGAGGCCCTTGGACCTTACGACCAACCTTACAGTGTGCCTTGGAGCAAAGGGTTACCACCCCAAGTCGTAAACGAACATATCGTGTTACCCTGGAATAATCTTGAGCTGCTCGAGCGTGTGGTGTCCGAGAGAGCCGAAGATATCGCAGCCATTATCACTGAGCCTGTCATGTGTAATAACAGTTGCGTGTTACCAAAAGAAGGCTTTCTAGAGGGGCTACGCGACCTTTGTGACCGCTACAACATTGCCCTTATATTTGATGAAGTCATTACAGGGTTTCGCATAGGACTCCGCGGCGCACAGGGTTATTACAACATTAGCCCCGACCTTACCATCTTTGCGAAAGCGGTAGCCAGTGGTTACGGCCTTAGTGTGCTAGCGGGTAAAGGACGCTGGATGCAGCCCATTGCCGAAGGTAAAGTGATTCACGCAGGTACGATGAATAGCAGTACACCCACCATTGCAGCTGCACTTGCTACCTTACAAATTTTGGAGCGTGACAAGGTACACGAAAAACTTTTTGCACTTGGCCAAAAGCTCATGCAAGGTTTGCGTGGCCTTGCCGAGGAAACTAGACATCCCATGCTTGTACAAGGTCTAGGCCCGATGTTTCATGTAGGATTCACGGATAAAAAAGTCGTTTATGATTATCGTGACACCTTCAGTTATGACAAGGCTAAAGGAGCCGCATTTATTGGGGGAATGCAAGAGGAAGGCATTCGCCTGATTGGGCGGGGTTTGTGGTATTTATCTGCGGCACACACTCAGCACGATATAGACATAACGCTTCGGGCCGCAAGCAGAGTGTTACAAGATATGGCAAAAGCTCACGCGCTCTAACAAAATGCGCTTTAGGAAAAACCTGCGCTTTAGAAAGGTGCAATCATGGCAAACTCCGCAATGCTCGAGCCCAGCACGAAAGAGACAACTACACAAAAAGAGGCAATGGCACAAGTTGTAACAATTCCTAAGGCAGTAACTCCAAAGTCTATAGTAGTAACGAAAGATGTGCGTGAGCGACTTAAAGAAAAAAATGGCATTGATGAAAAATATATTGTGTTGCCCGTTTATAAAGCTTTCCAAGTTCTAACCATGCTCTCAGAGCGGGGTAAACTTACCGTCAAAGAAGTTTATATTGATTTAGATATATCAAAAGCGCAGGCGTTTCGGTATTTGCAAACGCTGTGCGCTTCAGGTTTTGCCGAGCACGATCCCGATACAGGGTTTTACCAACTCGGTCTGCGTAGTTGGGAACTCGGGCAATCGACGACTCGCTACGCCAAACTGCTCGAGCTGGCCATGCCTCATATGGAATCGCTCCGTGACCGCTTTAATGAAACGATTAATCTAGGCACGATGAAAGGCAGTAACATTATTTACTTGGGCATGGTGGAGAGCAGTCATTCGTTGCGGATGCACGCTACGATTGGTTCGGTTGATCCCGTCTATTCCACGTCTCTTGGTAAAGCGATGCTCGCGTTTTATCCCGAGGAAACCTGGGAACGCTATATTCCTGAACGTTTAACTGCTCGTACTTATAAAACAATCACCTCCCATCAAGAGTTGCTCGAGAGCTTGCGCCTCACACGCAGCCGAGGTTACTCGCTCGATGACGGTGAAAATGAACTCGGAGCCTGTTGTGTCGGAGCTCCACTCTTTAACAAGCGTGGTGAAGTTGTCGCGGCGATTAGTTTGTCGGCTCCAGAATCGCGTTTGCAAGGTGGGTTTTTAGAGGAAGCAACAAAAGCGGTTATTGCAACAGCGCACGCGATTTCGCAACGATTGTATAAGTAAAAATCTATGCGCGTAGGTATCATTGGGCTTATCCACGAATCGAATACGTTTTTTATAGAAGAAACGCCCTACGAAAATTTTCGGCGGCACCATGGTGAAGTCATTCGAGATGGGTATGCTCGAGCTTTCCACGAACTCGGCGGTTTTTTTGAAGGTTTAGCGCACGAAGGAATGGGGCCTGTACCCCTTTATGTGGCCACGCACACACCAAGTGGCACCATTGACAGTGAAGCCCTAGAAAAATTTTGGAGGGATATAGAAACTGCGCTCGAAAGCGTAGGCGAGTTAGACGGTTTACTGGTAGCAGCGCACGGTGCGGCTGTGTGTGTGAGCCAACCGGATATGGATGGTTGGTGGCTTGCAAAGTTGCGAGAAAAAGTTGGTCGTCTTCCGATGGTTTGCACGCTTGACTTACACGCGAATGTTTCAGAAAAGATGATTGCTGCGGTGGATGCGACGATTGCTTACCGCACGAATCCGCACGTAGACCAGCGTGAACGTGGTCTCGAGGCCGCACATTTGTTAGCACGCATCTTGCGTGGTGAAATCAAAGCGACGCAAGCACTCGCTACACCCCCTGTTGTTATCAATATCGAACGGCAACTCACGTCCGCTTCGCCCCTGTTAGAACTCGAGCAACTCGCCGAAACCATTCGGCAACGCCCCAAGGTTTTATCTGTCAGTGTTGCACTAGGTTTCCCTTATGCCGACGTGCCAGAGTTGGGCTCGAGCTTTATTGTCGTAACCGAGAATGACTCTGCACTTGCCCAACGCTACGCGGAAGAACTTGCAGATTATCTTTGGCAAAATCGTGAAGACTTCTTAGGAACATTTGTTACGGTAGCCGCAGCTCTCGCGGGAGTTTTAGAAGCAGTAAAACCTGTTTGTCTTCTCGATATGGGTGATAACATTGGTGGTGGCTCACCTGGAGACGGAACGCTCTTGGCACACGCACTGTTAGAAAAAAAGATTCGTGCTTTTGTTTGCCTTTATGACCCTGATGTTGTGAAGAGACTTGAGCACGTAGCGGTGGGAAGTTCCGTAAGATTAGCTTTAGGTGGCAAGACAGATAAGCTGCATGGTGCGCCACTCGAGCTCCAAGCGAAAGTGCTTAGTTTTCATAGCGGTAACTTTTACGAAAGTGAGGTGCGTCATGGTGGGGATGCGTCCTTTGATATGGGCACAACTGTCCTCGTGCAAGCGGCTTCGTTAACCATCATGCTCACTTCAAAACGAATGCCGCCTTTTAGTTTGCAACAACTCTTGTCGTGTGGGGTTGAACCTAAAGATTTTGAGGTCCTTGTTGCCAAAGGTGTTCATGCCCCTGTTGCGGCTTACGCGCCCGTCTGTCCAACATTTATTCGTGTGAACACGCCAGGGATAACGAGTGCTGATTTAGGACATTTTCAATACACGCAGCGCAGGAAACCACTTTTTCCGTTTGAAAAGTAGCGGGGCGAACGCCGAAAATTAAAACAATTAGGTCTTCACAATCTCCATGTTTACTCGTCATTGCGAGCCGTTTGCAAATGTGTGTTTGATGTTCACTTCGTTTACCGTAAATTCAGCCACGAAGCAATCCCTGTTTTTCCTCTTGGTAATCCATTACAAAAGCGGGATTGCTTCGTGGCTTCGGTCGTGCTTTGCTTTGTCAGCGTCCAACATGTTTCATATTGAGACTCGCAATGACGAAATTCAAAGAGTAAGAATTTTTAGCCGTCAAAGATTGGAATTTCTGACGTGCTGACCTTGCGTTGATTATCTTTTCGTGCGGGTGCGGGTGTGATGTCAGCTTTGGCTTCGCCAGCCTCGAGCATTCGTTGTTGGAGTTGGTTCATGAGTACGTCACTGAGTGCGCGGTGGCTTTCTAAACCAACTAAATTTGTAAGTTCATAGGGGTCAGCCTCGAGGTCGTAGAGATAGCTTTCTTCGTAACGCTCGGATGAGGGTGTGACCCAGCCTTGTAAATCTTTTGCAGTAACCGCGTACTTCCAGCGTTCTGTACGCAGTGCGCGTCCTACTTCAGATTCACTAATTTGTACGAAGACATCTTGCGGCCAAGAGGTTGTTTCGCGTTTTACGAGGGGTAAAAACGAGCGGCCCTGCATGCCGTTGGGAATAGGAATGTTGGCAGCGTCTAGAAGTGTGGGTGGTAAATCTAACAGACTTATTAACTCGCTGCGTTCGCCGCCGCCACGAAAATACGGCCCCGTGAGAGCGCAGGGTACACGAATCGAGCTTTCGTGACAGGAGCGTTTATATTCCTTGTTGCGCGTCTTAAAGTGACAGCCGTGATCAGACGTGTAAGCGAGAATGGTGTTATCACTAAGCCCAAGACTTTTTAGAGCATCTTGAATACGACCCAAAGCTTCATCCAAACGTTTCACCATGCCATAGTAACCGCCGAGATGCTGCGCGGATGTGCCACCCAAGGCTGCGAGGTCGGGTGGTGTCCAGCGACCCGTGTACGTGTCTTTGTAACAATCAGGTGCGGGGTAATCGTCGCGGTGGTTTTGCTGGTGGGGCTCGAGATACGACACGAAGAGAAAAAACGGTTTCTCTCTCGGTTGACTCAAGTAACGAATCACTGCATCGGTTTGAGCATCCACGCGGTAACCCGGTAAAGATTGAGCGTTGCCATCGTTATCGTAAAGCACGAGGTCGTAGCTATCCGACGTGAACTCGAGCAAATTCGAGGCGAGCCAATACTCATAACCACCGCGCTCGTCTCTCGGTACGGGGCCGATATGCTCGTTGGCGGCTAAATGCCACTTGCCGATGTACGCAGTGTCGTAGCCCCCTTCAGAAAAATAGTTCGCCAAAGTTTTTTCAGGTTTTGGCAAAGGAATACCGTTGCGAAAACAACCTGTCGTGGTGGCGTACTTGCCCGTTTGTAGACAGGCGCGTGCTGGCCCGCACACGGGCTGCGGTGTGAACATGGTGTTGATATGTGTGCCGGCACGCGCCATGCGGTCAAAATTTGGTGTAAGTCCAAGCGGATTACCGTGCATTCCGGTGGTATCGAAGCGTTGCTGGTCAGTGAAGAAAACGAGGATGTTTGGTTGCATGGGTTAGCTTATCAAGAGTGAAGTGAGAAGGCAGAGAGCAAGAACAGAGGGCGAAAACAAAAGCTAAAGCTTATAGGTTTTAGCCTTGGCGTTTTAGTATTCATTTATTGCGCTTCGAGTCTTGGCCAGGTCTTGAATTCATTGACGAGCGCGATAATTTCTTTCGCTGCAAAGTCAAAAAGAGCCTCACCTTTTTCTGCCGTGCCTTGTTCTGGATAACCAAACGCCCCCGTTTGACTATGATGATCGAAAGGGCGCAACGTTGTGACAAGGCTCGAGCGGCTGTAATCGCTCACGTAAAACTTCGAGGGGAAATCGGTGCGCGTGCCGACAGCTTCTCCCATGTGGACAAGTTTAGGCTCGAGACGCAAGATCATACTGGTCTCGAGTTCACAAGCGTGAATGACGCGCGTTTGCACTAGGTCTTTAAGATGTACGAGGTCGCTAAGATGTACGAGGTCGCTAAAGCTTGCAACTTGCTGATTGATAAGGTTCATCCAACTTGCAAAGACAATCCAAAGGTCTTTGTTCTCACGATGACGACGCTGCACGTCGTAGATAGCTTCAAAGCCAGGCACTTCGTTACCACCATGAGCATTGAGAAAAAGAATGCGCTTGAAGCCAGCAGCGAGGAGGGACTCGAGCATATCTACGAGCATTGTGGTATATACCTTGTTTTGCACGCTTACCGTACCAGGAAACGCGCGGTGATGATCCGAAGCACCGAGCCACAGCACAGGCAGAAAAAAAACATCCTTTACTTCAGCTTCAACGCGGCGGACGAGTTCTGTACAAATCATCGTATCTGTAAATAAGGGTAGATGATGACCATGTTGTTCGAGAGAAGCAAGTGGTACGACCACGACCTTATCGCCTGCCCCTTCAATAGCTCGCCAAGTTTGTTCAGCCCATTTCATTCTTGATAAGCTAACATAATTGAATGAACGTTGGTGAAGTGTATAGAGAATAAATTTTGCAATTAGACCCAGCAAATCTTTTCGTGAAAATCTTCTTCCTAGAAGGCAGAGCATCATTGCGCTCACACTGCAAACAATGCATCCTCACCCAACCTCTGCCTCAAGGGAGAGGGGCTCATTGTGCGCTGCTGCGTTTTCTCTTATATCCTTTTTTCTCTTATATCCTCGAGCAGTTTCCAATTACGACCAGGATGCTCTGTCTTAAAAGCTTCGACGTAGCCTTTATCTGCCAGTGTCACAAAACAGGTGCGTCCATCTTCACCGCCGAAGGCGAGGTTCGTGCAATCTTTGCCGAGGAGTGGAATGTCGCGGAGAATTTTTCCAGTACTCGAGAGCACCGTGATTTTAGAGCCGCCGTAGCGCGTAACGAAAAGATTACCCGCCTCGTCGCAGCGCATTCCGTCGAGTAAATGTTCCTCGAATCGATAAAAGAGGCGTTTGTTGTTTAGGTTGCCGTGAGCATCTATATCGAAGGCCCAAATGCACTGTTGTACGGTTTCGTTCACGTAGAGCGTTGTTTCATCGGGGCTTAGCTCGAGCCCATTAGTCGTTCCCATCTCTTCTGCAACAAGGCTTGCGTTACCAGCAGGTGTTACACGCCAAACCTGTCCGGTTTTGCTCAGCCAATGCGGGTCGCTCGCAAAAATCGTGCCGTCGCTGCGAATGGCTAAATCATTGGGTTGATGCATACGAGGTTCATGGCAGTGAACGGAAAGTTTTTTGCCTTCTAGCTCGAGTTTGTAAATCGTGTGACCTACATAATCTGCAAGGTACATGTGTCCGGAAGGGTCAAACACCATGCCGTTGCCGACGCTTCCCTGGGGTAGCTCGAGAAAAACAGAAACGTCTTGTCCTCGAACCACACCAACCGTTCCCGCCTTTCCCGCATTGCAAACATATAAGGTACCAAAGGCATCACACGAAGGCCCTTCAATGCCCTGTGTAAAACTACCCTCGGCTGTGAGTAGCGTAGTATTCCATAATTCTCTATTCATACTGTTAAAGCTCAAGACTCACGTAGTTGCTCGCACAGCTTGGCAAGTTAGAGATTCTGTACTCTCCTCAGAATAACGGGTAAAAAGGTGGGATTGCTGCGCGGTCTCGCTTATGCTTGGCTTGATACACGTTTAACGTACTCTACAGGGCGACTCGCAATGACAGTGTTTGTCATTGCGAGTTTGGCTGTGGGGTGCATTTCTAGGTAACTGAACACACCGTTGATGCAGCCACAAAGCAATCGCTCTTAAACGTATACCTCTTCTACCTTCTTCACCTTTCAGGAAACGCTGTGTCATCACCACTCGACCCTTGCAAATAGCCAAGGATGACAAGCGCGGGGTTGGCTCCTTCAGGGACATCGTAGACAACGGTGTAAGGTGCAGTAGCCTCCGTGGTATTGCCCGTACTCATTGATGTTTGTACGGCGATTTGTCCAGTGGTAGTGGCGGCCTCAAAAATAAATGAGCGGGCGTTGGCGAGTGCGTCAGGTGCAGCATCGGGAAAGTTTACACTCGTATTTGAAACTGTAACCCCGAGCGTGCCTTCGCTGCCGACATGATGAAACACCACAGGAATAAAATTGTCGCTTGCAAGTGTAGAGCTTACCGTGACGTTATCGAGCAGTACACTGCCTACGCCACCGGTTTGAAAAATAAGCCCCCTCGAGTTATCACTAATGTTTAAGTTAAAACTTGAGTTTGTAATCTCGAGTTGCCCGAAGTTGGCAATGGCCATAGAGCGGTTAATCTCGTTCATGGTTAGGTTGCTGATGCTGAGCGTGTAGGTGCCGCTCGAGGCGGTTTCGCGGATGGCAAAAGGAGCGTTTGCGGTAGGACCGTTCACAACAACATCTCTAATAACGATGGTGCCGGTAAGCTCTGCGTCTACACCATTGATGGCCGTATAGATATCGGGGCCGCTTATCTCGAGGTTTTGCACGCTCGAGTCTGAGGCGAGTTCAATCACGGTGGTTAGGTTGCCATCACCACTTCTATCGGCATTGAGAACTGCGCCGTCTTCACCCATAAGGGTTTGACCAGCTTTAAGACGTACGCAAGGGTCTGCGTCGCAGGTAATGCTGCCTGCAACCATAAGTGTAGTGGCGGTAGAGTCTTCGGCGGTGGCAGCTTGGAGTTCTTCAAGATTCGTTACACGTATTGTGCCTTCTGGAAGACCTTCCTCAAGGGCGGGGACATCAGGCAAAGTTTCTTCTGAAGAAGCCTCACTTGTTGCAGCGTCTGCCGAATCCGTACCTGTTCCTTCTAATTCAGTAGATGGCTCTGTAGCTTCTATACTTGTCTCATCTGTACCTGTCTCAGTCGTTGTTTCGCTAGATGCAGTGTCTTCAGCAGGAGCGTCCTCAGTAGAGGTTTCTTCGGGTGATGTGGTGTCTTCAGTAAGAGTTTCTTCAGTAGTAGTTTCTTCAGGCAATGCGGTTTCGTCGCTTGCCGCTCCAGCTCTAACATAAACTGTTGTTGTAGTTTGGATAACAATGTTGCCGTTTTCATCCTTGGCCGTAAGCTCAAAAATAGTGGATTGTTCGAGGGGTGGGCTTGTGAATTTGTAATCCTCACCTTCGGGTACTACAAAATCTTTTACAAAAGGTTTATTGCTTTGCATAGCAATATCCAGCGTCTTGATAACAGTTCCTTCTGTATCAATAACTAAGGTCGTGCTCTCACCAGGGTTGATTCGGTCAGGGCTTGCACTTAGTGACGCGCTCGGGTTTGCGCTTTGTGCGTTGTTGCTACCACCGCTAGCAGTAGTGGCACGAGCAGTGGCGGGTGGTTGGCACGCGACCAGTCCTATAGTAAGGATGGACAGCAGGATGAGGTTAAACCATAAGCGTTGATAAACCATGACAGCTCCTCTCAGAGTGTGAATATGAATAAAGCACTTTGCAAGTTTACATGCTACAAATTTACATTCTGTAAGTTTACATGCAAGGCGCGGGGTGGCTTGGTTTAGGATAACAGCTAGCTCCCTAGAGCTGAAGACGAATAGCTCACAAAAGTGGAAGGTTAAGGCAGAAGGCTTAGAGCGCAAAAGATTTTGGCTTTAAGTCTTCTGCTTTCAACTTAACGTTAAAGCTGATAAATGGTAAGCTGACATCGTGGGGTCTTACTCGATTCATATCCTTCTTTGTACAGTTTGGTTGTTCTCTTTATCTTCGGATGCGATACGGGAGGCCCCTTTTCAGGGAATGAAAGTTGTTGCAGTCTCGAGCCTCGAGTCCATTGGCTTAGGGCAGTGGCAAAACCTAGCAGCAATCAACACATTACGTGCAGCAAAAAACGAAACCGAAAGTTTTCAGCTCGTTGTTCGCGCACCTTTGGGTGGGCTTAGCAATGTGCGTGTTAGGGTGGAACCCTTTCGCAACGAAGCAGGGGAGACCCTGCCGTCCCCGACACTTTACCGTGAGCATTATGTTTACGCGCATTCGGTAGAGCGCGAATATTACAAACGTGACACCTACACTGCTACCAATATTCCAGGTGGTGCAGGTTGGTACGCGGACGCACTCATTCCCTTTGAAGTTAATAATTCTGGTGCTGACGATAGCAATGCCAGATTTAAGGCCCAACCCTTTAATGTAGCAAGTTCTCAAAATCAACCTATTTGGATTGATGTTTATGTGTCAGCGGATGCAGCAGCGGGACGTTACGAGAGTACCTACACGGTTTCGAGCGACGAGGGTGAAGTTTCGGGAAATGTATCGCTCGAGGTCTGGGACTTTACCTTACCCGAGAGTCCGTCTTTAGGCTCGAGCTTTCTTGTATGGGAACAAAATAATCTAGCAACGTACAAAGAGCTCTTAAACCACAAACTTATGCCCGACTATGTCGAGCGTGAATTTCAAAGCGAACTCATCGAAGACTACGGTTTGCGCCTTTTGCGGTTAGGTTTTGTAGGCGGAGCAAGCTACAAGGATTGCACGATGAACCCACCCCCCGCTTTATCCGAAGTAGAAAACAATGTGGCCGCACAAGACCAACGCTTATCGCTTTATATTTATCCTGCTGACGAAATTACCGATTGCTTAGAAATTACACCCGAGGTGCGTGCTTGGGGGGACGTGGCGCACGCTGCTAATGTCAAACAGCTTATTCCTATGTTTCCACGCTCCGACCTCTACGAAGGCGGAGAAAAATCAGCGGTGGATATTTGGGTAATTTATGCCACGCAGCTTATGACCCCAGGTGCTCAAAACCTAAATACTCAAAACCTAAATACTCAAAACCCAGATGCTCAAAAAATAATTCAAGATGTTCTTGCCAAGGGTGATGAGGTGTGGTCGTACACGGCTCTTGCCGCCGAACCCTATGCGCCGCAGTGGGCCTTAAATTATGGGGCCTTTGACCACCGTCTGTTGGCTGGGTTCATTAGCATGCGTTATGGTATGACGGGTTTGTTGTATTGGCGGGTGGATAACTGGTCCGAAGACCCCTGGTGGGCCCCCCGCGTAGCGAGTGACCCGAGCAATTATCCCGCGGGCGAAGGTATGTTGCTCTATCCTGGTGACGCAGTTGGGATAGATGGCGTGGTGCCGTCTATACGCCTGAAGTGGTTACGTGATGGTGTAGAAGATTATGAATACGGGCAGCTCTTAAACGATGCTAGCAAGGAAGATGCGCTGCAAAGTATTGTAATGAGTGTTGCCAGAGATTGGTATCACTGGACGAGAGATGTGAGTGTCCTCGAGACCGCGCGTGAACAACTCGCCAGAGCGATTCTCGAGTGAACCGCACCGCCATTTATCTTTTACGCATAAATCCGCCATATTTTATGTACATAATTAATCTAATATTCACACAAAACTCATCTTAATTTAATAGAAAGTGAAAGGGAAAGCTTTTACACTAAATACCGGCTCTCAATCTTGCATTACGTTTTCTCTCAAGGAGTCACACAATCCTTTTGCTTATGTCAATAACAAAATGCTTTGTTGGATGACAGCATTTTGTTTAGTATTACATCTTGTTTGGAATGACATAAACGAGCTGGGAGGCTCGAGCATTAGCGGTTAATTTTAAAGACTGGGGGAAGAGATCATGTTTTACCTATACGAGGTTTCCCGTAAACCTTACTCGGAGCAGCGTAGACCTGGGTGGCTACTGGTTTGGTGGCTATATATCTTTGCACTCTTAATCGTGCTTAGTGGCTGTGGGACACCCAAAACGGCAACGGATAGTCCAAAAGAAGATTATTATTTAAGTGTCGAGGAAGCGCAGGCGATGCCAAGTGCAACCGATGCGGAAACGATCAGTGCCCAAGGGTCCCCGACAGTGATTGAAGACCCTGAGGCGTATTTTGGCAAAGCCTATAAATTCTTGCGTACCGGAGATGAACTGGTGTGGACACCTCGGAGCCTGTCGGGTGGCAGCTATGAAATTCAAGTGAATGCGAAAGCTGAACTCTACGGGGATGAAGCGCCTGCTCTGGCCCTGACGATTGGCACGCAACAAGTCACGAAGTCTTTTGGGAGTGAACAATATCAAACGGTGTCGTATGGAAACTTCACGTATAACCCGAATGACACAATCAAGATCACCTTCACGAATGATGCCTGGGGTGGCTCAGCCGAAACCGACCGCAATATTCTGCTCTCACATCTGTATCTGAAACTCGTACCCACAAATCCTGACCCACC
>JBOFGY010000227.1:0-3265 GCA_051649365.1 Trueperaceae bacterium
TAACCACCACTTTCAATCCTCGTACTTTTGCATCTCTCACATATTTTTGTCGCTATACTGCTCCTTGGGTAAGTATTGGTCTCCATAAACCTATATTTACCCTTTTCTTATCCCCTCAACCGTTTTTTAGGGGTGTCTCAATTGTTTTCTCGAACCTTGACCCTAAGCTTAAATTTGTGATACTCTTTTCTCCGCTCTCGAGCGTCCAAAGGTGCTTTGGATAGTGAGGTGCGAGCGACTAGCTCAGTTGGTTAGAGCGTATCCCTGATAAGGATAAGGTCCGCGGTTCAACTCCGCGGTCGCTCACCACAAGAAACACCGTCCAAGACGGGAAAGCTCCAGATGAAAAAGGCTCGTCTGGGGTTCTTTTTTGCTCCAACGGCAGCCAGGTGGCAGCCACAGAGCATCGTTTTCAGTAGATTAAAGTCATTTGATGTTGTGATTGCCGTCAGCATAACTACCAAACAACAATCTGCATCACATCATTTTGGGGCGTAATTTCTCACATCTTTACCGGTGCTTGTAGCGAGTAGAACGTTAACCATCGTAAAATTTTGAAAGCACGAATGAAACGTTTAGCGACTAATTTTATTTGCCTTCAAGATCACGATGAACAGCTTTTGCGTTTGGGAATGCTGGCAGAGCGTTATTTTGCGGATGATCCTAATACATCCCTGCTCAAGCTGCGACAACTCACCGAGCTACTCGCTCAGTTGATTGCCACACAGGTCGGACTCTATGTGTCAGTCGAAGAAACCCAATATGAATTGTTACGCCGCCTCCAAGACCAAGGTATTTTGCCCCGCGAAGTAGCCAGGCTATTTTCTGAAGTGAGACGAGCAGGCAACGAAGCCAACCACGAGATAAAAGGCGACCACAACAAAGCCTTAGGCATCCTCAAAATTTGCTGGCAGTTAGGCATTTGGTTTCACCGCACGTTCAAAGACCCAGGTTTTAAGTCGGGGCCGTTTATTCCGCCCACGCCACCCAAGGATGAAAGTGCTGAATTAAAGGAAGAACTAGATAAGCTGCAAAAAGCCCTCGAGTCCTTCCAAGCCTCTCACCAAGAAACAATTCAGCAACTTGGCGTAATAGAAACACAGCTTAAAACTGCTCAGAGTGAGCACGCCTTTTGGGAGCAGATGGCCCTCGAGACCGAAACAGCAAAGGCGGCCCTCGAGCAAAAACTGACCCAGCAACAACACGTCACCGCCACCTTGCCCAAGGCTTCGTTTAATGCTTACGTTGACGCAGCCAACAAAGCTGCCAGCGCAGTTTATTTAGACGAGGCAGATACGCGAAAACTTATTGACGAGCAACTTAGACAAGCAGGTTGGGAGGTGGATTCGCAAACGCTCACGTACACCAAAGGCGCACGACCCGAAAAAGGCAAAAACCGCGCCATTGCCGAGTGGCCCACCAACAGCGGCCCTGCTGACTATGTATTGTTTGTTGGCCTCACACCCTTAGCAACGGTTGAGGCAAAGCGCAATAACGTTGATGTGTCTTCTGCCTTGCAACAAGCCAAACGCTACAGCCGCACGTTTCGCATGGATGACATAAAGGTTCCTGACCTCACGCCGCCAACAGGCGGGCCGTGGGGTGAGCACCAAATCCCCTTTACTTTTTCTACGAATGGCCGCGCTTATTTGAAACAGCTTGCTACCAAAAGTGGGGTTTGGTTTTGTGACGTGCGCCGCCCCGACAATCACGGACGTGCTCTGGATGGTTGGTATAACCCCGAGGGCCTAACCAATCTTCTCAAGCTCGACACGCAAAAGGCTGATGAGCAATTAGCACGGGAAGGATTCAACTACGGTTTTCAACTTCGCGCTTACCAGCAGCAAGCCATTCGCGCGGTTGAAGGTGGGATGGCTCAGGGGCTTCGTGAGATGCTTTTGGCGATGGCGACAGGTACGGGGAAAACCAAAACCTGTATCGCCCTGATTTACCGCCTGCTCAAAACCCAGCGTTTCAAAAGGATTCTCTTTCTTGTTGACCGCTCTGCCCTTGGTGAACAAGCGGCGAACGCTTTCAAAGATACACGCATGGAAAACCTGCAAACCTTCGCAGATATTTTTGGTATCAAGGAACTCGAGGATCAGTCACCAGACTCTGACACCGCCGTGCATATTGCCACCGTCCAAGGCATGGTTCACCGCGTTCTTTACCCTGGCGACGATGCGCCCGCACCAACGGTTGACCAATACGACTGCATCATTGTGGATGAATGTCACAGGGGTTATCTCCTTGACCGCGAACTCTCTGAAACAGAGTTAGGGTTTAGAGGCTTTGATGACTACATCTCGAAGTATCGGCGCGTCCTCGAGTATTTTGATGCAGTAAAAATTGGACTCACAGCGACACCCGCCCTACACACCACACAGATTTTTGGTGCGCCCATTTATACCTATTCCTACCGTGAAGCGGTGATTGATGGCTACCTGATTGACCACGAGCCACCGATTCAAATTCAGACTGAACTCTCCCAAAATGGCATGACCTGGGCGAAAGGTGCAGCAGTCAAAGTTTATGATCCTAAAGAAAGTCAAATCAAACTCTTCAATACTCCTGATGAATTAACGCTCGAGGTCGAATCTTTTAACCGCAAGGTCATCACCGAATCGTTTAACAAAGTCGTGTGTGAGTATCTGGCAAAAGAACTTGACCCAAACGGCAACGAGAAAACGCTTATCTTTTGTGTGAATGACACCCACGCCGACCTCGTGGTGAAGCTGCTCAAAGAGGCTTTTGCCGAACAGTACGGCAGTGTAGACGATGACGCAGTAATTAAAATAACGGGCAGTGCCGATAAACCTTTGCAGCTTATCAGACGGTATAAAAACGAACGCCTCCCAACGGTTGCGGTCACAGTAGATTTGCTCACGACAGGGATAGATGTTCCCGAGATTTGTAATCTCGTTTTTTTGCGGCGTGTGAATAGCCGTATCCTCTTTGACCAGATGCTGGGACGCGCCACGCGGCTTTGTGATGAGATTGGTAAAGAGACTTTTCGTGTGTTTGATGCGGTGCAGATTTATGAAGCTCTGCAAGCCATCACTGCGATGCAGCCTGTGGTGGTGAATCCTAAACTCAGTTTCTCGCAGCTTATCGCCGAGCTTACCCATGTTTCGCAAGAGGATGAAAAAAGTTTGGTGCGCGACCAACTCTTGGCAAAACTTCAGGCGAAGAAGCGTCACTTTAGCGAAACGACAAAACGTGATTTTGAAACCAAAGCAGGTATGTCACCTGATGCGTTTGTCAA
>JBOFGY010000228.1:0-4820 GCA_051649365.1 Trueperaceae bacterium
GTTCGTTTTTGCTGATAGCTGACGGCTGAAAGCTGACAGCTATATACTATCTTCATGTCTAGTCCATTTATCGGTATGATCCTCGGTACTGAAGATGCCACACCCTTACAATTCTGGTTTGCGGTTAGTGACAAAACCAAAGTTCAACTTGATGACATTGTGTATATTGCTGTTCCCGACCCTACGCAAAATGGTGAAGCCGTGCGCTTTTATGGCGTGGTGGATGAGGTGCGCCGCCGTTATGAAGGCGTGCAGTTTGAGGGTGATACGGAACTTGTTGTTGGTGGACTCATGCCCGCCAATGTCACTTACGCGGCTCACGTTCTCGTGACGCGGGTAGAGCCAGAAGATTTTATTCCGCCTGCACCAGGGGACACTGTGTATATGGCAGAAGGTGGTGCGCTCGAGAAAGCCCTCTACCTAGACAATATGGATGTGCCACTGCCTGCGGGTATTTTGCGAAACGGCGAAGTGGCTTTCTTAAACTACGACTTTATCAACGGTACAAAAGGCGCACACATCAACATCTCGGGTATTTCTGGGATTGCCACAAAAACAAGTTACGCACTCTTTTTGCTCTACAGCATTTTCAATGCGAAAAACAAAAAAGACGAGAAGAAAAAACAGCTCTTGCCCTATCCGCAAACAACAAAAGCGATCATCTTTAACGTTAAAGGTGAGGACTTGCTGTTCCTGGACAAGCCCAACAAGAACTTTGTTGAAGAAGAAGGAAAGTGGCAGAAAAAACGCGGTAGTGCAAAAACCCGTTACCAGCTTTGCGATTTGCCAAGCACCGAGTTTAAGAGTGTTGCCCTTCATGCGCCAGCCCGCGAGGGTGAAAACCTCATGCCTGATGTCAATTCGCGTGAGGGTGTGTTGCCTTATCTCTGGACGCTGCACGAGTTTGCCAAAGGTCGGATGCTACCCTTCGTACTTACAGAGCGGGATGCCATGACGAATCTTGGGTTTTTAGTAGGGCATCTCGAGGAAAAAATTTTCAAACTTGCCGAAGCTCAGCGTGGCCCAGATTTGGAAATTGAAGAAGGCGATGTAGATTTTAAGTTGCAAGCTGCGCCACTGCCACCCGTCATTGATGAAAGTATTGATTATGAAGAACTTGGTCAAAGGGCGAAGGGTAGACCCAAACTTAAAACCTTTCATGAACTCGTGGATTATCTCGAGTACAAACTACTCACCAAGGGTCAAAGCGAAGAAGAAGAAGGTAAAGGTGACCCACTTTGGACAGCGCAGCAAGCCAAAGCGACCCGCGAGGCCTTCATCCGCCGTTTACGTGGTGCGAGTAAGTACATTCGTAAACTCGTGCGTGGTGATTTACCTAAGGCTGCGTTCAATAGGGCAAAGCTCGAAATTCTAAATAGTAAAGAGCAAGTTCACGTTGTTGATATTCACAACTTAGCACCTCTAGCACAAATGTTCGTCGTAGGTGTATTGCTCAAGCAAATTTTTGAAGAACGCGAAGCCCGAAAAGTAGAAGGTCAACTTTTTATTGTTCTAGATGAGCTGAATAAATACGCACCTTCTGAAGGGGATAGTCCCATTAAAGATATTTTACTCGATATTGCCGAGCGTGGGCGCAGTCTTGGCATTATTTTAATTGGCGCACAGCAAACTGCTTCCGAAGTTGAACGGCGCGTAGTAGGAAACGCGGCTGTGCGAATTGTAGGTCGTTTGGATGCTGCGGAGTGTGAGCGACCTGAGTACCGTTTCATGCCAGGCTCGTTTAGAAACCGTGCCACAATTTTGGCACCAGGTACGATGATCGTGCATCAGCCTGATGTGCCAACACCGATGATGATTAACTTTCCGTTTCCATCGTGGGCGACGAGGCGCAAGGAGATGAATGAGAAAGTGACGGATGAAGAAGCGTTGGATGTGTTGGGCTAATTTGGATGTATTGGGCTAATTTAGATTAGTTTTTGGTAATGTTGATAATGCTCGAAGGTTTGAAGAATTGCCCTCGTTCCCTCGGAGGACTCGAGCGTTTCCAATGCTTCTGGGACACTAAAAAATCCAAATCCTTGTCCTTCCTTAAGTTTAAGGTGCTCGAGTGGCACATCGAGCGGTACGAGGAAATCGTAGAAGGTTCCGTAAGCTGCTGGTGTAACCAGCCATAAGTCTTGTCGTGTTGGCCTGTACTCGAGTTCTTCCCACAACTCCCGCACTAAAGTTTCTTCGGGGGTTTCGTTTCCTTCTGCATGACCGCCAAAAATATCCCATGTTCCTGGACTTAAGATGCCTGCTCTGTTCTCACGGTGTTGCAACAGAACATGTCCTTGTGCATTGTAAAGGACAGCACCAGAAATCTGCTTGTTACTTGCGGGAGTTTTTCTCAAAGGCATTAAGTGGTGGTGAGCCTCGAGTACAAACCGCGTTACAGGTGGAAGCTTTAAGGTTGCCAGTGCGTTTTTAGTCTCGAAAAAGCCAAAGCCCTGACCTTCATTGAGTTTGAGTTTTTCGAGAGTCACATCAATAGGCACGAGAAAAATATAAAAGTGCGCTCTCGCTTCTTTGGCAATGAGCCATAAGTCTTTTTGGGTGACATGGTACTCGAGCTCTTCCCAGACTTCTCTATCGAATGCTTCTTCAAGAGTTTCGCCTTTCTCAACGCCGCCACCAAATAAGCCCCAGTATCCGGGGAAAGCAATGTTCGGCTTATCATCGCGCTGTTGCAAAAGAACTTGCCCTTGCGCGTTATAAAGAAATGCGCTGACAACTTGTTTCATTACATCCTTCTAAGGCGGTCAATGCGTTCCTGGATGGGTGGGTGGGTTGCGAACATGGCGTTCGCATTTAGATTTTTAACAGGGTTGGTAAAGAACATGTGTTGTACGCCCTCTGACACATCCAGTTTTTGACCACTGTAGTCACGTAGTTTTTCCAAAGCTCGTGCAAGCCCTTCAGGATTGCGTGTAATGTAAGCACCGGTGGCATCTGCTAAATATTCGCGTTTGCGGCTTACAGCAAGTCTAAGTAATGTGGTTAAAATTGGGGCGAGAATCAGTAAAACAATGAGGAGTAAATAAGCAATTGCTTGGGCTTGTCCACCACCACTGTCACGGTCACTGCGCCGTTCACTTCTGCCCAAACTGCTGTAACGCCAACCGTGCGTGATGAGGTCACGCAGTACGATAATCGCGCCAACAGTTGCTGCTAACATTGTCATAAAGAGAATGTCAAAGTTTTTGATGTGTGCCATCTCGTGCGCGATCACGCCCTCGAGTTCTTGCCTGTCGAGCATGTGTAATAAACCTGTGCTCACCGCAATCGTGCCATTTTTTGGATTGCGCCCTGTAGCAAAAGCATTGGGTGCCGATGAATCTATGACATAAATTTTGGGCGTGGGTGCACCCGCACCAATGGCAACAGCTTCGGTAATATTGACTAAATAGCGATTCTCTTCTTTGTTAGCGGGTCTCGCGCCAGAGGCTGCCAGTGCAATCTGATCTGAAAACCAAAACCCCACAATGTTTTGAAAAGCTGCAACCCCGAGGGCAATAGCTACAAACATGATGGCTGCACTCGGGTCAATGGCTACAGAAAGTAAATAACCAATGAGTCCAAAAAATACAAAGACAAAAAACCCCAACACATACGACGAGCGTACGTTAGCAGCTTTCCAATCAAGCAAGTTGATACGCTGACCGGTGGCTTTGTCGGTGATGATATTAGGGAGTTGTTGATTGGTATCCATACGGATTAAAGATTGAAGATTCAAGGTTAAAGATTAAACTCAAATCAATCTTGAATCCTCAATCTTTAACCTTAGAATCTTGGGTTTAGCTTTGACTCGGTGCGCCAAACGACACCTTCGGTGCTTGCCGCTCGGTTTCGGGAATCTCGAGAAAGGTTTGCTCTTTCTTGCCCATAGGGCCTGCCAGTAAAACGCCAGGGACAGTTTCAATCGAATTATTGTATTGCAGTACTGCGTCATTATAAAACTGACGCGCGTAAGCAATTTTATTTTCAATAGCGGAGAGTTCTTCTTGTAAAACCCTGAAGTTATCACTGGCTTTAAGCTGAGGGTAGTTTTCTGCGATGGCAAAAAGTCTACCGAGTGCGCCTTCCATAGCGTTAGCGGCTTGTGCGGATTCTGCTACACCTTTGGCGTTCATCATAGTTTGGCGGGCTTTGGCGACTTCTTCAAAAATTCCTTTTTCGTGTGCGGCGTAACCTTTGACAGTCTCAACTAAATTGGGTACTAAGTCGTTACGCTTTTTGAGTTGTACGTCTATCTGGCTCCAGGCATTGCCTACACGGTTCTCTAAAGAGATGATGCGGTTGTAAATCGAAACCACAAAAACGGCTAAGGCAATGAGGATGACTAAGACGATGATGGTCATGGAAAACCTCCGTTTTGTAGTCTAACGTAGTTTTTATGAGTGTGTATCAACCGAAAGATGGATAGTTAGCCGTCAGCCATCATCTATTAGCCGTCAGCAAAAACTAAATCCTTATCTGATAGCTAAAAGCTAAGAATGTGGTTACTTTGCTCTAGAGCGGGTTATGGACTTTAAGAACTTGCCATGAGGTCAGTAAAGCGTTTAAGCAGGACAACAGTGAAAGCTAGAAAGTGTAGATCTGCTAGCGTTTCTGGAAGCCGTTCGTCATCACGAGGCAGCCGACAAAACCGTGCTGTCCAAGCGAAAGAGTGTTCGACGACCCAGCGTTTAGGCAAGAGAACAAAGCCTTGACGTGTCTCAGCAAGTTTGACGACTCCGAGCTTGATGCCCTGTTTGCCCTGTTTTTCGGCTGCTTTTTTGGCTTCATCCCCTGTGTAGCCTGGGTCCACATAAGCGAGT
>JBOFGY010000229.1:0-4927 GCA_051649365.1 Trueperaceae bacterium
TTTTGGCTTACATAGCAAAAGTCTAAGTCTATTCACGAGTCACTGAACCGCTAGATTTTCCTGAACTTGCAAGGTGTGCTTCGAGGTTGCTATTTACGAAAAGAAAGCTAAGGTTCAAGGTTTTTCGACGTTGCGGTTGCCCTGTATTGTGTGAGGTAATACATATATACGAGGATTCTTATGCAGGGGAAGTGTTAAAGAATCTGAATTTTTAATTTTGTGCAGATTTCGTGCAAAAAAAGTCGAAAAAAAGGAAACTCGAGTTGAAGTTCATAACCTCAAAACTCGAGTTTTCTCGTCCTAGACAGTGGTGCCGAGAGCGGGACTTGAACCCGCACGTCCTTACGGACAACAGATTTTAAGTCTGTAGCGTCTACCGATTCCGCCATCACGGCATTGCGCTCAATAGTATAAGTAGTTTGGCTATGCAGCGTCAACCGAAAATGATAGGGATGGCGATAACACTGGAAGTATCATCCGTTGTCTGTCGTTGGTCTTAGCTAATATATGCTTTAGCTTCAGTCACGTCATTACTGGCTTGTTCGCTTGTCCAGCCTAGTTCTTTAGCGAGCAAGTCCGAGACTCGGGTCACCGCTTTTTTCGCGCCTTCTGTATCTAAGAAAGCTAACCGTGTGCGCCGTGCCAGAATATCTGTGGTCGAGCGTGCGCCCTCTGCTCTCGCACCGTAAAGGACTTCAGCCTCGAGATAAGCATGACCCTCAGCGAGGCGTGCGCCGTAACCCTCCTTCGCAAGTTTAGCGACGTGTTCTGCTTGGTCGCCGTAAGCGCGGTTAAGGTAGCTGCTCACGTCGTGGTCAACGCCGTAGCTTTCTTCTAACTGCCCAGCACCACTGGGCTTAAAGTTGCGTCCGCCAATGAGTTTAACCCTCTCCGTGCGTGAGGGACCAGCACTAAGACTGCCCAGTTTGACGGCTTCAGTAACAGCGTCTAACGACATTTTCCGGTAGGTCGTCCATTTACCACCCGCAATGGTTAAGAGTCCTGCATCGCTGATATTAATGACGTGGTCTCTCGAGAGCTTAGCAGTATCTGCGGCATTGATATTTGCTACGAGTGGGCGAAGTCCCGACCAAGCGGCTTTAACATCAGCTCTGGACACGGGAATGGAAAAATACTTTTCGACGTGGCGCAATATATAAGCGATATCATCTTCGGTGGCTTTGGGATGGGTTTCAATCTCAGCAGGATTATCGGTTGTGCCAACTAAAGTATGGCCAAGCCAAGGAAGTAAAAACAGCACGCGCCCGTCTTCGGTTTGTGGAATCAGTAAGCCCGTTTCAGGTGGTGAAAAACGTTTATCTAAAACAACGTGCGCGCCAGAGCTTGCTGAGAGCATCTTGGGTGCATTAGGGTCATCCATGTGGCGAATCGCGTCGCTGAAGGGGCCTGTTGCGTTGACGATAACCTTTGCCTTCAGCTCCCAAGTAGCACCGGTCAGTGTGTCACGTAGGGCTGCACCCGAAAGTTTGCTGTTCGTCTTTAAGAGACCTGTCACTTCGACGTGATTGGCAACGTTGGCACCTTGTTCGGCGGCCGTGAGTGCAATCGCTACGTTCATACGTGCGTCGTCAAATTGTCCATCATAATAGACAACACCACCACGCAAGCCTTCTTTCTTGAGCATCGGAAAGCGGTTCAGTGCTTCCGTCGTATCTACAAAGCGGCTCGGGTGAAGATTTGTTGTGCCTGCGAGCCAGTCATACATTTTGAGACCGGTCATGTAATAAGGGACTTCAATCCAGTTGTAAAGCGGAGTAACAAGCGGCAGTGGTTTGGCGAGGTGCGGTGCAATTTTAATGAGTGTGGCTCGTTCGTGGAGTGCATCGCGGACTAAGTTAAATTGCGTGCGGTCAAATTTTTTCACGGCTTGTTCTAAGTAGCGCACGCCGCCGTGAATGAGTTTCGTACTGCGACTCGAGGTTCCTGCTGAAAAATCATCGCGCTCGACTAAGGCCACCTTGAGCCCACGTGTAGCAGCGTCTAGAGCAACACCTGCTCCTGTCGCGCCACCACCAATCACGAGGATGTCAAAGGTGTTTTTTGTGAGGGACTCAATGTTGTGTTCTCGGTTCATGGTTCTCCTTAGCACTTCAGCGTTTCAGGTTGTTTGTTCTTCATACTGTGTTCTCTATTACCTGCGTTTTCTAATCCTTAGGTATTTATGCAAATCATCCTTAACTTTGACAAGCTAACTTGTTGGAAGGCTGTGCTGAGACTAGCTTAACCTTCGGCCCAACTCTTTGACCGCTCTAAAGCTCGATGCCAATCGTGTAGTAGTGCGTTGCGTTCCGTGGGTTTCATCCTAGGTACAAAGTGTTCATCAACCGCCCATTGTTTGGCAATCGTTTCACGGTCTGGATAGTAACCTACGGCTAAGCCTGCCAGGTACGCTGCACCAAGTGCTGTGGTTTCGGTTACCTTTGGACGCACGACGGGAACACCTAGCATATCTGCTTGGAATTGCATCATAAGGTCGTTGCGAGAAGCTCCGCCGTCTACACGCAGTTCCGACAAGGTAAAACCGCAATCGGCTTCCATCGCTTTAACAACATCGGTGACTTGGTAGGCAATGGCCTCGAGCGCAGCCCTAGCAATATGCCCAGCGTTGCTACCGCGTGTAAGCCCAATAATGTTGCCCCGTGCGTATTGGTCCCAGTGGGGTGCACCAAGTCCCGCGAAGGCCGGTACGAGATAAACACCACCATTGTCAGGAACGCTCCGTGCTAACTTTTCCACGTCTTCAGAATAGCGAATAATCCCTAGACCATCGCGCAGCCATTGCACGACAGCACCGGCAATAAAGATGCTGCCCTCGAGGGCATAATTGGTCGTGGTTTCTTGCCAAGCAACAGTAGTTAAGAGTTTATTTTTCGAGACGGTAGGGCTTTCACCCGTGTTGAGCATGAGAAAACAACCTGTACCATAGGTGTTTTTGGCTTGGCCTTTGCTAAAACAAACCTGCCCGAAGGTCGCGGCGTGTTGGTCACCTGCGATGCCCGCGATAGGGATATTACCCCCTAGAATGCCGCGCTCGCTCTCACCATAAATCTCTGAAGATGAGCGCACCTCGGGTAGCATGGCGCGGGGAACCTGAAGAATGTTTAGAAGTTCGTCGTCCCACTCGAGGCTATGAATATTAAACAAAAGTGTGCGGCTAGCATTCGATACATCTGTAATGTGGACACGCCCACCTGTTAGTTTATAGAGAAGCCATGTATCCACCGTGCCGAAGGCAAGTTCACCATTCTCGGCCTGCTGACGAGCGTTAGGTACATTATCTAGTATCCAGCGTACCTTACTTCCTGAAAAGTAGGCATCTAAAATAAGCCCTGTTTTTTGCTGAAAGAGTTCTGTCAAGCCTTGTATTTTGAGTTCATCAATAAATTTAGCTGTGCGCCGGTCTTGCCATACAACCGCGTTATAAACGGGCTTACCTGTTTTTTTATTCCATACCAGCGTTGTCTCACGTTGATTAGTAATCCCAATAGCCTTTACGTCGTTTGGGGTTATGTTGGCCTTAGCAAGGACTTCGGCGGCTACACCAGATTGCGAGCCCCAAATGTCGTTAGGGTCATGTTCTACCCAAGCATTTTGCGGGTAAACTTGGGGAAATTCCTTTTGCGCGGTGGCGATAGGAAGACCGCGTTCATCAAAAAGGATAGCCCTCGAGCTTGTGGTTCCTTGGTCTAAAGCAAGTATCATTTGGGTAACCTTTCTAACTAATTTTAGCGAATCATTCCCGATTTTAGCAAATCACTCTCCGTAGGTTTTCCGCTTAGTTTGGCTATCTTAACACGCATATATTTTAGTTCTGAATTAGCTCGAGTATATGCGGGAAAAATTCATCTCACTTTTCGGGTGTGACGAATGCACAAGGAACCCACCTATTTGACTGCTAATCTTAATAGCGGAAGAGTGGCGTAATGCCATACAAGAAGCAACAGGCTTTGTGGAAAGCAAGGCTAAGGGAAAGAAGCAGTACTAGGAAGGAGAGATTTTTATGGTTATTCGACATGGAGTTTTACGCACTTTGCCGCGTCGGGAGAAGCGGTTAGTTTTTAAGGCCGTTTGGCTTGTTTTAAGTATTCGTTTTAGTGCTTGGTTAAATCCTGCCCAAGCTGTTGAGACCTATCACCGCGTTTTCGTGCAGCGTAGCAGTACGCACTATGCTCCAATTTACCAACTCATTTGGGCTATTCAAACAGCAACACGTCTTTTACCAAAGACAAGTTCTCTCGTGGAAGCTTTGGCGACCAAGGTTCTGTTAGCCCGTTATGGTTATGACAGCAAATTACATGTTGGTGTTGCCAAAAAAGCCGAGCGATATGAAGGTCATGCGTGGCTTACCCAGGGTCAAGATGTTATTGTTGGTGAGTTAAGCGAGTTAACTATTTATCGTCCTGTAAGCAGTGTCAAGGGTCGTAAAGCAAAGTTAGACTGGCGACCAGTTAGAGCCTAAAAAATAAACATAGTTAGTGTAGATCCCATCTCAAAAGTCATAATTATGAGATTTTCTTTCAAATAACCCGATAAATTCTGAAACATTATTCATTTCATTGACAGATTCTGCATCAAAATGACTTTTGAGATAGTTTCTAGAAAAGCTGGCTCTCGAAAGGTCTTGCTATCAAAATGTATTGTTAAAAAAGCTTAAAGTAGAGATGCGTTTCGAGAGGGTACGTTTTTTGGATTTTTATAGTTTGTGTATTTTATTGTTTCCATTATATTAGGCTTTTATCCAACCTCTCACAGTCGAACGCTCCAGGACAACCGCAACGTCGAAAAACCTTGAACCTTAGCTTTCTTTTCGTAAATAGCAACCTCGAAGCACACCTTGCAAGTTCAGGAAAATCTAGCGGTTCAGTGACTCGTGAATAGACTTAGACTTTTGCTATGTAAGCCAAAA
>JBOFGY010000230.1:0-2215 GCA_051649365.1 Trueperaceae bacterium
TTTACCCTATGATTAGGTAAGGTTTTGTTTCACGTGAAACAATATATTTTGTGTTGAGCGTTTTATAGAATCACGCTTGATAACCTAATAGCAACAAGATGCGCTCGAGTTCGTCTCGAGAGTGAAAGTGTAGCTCTAAGCGTCCTTTATCTTCGCCAACAATTTTGACTCGAGAACCAACATGACGGGCTAAATCTTGCTCGAGCTGATTATAAATGTGTGTGTTACTAGAACCTGAAGAGGTAACATTAGGGTCGCCCTTGGGTGTTAAAGGCGTAACATTTGGACGGGATAGAGCTTCAGCCTGACGTACATTAAGGTTGTTTTCCAAGATTTGTCGTAAAGCCCATTCTTGATCTTTCTGGGGTAAAGCTAGTATAGCCCTAGCATGACCCGCACTAATTTTTTCTTCCGCGAGCGCAGTTAAGGCTCCCTCGGAGAGTTGCAGCAGTCTTAGTGTATTTGCTACAGCACTTCTACTTTTACCGACGGCTTTGCCAACATCCTCTTGATTTAGACCAAATTCCATCAGTTTTTTGAAGGCTAAAGCTTCATCAACAGGGTTGAGGTCTTCGCGTTGCAAGTTTTCAATAATAGCAATCTCTAGGGTTTCCTGGTCACTAAGATTCTTTACAATGACGGGGACTGAACTAAGACCTGCCTGACTTGCGGCTCTAAAGCGGCGTTCACCTGCCACAATTTCATAGCCTTGGTTGCTCGGGCGCACCAGCAGTGGTTGTAAAACACCTTTCTCAGCAATAGAAGCTGAGAGTTCAGCAATAGATTCAGGGTCTATGCGTTTGCGAGGCTGATAGGGCGAAACGTGGAGTTGCCCAAGGTTAACCTGTTCAACTCCACCTTTTTCTATTTTGGGTAAGAGGGCCTCTAAACCTCGCCCTAAACCACTACGTCTAACGACTGACACGTTCTAACACCTCCAGTGCCAATTCTTTATATGCCTCAGCTCCTTGAGACTCAGCTGCAAATTCAAAAACACTTTGCCCATAAGATGGAGCTTCTGCCAAACGGACGTTTCTAGGAATCACAGACTTAAAGACTAAATCACCAAAGTGTTTTCGTACGTTATCTTCGACTTCTTTAGAAAGTTTAGTACGGTTATCATACATTGTCACCAGAATACCCAAAATGCTGAGGTCTGGATTGAGACTTGCTTTAACTCGTTCTACTGTATCTACCATTTTAGCAATACCCTCAAGGGCATAATATTCTGCCTGAAGAGGGATCACAAGCTTATCAGCAGCAGCTAAAGAGTTTAGTGTCAGTGCCCCAACGGATGGGGGAGAATCTAAAATAATGAAATCATAGTTGGGCCGAATAGCCATCAAAGCTTTAGAGAGCAACTTCATATTGTCGCTCGTGGCATCAAGATCAAGGGCTGCCCCTGCTAAATCAGAAGTTGCAGGCAAAATTTTCAAATTAGGAAGACTTGACTCAACAGTTGCTTGTCTAGCTGAGGCTTTACCCATCAATACGTCATAGACAGTTATAGCTGGATCAATAATGCTCATACCACTGCTAGCGTTTGCCTGTGGGTCTAAGTCTACAAGCAAAATTCGGCGATTTAACAACGTTAGGGCAGCGGCCAGGTTAATCGCGGTAGTAGTTTTACCCACACCACCCTTTTGATTTATAACTCCGAGAATAGGCATGATTTCAAACCAACCTTACGTTAGAGTGTTTCAACCTACTGTTGTCTAACGGGTCATAAGTTTTCGCTTCTTGGCTTTTAGTTTTACGCATAATAAAAAACAGAGAACGAAAACCCGCTTTGATAAATTGCGCAGAAATTCTCAAATTTATACTAATATTCACGTATTTACACACTCGAGTCCTCCCACTAATTCAATTGCTACGAGATTACCATAAATTGTTTCACGTGAAACATTAGACGGGTTAGTGAGTAGGCTGGAACTTACACCTAAAGATTGCTCGAGTTCGGCTAGTTCTTTGCTGTAATCATCGCCCTTACGCGACATCAAAACAATATTCTCAGCGTGAAGATGTCTTGTAAGGCAATAAAGTAGCTTAAATGACCCAACTGCCATCGCTGTAACTACATCGGCATAAACTTTTTTCAAATCAGTAACATCCGTGGCTAATACATTTGCATTAGACAAGTCTAATTGTGAGACAGCGATTTTGAGGAATGCAGCACGCTTTTGTCGTCGTTCTACCAAAAAGACAGGATTCTCTG